>CAZTTF010000026.1:0-15721 GCA_964616365.1 uncultured Lewinella sp. | reverse complement strand
TTCATCACGGACCGCCTGGAGGACCCCGCCACCCGCCGGGTCTGGTACCGCTTCCGGGTACCGCTTAACACGGATCAGAAAGTAGCTGTTGGCGGCATCCAGGACTTTCGTTCTATCCGCTTCATGAGGATGTACATGCGGGGCTTTGAAGCACCTACGGTACTCCGCTTTGCGGAGTTTGAACTGGTGCGTAACAGCTGGCGGCGTTACAACCGCAGCTTCGAGCGTGGCCCGATTCTCGGTGGTGAGGAGAACACGGAGTTTAACGTCGATGCGGTGAACATTGAAGAGAACAGTAGTCGACTGCCTTTTAACTACGTACTGCCAAACGGTATCGTTCGGGAACAGAGCCTCGGAATCATCAATACGCTACAGAATGAGCAATCTCTTTCTCTGAAGGTGGAGAACCTGCAGCCCAGCGATCGGCGGGCGGTGTTCAAGTACACGGATACGGACTTACGGGTTTACGAAAAGTTGAAGATGTTCGTCCATGCCGAAGCGCTGGGAGATAGCCGTTTTCAACGACCAAAAGATGGGGACCTGAGCCTCTTTATCCGGATGGGCTCGGATTTTGAGTCCAACTACTACGAATACGAAGTTCCACTGACCATGTCGGATACTTCACTGACGGCCACTTGTGCCAACCAGACGAATGAGAACCCGCCGCGGGCGATTGACCCAACTAATACGGACTGTTACGCAGATATTGTCTGGCCAAAAGTCAACTCCGTTGACTTGCCCCTGGCCTTACTTCGGGAGTTAAAACTGGAGCGCAATGATCTGGGCATAGGAATTGGCGAAGAATACGGAACAACCTTCCAGCCCCTGCTGGATGATGGAAGCTTAACTGAAGAAGAACTCCTGACCCGGCATACGATCAGGGTCAAGGGTAACCCCAACCTCGGCTTTGTCAAGGTGTTCATGATCGGGGTTAAAGCAAAAGATGACATCAACAGTAACGGAGTGAGTGCCGAGATTTGGGCCAACGAGCTGCGGCTGGAGGGGTTAGACGAGCGCGGTGGTGTCGCGGGCATCGCCCGCGCTGATATTCAGCTCGCCGACCTCGGTAACGTAACGGCGGCCGTGAACTACAGCAGTATCGGATTCGGAGCGCTGGACGACAACGTTACGGAGCGTGCCAGGGAGCAAACGGCTGGCTATGACCTCGCGGCAAACATTGCGATGGATCGGTTCTTCCCGCAATCCTGGGGATTGCGCCTTCCGGTATACCTCCAGCATTCCAAATCGGTAAGTACGCCGGAGTACGACCCCTACGACTTGGATGTCCGTTTAACGGATAAACTCGATATAGCAGATAACACTCAGGTTCGAGACAGCCTGCGCGAGCAAGCGCAGGAAATCAACAAGATTTCTGCCATTAACCTGAATAATGTCGGAATCACCCCGGCCGGAGGAAACCCCAAAAGCCCGCTCAACCCCGCTAACCTGAGTGTGAGCTACGGGTACACTAAAACGGAACGTTCCGATCCCTTCATCTCCAACGAGACCATCAGGGATCACACCGGAGCGCTGGATTACACGTTCTCCCGGGGTAGGGGAGGGAGCATTGAACCCTTCAAGGGCATCAAGAGTAAGTACCTGAAGCTGCTGAGTGAGTTCAACCTCAATCCGCTGCCCAATAGCGTTACGATCGCGAATGTCCTCAACCGGAGCTTTGCCACCACTTCTTACCGCTTCTCGGGCTTGGATGATGAGTTCAATACCTTCTACAACAAGCGCTTTACCTGGGATAGAACCTACAACGTCCGTTGGGACCTGACGCGAAGCCTCAAGTTGGGCTACAACGCGAACATGAATGCGACCATTGACGAACCGGATGAAAACCGGTTGTTAGGGTTGCCCGAAGAGGAAAAAGCACAGCTGCGAAGCGACAGTATCTGGAGTAACCTCATGGATGGTGGTCGCCCTAAGCTGTTCACCCAAGGGGTAAATGCCAGCTACCAGCTCCCACTGCGCTTCCTGCCCTTCCTGGATTTCATTGACGTGCGGGCCAACTATCTTGGTAACTACACCTGGAGTGCGGCTCCCCTCAGTTTGCAGAACCTCTCGGAAGAGGACGGAGGATCACTGGGTAACCTCATTCAGAACTCCCAGAGCCGTCAGCTTACGGTCAACCTGAATTTTGAGAAATTCTATGACCAGTTTGACTTCCTGCGGCAGATCAACCGGCCGAAGCGCCGGACCCGGGGCCGGGCTACGCGTGACCGGCAGGCACGCGATGACAAAGGAGATGGGAAAGAAGGCGACGACAAGGCAAAACGGCGGAAGAAAAACGCTGGCCCCAGCGATGCCATGCGAGCTCTCATCCGGCCGTTGATGCTCGTCCGGAGCCTGCGCGTGAACTACAGCGAAGACTTCGAGACCATTATTCCGGGCTTCCTGCCCGAGCCGGGGCTCTTCGGGCAAAACCAGGGCTTTGAGGCGCCTGGCTGGGGATTCGTTACGGGGGCACAGCCCCGTATCCGGGAACTCACACTAGATGAGCAGGGCACCGACGTGGACTACCTGCAAAACCTGGCCGAAGCCGGCTACATCTCCGATAATGTCTTCCTGAGTCAGGACGTCATCCAGACCTACACCAAGCGGTGGGATGGTAACCTGACCATCGAGCCTTTCCGGGATTTCCGACTGGAATTGACCATGGACCGGACGTTCACCGAGAATTACTCGGAAAGCTTTAAAGTCCAGGAAAAAGCGGAGCCCGGACAACCTGCTCAGGATTTCCCATTCGTTCACGCGATCCCGGTACGGGATGGTGCCCTCTCCTTCACCAATGGTGGTGCTAACACGCTCTTCAGTCAGGGTATTGAGGATCTGGACGCACTCTTCGCCACCTTCGAGTCTAACCGGCAGATCATCTCGCAGCGGTTAGGCAATGGTACGCTGCACGAAGACCCCGTGCTGGCAGCGCAGGGCTACTCGTTTGGTTATGGGCCTAATCAACAAGATGTATTGTTGCCTGCCTTCCTGGCCGCTTACCGTGGTGAAGATGCCAACTCCGTAAGCCTTAATCCGTTCGACCTCAAGGCGAGCCCTAACTGGCGTTTGACCTATAACGGCCTGGATAAGGTTGGTAACCTGGGCGAGGTTTTCCGGCGGGTAAACATTACCCATGGTTTCCAGTCTACCTTTGCCATCAGTAGCTACGGTACGAGCCTCGATTACCTGGACGCACTGGAGGATGCGACCCGTCCGGCCGCCCTGGTCGGTTACGATACGGTCTCGCTGAACTTCTTCCCGCGGGTGGAAATTCCGAACCTGACGGAATCAAAGTCGTTCGCCCCGCTGATTGGAATAGAAGCTGAGCTGCAGAATGGCTTGTCGGTAAATTTTGCCTACCAGTCTCAGGACAATCGGAGCATCAACTTCGTCAGTAAGCTGCTAAGCGAACAGGTGTCCACGGAAATTGTGGGAGGCTTCGGGGTCGTACTGGAGGAAATTGAGATCGGTTTCCTACAGGGAAAGAAGAAGAAACGGCGCAGTAAACGCGAACAAGAAGAAGAGAAGGCGCAACCCCAGCGGGGAGGCCGAAACCAAGGTGCAAGCCGCTCAGGAGGCCGACTTAAAGTCAGCGATATGGACATTCAGTTCAACTTCAGCTTACGGGAAGGCATCACTTACGCCAGCCGGCAGAATCCGACCATCCGCGAGATTGTTGAAGGTAGCCGCGTACTGACTTTCGCTCCCTCGGTTGAGTACCAGGTGAATGACCTATTGAGTCTGCGTGCCTTCTTTGACTACCGGAAAACCGAACCCTTTAACCCCCTCGGTTTCCCGCAAACCGCAGCCAGCGGTGGTGTGGTAGTCAGGTTCCAGTTGCAGTAAGGGGAGTAGTCAAATAGTAGAAAGTCAACTAGTCAAATAGTAGTCAGGCCCCCGACGTTCGCGTTGAGGGCCTGCTTGCTTTGGGCGAGGCCAGCGAAGTTGCAATACTATCAAGTTAAGCTTTTTATTCCCTTCCAACCCTCCTCAAAATGCCTGCAGCTGGTAGGGCTACCCAGAAAACGCTACGCGTTTTTAAGCCAAAAGCAACGCATTACTTTTTAACTTAATGGTCATGAACGAAGTTGGTGTTTACGCCGAGCGTAGTTGAGGTGCAGGTTCAATATTGATTTGCTCAATGCGCCAACTTGTACCTGGTGCGAGATGATGTAAGCTTGGCGCTTTCTAGTGTATCCGCACGTTCGACAAGCTCAGTGGCCACAGCCTAGGTATATAATCGTACGGCCTAGACACTTTTCACGCAAAAAATAAAGGAGTAATTTACGAACTAACCTAAATCTCCTATTTGTAGATAATGAGAAAGCTCTTTTTTACCATCTGCCTATTTTTAAGTACGACCGGGGAAATACTTTTAAATGCGCAGCCGTACCATGATAATGTCTGGGTACATGCGGATCGTGATGACGCCCTACTCATTGACTTTTCTTCAGGCTTCCCGGTTACTGAAGATTTGAGTACTGACTTAGTAATGGCTGGTGCGTCTTCCTCCATTTGCGACGCCCAAGGAAACTTAGCATTATACACCAACGGTTGCCGGATATACAACTAGCGCCATGAGTTGATGGAGAATGGGCAAGGAATTAATCCCGGAGAGGTTTACGATGATTTCTGTAATCCTTTTGATGAGTTTCCGCGTGGCTACCCTACGGCACCTCAAAGGAGCTGGATTGTTCCGTGGCCTGGCCATCTTGATCAATATCTTTTGATTCACCTTAGAATCGCTTATGATTATGATCCGGGTACTCCGCAAACGGTTGGCATAGATCAGCTTTTGTATTCCATAGTTGACATGAGGGCCAATAATGGTGCTGGGAGAGTGATGGCAAAAAACGTATTAGTCGATTCACTCTACCGGGAGCCAAAATCAAACCTAATTCGACACGCCAACGGTAGAGATTGGTGGTATATTAATGCGCTGGGGAATAGTAATGGCTACGGAACATATCTGATTGATAGTTCGGGGGTTTCCTTTCAGGATAATCAATTCATAGGCCTTGTTGACAGTAGTTACAATGTAGCGGGTGATCAGATGGTGTTCACCCCTCAGGGAGATCAATTGGTTCGGTTTAGTGTGCAACAAGGCTTGCGGTTATTTGACTTTGACCGGTTTACGGGAACCTTGAGTAATTTCCGACACATCCCTTTTCCGCAGGGAACGCCTCGTCAGTTACGATTTGGCAGCGTTGCTGTATCTCCCAGCGGGCAGTATGCTTACGTAAACAACGAACTGGAGGTCTATCAATATGATCTCTGGGCAGATGATATTGCGGAGAGTCAGTTGCTGATTGCAGAAATGGTGGATGACGGGTCCATGCTATTGCCACCAACGGTACAGGTGATGCAATTAGGACCTGATTGTAAGATTTATGCTTACATGGTTAACGGTGATCGGCACCACGTTATTCACAATCCTGATGAACGGGGGGATACTTGCGGTTGGGATCAGGGTGGCTTGCCATTAGGGCGTTATGTATTTCGGGACCAACCGACCTTCCCGAACTTCCGTCTCGGACCCGTAGGGGACGAAGGCAGTCCCTGTGCGGACCCGATTGTAAGTATCGATAACACGGCGATACCAATCGCATCTTCCGCTAAGGTATTTCCCAACCCTGCTACTCGGGAAGTTGCCTTTTCGGTGGCTGATGCCGGGGTGGTACGGATATCCCTAATTGGCGGAACGGGGCGGTTAATCACCCAACGAGGAATAATGATTGCTAAAGGCGAAATTGGAAGGCTTTCCTTAGTAGACGTTCCTGCCGGGCTGCATTTATTACGCTTGCGGCTTGATGACGGTCGGTTGGTGTTGAGAAATCTCATCGTTAACCAGTGATTTTGGTCTTTGCGACACCGTGTTCGAAACGAAGAACACGCTACTCCTCACGTGGTGTAGAAAGTTGGACGTCAGGCATGCTTTACGTCGCTACCGACGACAACTATCTACTATAGAGCTTTAAAACCCAAATAGCTGGAAGCAATAATGCTCCGGTCTCGCGTTCGCTTAATACCCTTCCTGGCACCTGCGGCCGCGCAAAAGGGCGTTTCCGAGGAAGATTCCCGGGGATAACCTTAAAGGACCGTTAAAGCCAGTAGCCGACAAGCCTGATCTGAACCCTCTTACGAACCAAAACATTTACCTTAGGCATACCATACCCCGGAAACTAAGGATTCGTGGCTGTTTGCTTGTTTTTTGCCCGCTGACATCATGGAAAGATTGCAGGTCTGTGTTTACGGTACTTTGAAGCCTTCCTTTTTGGTCATCGAGCAAAAAGCCGGCACTGAAGCCTCACGCTGACTAATTTACGGAGTATTGGTCCTCACGACTAAAGTGAGGCTGCGAAACTGTTGAATGGTGAATATATTTGCCAGTACCCCTCAACAACCGAATAATAATGCGTGTTTTTGCGTTATGTCAGTCCGTGTTAATACGGGAAAATTATAGTTTATGAAAAAGCAAGGCGTTCTGCTATTCTCGTTCTTCTTCACCATTGTGCTGGGCTTTATTGCTTTCCAACCAGCAGAAGTACCTCCTGGTGAAAAGGAGTCAGTGATCATTCAAACGATGATGCGCAATCTGCAGCGGTTTCACTACCAGCCGATGGAGATTGATGATGCGTTTAGTGCACGGGCTTACAATTTCTATCTGAACGACGTAGATGGTGCGCGTCTGTTTTTTACCCAGCAGGATACCAAGGCGTTTTCCAAGCATGAGTCCACGGTGGATGATCAGATCAACGCGGGCTCCTACGAGTTTTTTGATCTGGTGCAGCAGCACTGGACCGAAAGTCTTGATAAAACAGAGAAGTGGTACCAGGAAATTCTGGAACGTCCCTTTGACCTGAACGCCGGTCAGGAAATTGAAATGCCAGACGAAGATTCTGGCTGGAGTGCTAATGACAAGGAGCTGAAGCGCTACTGGGAAGCGTACATCAAGCGCGATATTCTGGGCCAGATTGTGGCCAAGCAAAACGAAATTGAAGATTCTCAGGATTCGGACGAACCTATGGAAAAAATGTCCGTAACCGAACTTGAAGCAGAAGCACGGGAGAAGACGCTCGATCGCTACAATAAATGGTACGAGCGGATGCGTAAATCCAAGCTGAGTATCCGTCGGAGCCAGTACCTCAATGCGCTGACGTCCATGTTTGATCCGCATACCAACTACTACCGTCCCAAAGACAAAGAAAGCTTTGATATCCGTTTCAGCGGAAGATTGGAAGGTATTGGTGCGACCCTGCAAAACGAAGGGAGCTACACCAAGATCACCACCATTGTGGTCGGCGGCCCGGCTTACAAAGCCGGCGAGCTAAAAGAGGATGACGTCATTATGGCCGTCCGCCAGGAAGGGCAGGAAGAGGCACTGGACATCAAAGACATGCTCGTTGAGGACGTCGTTACCCACATCCGGGGAGATAAGGGGACTACGGTATTCCTGAAAATCCGTAAGCCCGATGGCACCATCAAGGAAATCTCCATTGTGCGGGATGTAGTTGTCATTGAAGACAACTACGCCAAGTCACTGATACTGGATGGTGAAGGCGAAGGCGAAAAAGTAGGATACATCAACCTGCCCAGTTTCTACGCTGATTTCCAAAATGCTGATGGTCGCTTTTCGGCTAAGGACATCAAAACGGAGTTACTCAAATTGAAAGACCAGGATGTTGACGGCGTCATCCTTGACCTGCGCAACAACGGAGGTGGCTCACTGCGTGATGTGGTGGACATGACGGGGTTCTTCATTCCCGAAGGACCAGTTGTTCAGGTTGCCGGCCGTGGCGGCCGCAAGGAAGTACTGCGGGATAAAGACCCGGGCGTGGTCTACGACGGCCCGCTGGTCGTGCTCGTAAACCAGTATTCTGCCTCTGCCAGTGAGATCCTGGCGGCAGCCCTGCAGGATTACGGCCGTGCCGTAATCGTCGGTAGCCCACAAACTTTTGGTAAAGGCACCGTTCAGCGCTTTATTGACCTGGACCGCACGGTTCCTGGCCGCTCCGACGTAAAGCCACTGGGTACCGTGAAACTCACGATGCAGAAGTTCTACCGCATCGACGGTGGTTCTACGCAGCTGCGCGGCGTGTCCTCCGACATCGTCTTGCCGGACAGTCGCTCACTGCTGGAAACGGGAGAGCGTCAGCAGACTGCTCCACTGCCCTGGACGGAAATCGAGCCAGCGGAATACAGCCAGAATGTTTACCGGGTTGACTTCATGGAAACCCTGCGCGAGCGGTCTAATAACCGGGTCGCTAACAATGCTACCTTCCGTAAGATTCAGGAAAATGCAAAGCGGGTGAAACGTCAGCGCGACCGCAACAGCTTCCCTCTGACCCTGGCTGAATACACTGCTATGGACGAGGCCAACAAGAAGGAAGCAGAGCAATACAAAGGACTCTATGACCAGGTGGTTACCGCCGGGGTTGCTAACATCGACGTTGATATGGAAGAGATTGAAGTTGACGAGAGCAAGATCAAGGAAAACCGCGAGTTTAAGGAAAACGTGTCCAAAGATGTATACATCGATGAAGCACTGAACATCCTCGCCGACATGCGTTCCCTGAAACGCAAATAAGGGGGCTGTACCAGACCCGATAGAAAGGCCCGTCAGTGTAACCTGACGGGCCTTTCTTTTTGCCTAGCGTGCGAAATGGTACGAATCGCGTTGATTACACAGCGCTAGCAAGAGGAGTAACTTGGCAAGCATGCTGAGCCTGCTCAATGTGGCGCCAGTTATGATAGATGACAACCCGAAGCGTATCTCCCAAACGGAGGCGGATTAAGCGGGTAATACTGATGCCGGTTTTCGTTTTTGAAAGGTCCACCTTTTCCGCTAATTGGAGCAGCTCCAGTATATCCTCCTGCTGGCGGAGAAATTCGGTGATGACACTTCGGTCTACGGGCTGCGTGAAATTCGCAGGGTCCGCATTTTTCAGGGTTTTTATTTTCCGGGTTGTTGGTCCCGGCTTCATCCCGGTCGCGAAGTAATTACCCAGCCACGAGGAGGTGAAGGTCGTAGTGTTTTTACGGTGTTTGCTCTGCGTTATTTGGCGGCGAATCTCCGGCAGATAAAAATCTCCGTAATGGTTCAGGTGCGCCAAACAATCGAGAGCATTCCAGGCATCAGGGCGCGGCCGCAGGTGCAGGGTACCGTCGTCAAGATTAGCCAATGTTTCAGCGGCAGCTATATTCCTTTTGGTCAGGTCCGTTAATTTCTGGAGGAGTTGGGAAGCAGAACGAGCTTTCATAGATAATTGAGTTTAATGATTTGAAGTTAAAGTTGCTTGCTTACGGATACAAAGATGCAGGGCTCGGTCTACGCAAAAATTGATTTGACGCAAGAATTCTGAAAAGGGGAGGGATTTGGAAATAGAGAGCTAGGAGCTAGGAAATAGGGGCTAGGAAGCTAAGGGGGCAGGAGCCAGGAACTAGAAATCCTTGTATTTCCAGTAAGGCCCGCACTACCCACTACCCACTAATTACTACCCACCTCCTTTCTTGATCCGGGATAAGGTCTCGGGGGTCATGCGCAAATAGTTCGCGATGTATTTGGCCGGGATTTCCTGAAAGAGGCGGGGGCTCCTTTGCAACACGCGTTGGTAGCGCTCTTCGGGGCTGTTAGTCAGCAGATCGATTTCTCGCTCAAGTTGCCCGATGACCATCCAGGATACGATTTTCTGCCAGAGGCGATTAATCTCAGGGTGCGTACGTAAGACTTCCTGATAGGCGGTTTTACGCATGATTTTTACGGTCGACTTGCGTAGCGCATCAGCATAGAGGATCGTTGGCTTACCCGTCATGAAACTATCCATGGCCGCCATAAAGTCGCCTTCATACCCAAAGCGGATGATCTGTTCTTCGTCGTTGACGAAGACGTAAGACCGTAGGGTGCCACTGGCAACATAGTAGATGTTCGTGTCAAGGTCACCTGCCTGGTGCAGAAAGTCACCACGTTTCAGTTCGAGGGTTTTGTGCCACATTTGTTGGGCATTAAGCAGCGCGAACAACTCATCGATGGGAGAGGAAGCCATGTGGACAAAATACGGTAGATTTTGAGCTTGTTCATTGTCAGTTGGCCAGGGAGTCTAACAGGACGGTCTCCTGGTCCCAACCGTGGTGCTGAACATGGTGAATGAGGTCTCCTTTGCGGGAATAGTAGCGGGCTTCCTGGATGTCGTAATTATCCTGTTTGATTTTGGAATAGCGCCGTCCATTTTTCCAGTAGCAGGTTGTTGTTTTTACTTCGGTCCCTGCGACATAGTCGGTCTCGCAGCGACGTTCCCTGAAGCTGTCTGGCATGGTTAGCTCATGGATGACTTGTCCGGCATCATTGTACGTTAGCCTGTAGGCTAAGGTGCCATCCTCACGGAAGTATTGGCGGGCACCCGTAGCGGTGCCGTGCCGGAAATACCGTTCGTCCATCAATGTGCCATTGGCGTAGTAGTAACGGGATGGTCCGTGAGGCTGGCCGTTGAAGTAGGCCGTCGACTCGGCAAGGGTGCCGTCGGGGAAATACTGGCGGATGGTGTCTGGCCCGCTGAGGGCCAGGGTGGAGGGGGTGAGTTGGCACAATGAATCCAGCCAACCCTTTAGTCGGGATGGGTAACTGTATTCCAAAACGCGCGCTCCCTTGTGGTTGCGGTAAATGCTGGAAAGGGTACAACTGTGCAAGCGTGGAATCCCGTCCTTCCCCGTTCTGGCAGAGACAATGTATTCTTCTCCCGCTTGGTAAAACGTACCGCAGGAAGAGGTACGATCAAGCTCATAGGCTACCTCCTTGCGTGCACCGCGATAGAGGGTAAGGATACTGAAGGAGACAATTGTCTCCGGATCATTGAAAGCGGGAAAAATTGCGTGTGGCCCGTTAATTGCTGCGACCTCCTCGATGCGGATATGGGCTACAAAGTCGTAGCTGTCGAAAATCACCTCGTTCATCGGCTGATACCCACAGGTGCAGGAATACAAGGAGGCCCCGGTTAGTAATAGTAGGAAAGATAGGAAGCTTTTCAGCGGGACTATTGGCATGTTGATAAGATGCGCAATGTGGCCTGCCTGGTGTTTCGAAGCAGTAAATGGCTATTGTGACAACCACAACAGCGACATGGTCTTAATCCCACACTTTAAAAAAATAGCAGGATTTATGGAATCGGTTAGCAGGAGACGTCCCTACGCTGAATTCAATTCATTACCCGCTTAAATCCATCCTTATGTTCTTGCTTCCTATTGTGATCCTTGCTTCTTCTTTCGCCGTGCTGTACCGCCCGGTAACGGAACTCCTTCAGGCAGATTTTGACCTGAAGAACTACTTCGTTGCGGATATGATCAAGGAGTTAGGTTAGCGCTTGGAGGGGCAAACCCCTCAGGCGTTAAGACCTGTTCTTCAGGCGTTACTTTGAAACCTAAGTATTACCTGCATGCCATCGCCTGAATCCGTGACAGCCAATGTTCCTTCGAGTTGTTCTGCCAATGTTTGCATGAGCAGCTGACCGAAGGAGGCGTTCTTTTCCTCATCCTGGCTCTGGTTAATTCCAGGGCCATCATCTTTTACGGTCAGTACATACTCGTCATTATGCTGCGCTAATTTGATTGCGAGTAAACCTTTGGTGCGATTATTGTAGGCGTACTTTACGGCATTCGTGACGGCCTCATTCGTTAGCAGACCAAGTGGAACGACCAGGTCAATATCCATTTGCAAAGGAGCAATATCAAGTTGCAGGTCGATGTCAGTGCCTGGAGGGGAGTGGGTGTCGACAACTTCTCTGGCTAGTCTTTCCAGGTAGTCTTTGGCATCAACTATTGTCGATACGGTATCTCCTACATAAAGCTTTTGGTGGATCAGCGCCATGCTCCGTACCCGGCTTCTGCCGAGCTGGAGGGCATCGGCAGCGGCTTTGTCTTCGATGAAATGGGTCTGCATATTGAGCAGGCTGGAGACCATTTGGAGGTTGTTCTTTACCCGGTGGTGAATTTCTTTCAGGAGCAGTTCTTTGTCTTTCAAGGCTCGTGAAATCAGGCTGTTCTGATTTTCAATGAGCTTTCGTTGGCGCAAATTGCGCCAAAGGAGTAAGCCGAGTAGCACCAAACCCATCAGGGTTACTCCAATGATGTAGCTGCGCTGTCTAAGCCTGGTGGCTTTTGCGGCGTCCTCGGTCGCTAGCCGGTCGATCTCCAGCTTCTGCTCCCGGTTTTGAAACCGGGCCTCTAACTCCGCTACGGATTTATCGTTGGCCTCTTTGGTTAACTCCTGGCTTAATTCGGCGTAGGTCTCCAAATGTGTGATTGCGCTGTCCGGTCTTCCGGTAGCTTTAAATGCAGCCGAAAGCAGGTGATGAATTTGGCTGCGGAGCTGCTTTTGCTCCCCAGCCTGGCTGAGGGCCAGGCGGCTGAAATCAATGGCGTCGCTGTAGCGATGCAGCTCGAAGTAGGAGCTGGCTAATCCCCATGATGCTGCGCATTTTTCCTTTAAACTTCCTTGTTGCTCGAAGAATTTATAGGCTTTGGTCATTTCCTGGACGGAAGCTTCGTACTGTTCCCGTTTTTGATGTAGCCCCGCCAGGTTCGTCTGCAGGTAGGCACGGCGCCGGTACTGGATGGGCGGCTTTTCGGCAAGCTCAAGCCCTTCGCGATAGAGAGCAATAGCCTTGTCGTAGCGCTCCAGGTTTTGATGCGCAATGGCAAGGTTGGAGATGATGCCGAGAAAAGCTTTTCGGTGACTATGCTCCCGGCCCAGCTCGTAGCATTTTTCGTAGTAAGCTAGTGCTTCTTCCTTATTGCCCATTTGGCGTTGAATGAGCCCCATAGCATTCAGGGTGTTTACCTGGCCGCTGGGATTATCCACCTGTCGATAAAGGTCAAAAGCCTGCTGCGAGAGGCGTAGCGCCTCATCAAATGCTCCGGCCGGCAGGTACAACCGGGCCTTGGCGTGCAGGTAGTCCGCAACCTTATTACTGTCCCCGCTCATCCGGCTCAACCGGATGGCCTCGGTGATGGTGGTTTTTGCGTTTGCCATATCCCCGTGGTGGCGCTGAATCTGTGAACGTAGGTATACCGCCCTGGCCTCATACCACGAGGGTGTTTCGGCAGGAACATAACTGCTCAGGGTGTCCACGCGCAAACTTGCTGCGGCACTGTCACGGTAACCAAACCGATAGGTGTATTTATAGTAGGCATCAAAACGGAGGGAATCTGTAGATGCTTGGGCAACATCCCGGCGCATGGAATCTATAATCGCTCGTTGGGCCCGTAAGCTGATGCCGGACAAGAAGATGGTGATAATGACAAGGAAGGAAAAAGGCTTCATGAGCTAAGGGATTTTACCCAGGCATTAAGTTGGTGGCGGGAGGAGATGCCAGCTTTGGCAAAGAGGGCCTTTTGGTAGGTCTTGATGGTGTTAAGCCCCAGGTGAAGGGCGTCTGCCACCTCGCGGTAGGAGAGACCGTCGTGGAGTAGTTGCAGAACTTCGTATTCCCGCGAGGAGAGTCCCGTTACAATTTGTGCGTTAATAGCGTCTCGGGAGGGAAGGGCTGGCCCCTGTTCCGTGGCGTATTTATGGAGCGCAAGCTCTATGGCACTCAGTAGGTCATTGTCGTTAAAGGGTTTTACGACGTAACCGTAGGGCAGGGTACTCTTGACTTTGCTCAAGGTGTCCCGGTCCGCGAAAGCAGTAAGGAAGACAAAGGGGTAGTTGTACTTCTGACGGATGATGTTGGCCAGGTCTATCCCGGAGCGGGATCCTTTTATGTTGATATCAAGGAGAGCCAGGTCTGGTTGACTGCTGGCTAACAGGTCTAAAGCAAGGTCGCCATTGCGGGCTTTGCCCGCAATCCGGTAGCCCATCCGCCTGAGGGTCATCTCGATTTCTGCGGCAATGAGGGCCTCGTCTTCTACGATTAAGATGCGAGGAGCAGCTTCTTCATTCATGCTATGAAGGTAGCAATGGGCGAGTGTCTGAATACTCACCCGGGTGGGTGATTGTGTGTTTGGGTGGTACGGTAGTAAATATAACGTGAGGTTTGGCAAGAATGCTTGGTTTCCTCTTGTTGAAATGGATCAAGTACTATGTTTGGTTTGTTTCGTCTGTTCGTCTTTTAGCCTGTTAAACGGTCATGACTGCCTAACAGGCTAAGAGACTAACAGACTTGATAATCACGGGAGATTAAAGGATGATAGCCTGCAACTTGCATTATTGCTTCGTCCAAACCTTACGTTAATACAAGGGATTCGGTAGGCTTAGGAGGAGCGCCGGATTTTCACCCGTCCGGGTGAAGTTGGCCGCTGCGCCCGGAGAGAAATTTATGGAAATTTTTAGAGGGCTTATGGATAGTGCGCTCGGCCTTCGTCACTAAGGAAAACCTACCGGACCATGCGCTACTTCTTCCTATTGCTTTTGCTGTTCTTCCTTTGCACCAGCGCCCGCGCCCAGAATATTACGATTACGGCATCGATCGGACTGGCTGAAGATCAGTGTAACCCCGTAATCAATGACCCAAATACTGATTGTGTCAATGTCCCTAACGGTATGGATATGCTTACATATCTGCCCGGAGAGGACGGACAGATTATTGTTACTTATCGGCTGACGAATAATTCTGGCGGAACAATTACTCAGGCAACTATAGATGATACGGACCGAGGAGTTATTGTCCCGGTAATGGCAGTCAACATTTCTCCGGGAGCAACGGTAACCGCTAATCGAATTTTCCCGGCTGAGACTTTACCACGCTTTGTGGAGGCAACGGTAAAGGCCACGCTGGAAAACTCGGCGGGGAATAGCCTCGTTGTAGAGGGTACCTACATCCTTGATGTTGTTGCTCCGGAGGCCTCTGTGGGAGCAGAACTATACAATGCAGAAGATATTTGTACAAATGTAACGGACTTATCGACCTGTGGCATTGGCACCGGAGGCGGATCTACATTGGAGATTCCCGCGGGGGATATTGTTTACCTGGAAATGCCAGCTGAGAATGACGGATTGTCTACGTTGACCAACCATACGTGGAGCCTGAGTAACGGCATCGGGGAGGTGGTAACGACGTCCGCAGATATTGCTGCGGGAGGCAGCCTGACCGCCAGATACCTGCTGGACCCACCCAATACTCCCGGAGTCTACAACTATACCATCACCTACACCGCCGAGGATCAGGCCGGTAATGAAGTGACGGATTCCGCACCTTTTACCGTAACGGTAGCCGCTCCGATGGCTGCGACGAGTATGGAGCTGTACGTTGCCCGGGACATTTGCGATGAAGAGGATGACCTTAGTTCCTGTGGTCTTGGTTCCGGCGGCACAAATATGCTAACATTACCTCCCGGCAGGTTTGTTTACCTGGAGCTGAACGTAGAAAATACGGGCGTTGATTCTCTCACTAATCACGAGGCAACAGTGCCTGGTCTGGGAGATTTTGGGGGGACCTCCTTTCGGCTTCGTCCGACCGGCGCTATTACGATGCGCACGGTGTTGCAAGCACCGGTTGCTCCGGGTGTCTATAATTACACCGTAACGTACTCCTGTACGGATATTGCCGGAAATCCGCTGGAGATTGACATGCCCATCACGCTCATGGTCCCCGGTCCGGTGGCTGAGACAAGCGTAGAGTTGTACGTTGCCCGCGACGTTTGCGACGAGGAAGACAACCTGATCTCCTGCGGCGTGGAGAGTGGTGGCGGGACGTCCATCACCGTCCCGCCGGGCCGCTACCTGTACGTTGAA
>CAZTTF010000025.1:0-4428 GCA_964616365.1 uncultured Lewinella sp. | reverse complement strand
ATTGCAGCGCTCAATGAGCGGCTGGCAACTGCCGTCGCCGGAGAGGATAAGGACGCGATTAATAACCGATTGGCAGAGCTCAATGAATACACCACGCCGCTTGCGCACGAAGCGCTGGACAGAAACGTTGCCAGTGCAATTAAAGGTCAGGACCTGTAAAACCCCTAGTCTGCAGCAGCGAGAACACCATTGATGTTAAGTCGGCGCGCCATATCCATGATCGCCACCACGCCCTCTACTGGTGCCCGTTTATCGGGAGAAATGAGCATTGACAGCTTAGTGCGGCCATTTGCCTTGGCAGCCAATTTGCTCTCCAAATCACCGAGGCTAATGCGGCGGCTGTTGAGGTAAAAGCTCCCGTCGTTGGCAATTCTTACGTCGTCCAGATTATTGCTGGAGGGCGTAGCCGGAGTATCGCTACGGCCGGGCATCTTCAGGTTGAGCGCATTCGGTGCTACTACCGTCGAGGTAAGCATGAAAAAAATCAGCAACAGGAAAATGATGTCCGTCAAAGAGGACATATTGAATTCTGCGGATACTTTGCTGCGATTTTTAAAAGCCATGGTAAAAGATCGTTAGACGATGAATACGGAGAGCGGAACTACTGACTGCTACGCTTAGCCATTTGGTTGGGTAGCGATGATCGCGCGGGCGCGGCGGGAGGCGGTGAGTTTCATGATGGGAGTGATCCGGTCAAAGGACACCCCTGTTTCGGCAACGATGGTAACCGTTGCATCTTCCGGGTTTTCCACCTGTTTTATGGCGTCCCCCAGTGCCCGATTGATGGCAGCGCCCCGCACTTCTATATTATTCACCGTTGTGGTACCGTCCTTTTCCAGTTGCACGACAATGTTGGTTGGGGCAACGGTCTGGCTGTCCGAGATCGGCAGATCAAAAGGCTTGATTTGCACGAAATTAGAAGTGAGCATAAAGAAGATCAGCAGCAGGAAGATGATGTCCGTCAAGGACGCCATGTTGAATTCTGCGCTGGGCTTGGTGGAGCGTTTGAGGCCCATGAGGATGGTCTTTTGATCCGGAGGATTAACTGAAGCTTTAAGAGTTCTGGCGCTAGACGTTTCTTTTTAGAGCAGTCCACCAGGCACAAGCGCAACGATTATCCGGGTTCCTGCAACAGATCCATGAATTCCGTAGTGGAGCGCTCCATCTTGTAGACGACGCGCTCAACGTTGGCGACGAGCAGGTTGTAGCCTACGAAGGCAAGAATACCGATAAAGAGTCCGGCAGCAGTGGTCAGCAGGGCGGAGTAGATACCCCCGGCAAGTACATCAGGCGTGATGTTCTCGGCAGTAGACATTTCGTAGAAAGCGGAGATCATACCGGTTACGGTACCGAAGAATCCGATCATGGGGGCGGCACCAGAGATGGAGGCCAGCGTACTGAGGCCACGTTCCAGGCGGAAGATTTCCAGGTTACCGACGTTTTCGATGGCAGCATCGATATCACGCAGCGGGCGGCCGATGCGCTGCAGGCCTTTGTCGACCATACGGGCAACAGGGCTATCGGTGGTTGCACAAAGTGCACGGGCGTTAGCCATGTTTCCGGCGGAAATTTCCATACGGATACGGTCCATGAATCCCTGGTCTTCCCGGCCGGCGGCCTTGATGGTAGAATAGCGTTCGACAAAGATGTAGATGCCGATAATAAAGAGGACAAACAGGATACCAACGATGATGAGACTCAACAAGCCGGAGTCCATTAAAACGCTGATGAGGTTGTCGCTTTCCATAGCAGGTTCGTCCGTCGTAAGCTCTGGCGTCTGGAAGAGGAAGAAGAGGTGATTCATAAACATCTGGGCTTAATTAGCGCTTGCAAAACGCTGAGATAACTGCTTTCGTATGTGCGCAGCTGGTAAACGTTAAAATCTCAGGGCTAGTAAAGGTAAAAACTTGTGGCAATCCTACGTACCATTTTCGCAGTCGAGAAGTACAGCAGTATAATAACCGGATCAAGGCAAAAACCGGTCCCCTGCAACTTACTACCGATCTCACGCAAAAACCAACCGTAGGGCACAAACAATTACTAATTCACTCATTCCCAAGCCAGAGAGTATTACTTTTGTTATTGCGAGGCTATTGCAAAGAACAACACAAATGCGTTTTTTATCCTTACTTACGGCCTTGCTGGTCGTGGTACCCTGCAATAGCATATTCGCGCAGCAGACTGACCACGACCGTCACCTTCCCGCTGCGCTGGTAGCTGGCAGTATGACTTCGACGACCTTGCCTACGGGGTATTTCAACCTGCGGTTGAAATCCACAGCACTGACGCCGCAGCAGTGGCTCAAGCAACAAAAGTCATCATTCGGTTTTGACGCGCGCACGGAGTTGCGCGCCGGGAAGGAAAATGCAGCCATTGACGGTCGCTCCTACCTACGGATCAGACAGTATCGGGACAATGCCCCTGTGCTTGGTGGTGACCTGATCGGACAATCTACCAAGTGGGGCAACTTGCGCCAGCTGTCCGGCTACCTTGCGCCCAACGAACTGTTTTCTGCTCCTGCGTCCCCGGCAACGACTGTTCCGGACGACGAGCTCGAAATGACCGCCCGAAAGTACCTCTTGCCGAAGTACCCCCAGGTCCTACAGTGGAATATTGTCGACCATGGCGATAGCTGGACCTCCGCCAATCCCTGGCGGCCAACGGCCGCCTCCCCTTACCGGAAGTGCCGAACCCTGGAAATACAGGAGCCCGGAGGCCCCGAAGCGGAAATGGTCTACGTCGACCTGCACACCGGTAAAATAATCTTCAGTTATCCGCTATCCTGTTCTCTGCAGCGCCGGCTTCATTACAGCACCGTAGCCACCGCTAACGTTACCTGGCGAGAAGGCGACCCCTTCCCGGGCCTCCTCAATGGAGACGATCAGGAGATGATCAAAGCCACCGAAGAAATCTACAGCCTGTACTACCGAAGCTTTGGCCGTGATGGACACGACGGCGAAGGTTCATTAATGCGACTTGTCAACCACGCAAACATGAGTGGCTGCCCTAACGCCCGGGCACGTGACTATACGATTTACGCCTGTTCCGGAGTCATGGGCGACGATATCGTAGGGCATGAGTGGACCCACAATTACACCACCTCCATGAACGACCTGCTGTTCACCTACGAGAGCGGTGCACTTCAGGAGGGACTGGCGGATATTTTTGGAGAAGCGCTCGACCTGTTGAATGACCGAGGATTAGACGACAATGATCACCTGCCACGAAATGGATGTTTCACCGATAACTACCGATGGAGTATTGCCGAGGATGCGGTAGCTATGGATACCATACTACGTGACATCTGGGCCCCAAACTGTAAAACAGATCCCGAACAACGCTACAGCAGCCTGTTCGTCTGCAACAACCCCGGTGGTGTGGACATCCATTCTCATAGTACCGTTGTCAGCCGGACCTTCTCGCTGCTTGTTGATGGTGATACAACCCTGACGCCGGCGGTCCACGGAATCGGACTGACCAAGGCCTTGCATATTTTCTACCACGCCAACGCCAACTACGTTACCCGGGTGACTGACTTTTCCGCCTTTGCGGCAATGCTGCGCCTGTCGGCCAATGACCTGAGGGGTGTTAACCTTCCGCAGCTCACCCTGATCAACACTCCCGCCCAACTATCAAACGATTCAATAGACGCTGCAGACCTCAGCAGCCTTGACGCTGCAATCAGCGCTACCCAGCTGGATCAACCTAGCCAATGCCCGGGAACCCCCACCCTATCTCCGGGCTTGCCGGAGTCCTGCTTCGAAGCGACAGAAGTGTTTGTAACCATTTACTCGGAAAACTGGGAAACCACCCCTCAGGGGTGGGCCATCAACCAGGAACCGACGCACCCTGAAGACTGGGAGGAGAAGCCCTGGGAACTCACGACTATCCCCTTGCCAGATGGCAGGCCCGGACGGGCAATGTTTGCCCCAAACCCCCACGTAGGCAACTGTCAGTCTGACGTTGAGAGTGGTGCTGTTAACCTGACCAGTCCTCTAATCCAGTTGCCTGCCGAATTTACGGACTACCAACTCAAGTTCAACCATTACTACTCGATTGAGCCCAATACGGACGGAGGTGTACTAAATTACCGGATGGCCGGAGAAGAAGATTTCCTTCCGGTTCCTGCCCAGGCCTTCACTTTTAATGGCTACGACGAAGCGCTCCTCCCCTGGGTATTAAATGACAATCCCGTAGCTGGCCGGGAGGCCTTTACCGGCGCCAACCAAATGAGCAACGCAGGCAGCTGGGGGCAAAGCATCGTGGATTTGAGCGTGCTCGGCTTGCAGCCAGGCGATGCCTTTCAGCTGCAGTGGACATTAGGACACGATGGCTGTGACGGCTGGTTGGGGTGGTATGTCGACGAGATCATGGTCGGCTTCTGCGGAGAACAGGCCCTCCCCGTTACTTATCAGTCGTTGGCGGCCA
>CAZTTF010000024.1:0-4048 GCA_964616365.1 uncultured Lewinella sp. | reverse complement strand
CTTCTTTTTATTGCTCTGTGGTTTGACCAGTTGTCCGCCGGCACCAACCAACACGACGGCTGGTCCTGTTGCTGGCCCGACCTCCCCGGCACCTGCGCCCGCGCCCGCTACCACGGTGAAGCGCCCGAAGAACGTTATCCTCATGATCGGCGACGGTATGGGGGTTTCGCAAATTTCGGCAGGACTTTACATGAACGACAATAAACTGCACCTGGAACGCTTCCCGATTGTTGGATTGCACAAGTCTTACAGCGGTGACAATCTGGTAACTGATTCTGCGGCCGGAGCTACGGCTTTCAGTGCGGGAGTGAAGACCTACAATGGCGCTATCGGGGTGGATATGGATACGTTGCCGGTACCGACTATTCTGGAGATGGCTGAAGCACGAGGTATGCCAACGGGCCTGGTAGCCAGCTGTTCTATCACGCATGCCACTCCGGCAAGTTTTATTGCTCATAATCGCTACCGGAAGAACTACGAAGAGATTGCTGCTGACTTTATGGACACGGAAGTGGACCTCATGATTGGTGGCGGAGGTAAGTTTTTTACCCGGCGTGAGGGTGATGACCGGCGCCTGGACAAGGAGCTGGAACGCAAAGGATACGTTGTTGAGCATTTTGTCAAAACTGACATTGCGGACATCAATCCACAAGTAGATAAGAACTATGCTTACTTCACTGCTGACGGGGAACCCCTGCCGGTGGCGCAGGGGCGGGATTACCTGGTACCGGCAGTAAAAATGGCGCCAAGGTTTCTGGATGATCGTGATGGTAATAACAAAGGTTTCTTTCTGATGATTGAAGGTTCACAGATAGATTGGGGTGGCCACGCCAACGATAGCGATTACATCATTACTGAAATGCTGGAATTTAACCGGGCAGTGGGCGAAGTGCTTGACTTTGCGGCAAATGATGGTAATACGCTCGTGATTGTGACTGCGGACCACGAAACAGGAGGCTACGCACTGCAATATGGTTCCAAGATGGGCGCCATTGAAGGAGCCTTTACCTCTGATTACCATACGGCTGATCTTATTCCTGTCTTTGCTTATGGCCCTGGAGCTGAAGCTTTTTCGGGCATCTACGAGAACACGGCCATCTTCGATAAGATGAAAGAATTGTTGCGTTTCGATTAAACCTCAGGTCTTGCTCGGCATCCGATGGTTGTAACCAAGCAAGACAGAAATGCAAAGATCAATTTTCACCACCTTACTTTTTCTCCTTCTCGCGACCTGTGTCTCGGCACAGCCCTCGCGTCACCAGGCGCGGGGAGGCCACCAGATACTGGAGGAACTGGAGCTGACGCCAGAGCAATCGCAGCAAATCAAGGCCATCAAGCAGGATGCACGCAAGCAATTGGCCGCGCTGCGGAAAACAGACGAAGGTTTTGACCGGGCAGCAGCCAAAGCGATCCATACACAGTCCAAGCAAGCAGTAGATGCAGTGCTAACCCCCGATCAGAAAGCAAAGCTGGAAGCCCTCCAGGCGGAGCGCAAGGCCGCCTGGAAGGCGGTTGATAAAGAGGGGCTCAAAGCAGCACTTGAGGCTTACCGTACTGAGAACATTGATCCGGTATTACGTGCGTCACGCAGTAAACTTGATGCTTTCATCTCCGCTGAAGATCAGCTTGAGATCGAACGTTTACGGGAGGTTTTTGCCACGCGCCCTCAGCATGCCGGAAAACGCCACAGAGGCCTTTTCCGTGGCGAAAAGGGAGCCGAAAAGACGGACAAGCGGGAGGCGGCAAAAGCCTGGCGTACGGATCATGCCGAAGACATTGCGTCGCTTCAGGAACTCTCGCAAAAATACGCTGAAGCCCTGGAACGGGTGGAAAAGGTATTGGCGCCTTCACGCAAGACGTGGCATGAAGATATGCAGGCGATTAAACAGCAATTCCTGCCGGAAGGGGTTGAAGGGAAAGCGCGCGGAAAGCGAAAAGGGCATAAGGGGAAGAAAGGTCTCCGTGCGTCCGGAAAAGCCGACCGTCATAAAACCAGTGCTTTTCTGCTGCTACGCCCCTAGTGTTTTTATGTTGTAGGTATAAAGACCTTTTCGGGAGCCGTAAAAACGGTCAAATACTGGCCGAGACTACGTTATCCTGACAATGGATCGGGGGCAATTTTGATTTGGATCTTTTCCTGCATTTGCCCTGATAGGACACAATAATTAAAGAAATGCTGATTTCTGGTTTGGCGGTTAACGTCATCCAGGGGTCAGCATTTGTAATTAGCGGGTAATCGTCGCTATAATAACCTGTTTGATTGTGTACCTTGTGCTTCGCACCTAAATACCGATCTACATATTTTCATCATCGCAAATTCCTTAACGTGCAGAATTCAATCAAGCATAGCGTAGAGGAGATCAACGAGGGGCTCCGGAATTGGAAGGCTATTGTGGCTAAGTACCAGAAGGCAAATTCCGCTAAAGCTATCGGACAAATGTTTAGCAGTTTTGGCCCGTTTGTCGCCCTTTGGATCGCCATGTGTTTCAGCGTCAAGTACTCGATCCTGCTTACACTCGCGCTCGCTATCGTTAACGCATTCTTCCTTGTTCGGATCTTCATTATCCAACATGACTGCGGTCATTACTCCTTTTTCAAGAAACGTAAAGTCAACGATGCCATCGGCTTCGTTTGCTCTTTCTTCAGTACCATCCCTTACACTTACTGGGCGCGTGTACACAGTTACCACCACGGCCATACTGGTCAGTTGGAGCACCGCGACATTGGAGACATTGACTTCCTTACTGTGGAAGAATACCGTGAGCTTTCCAAGTGGGGACGTTTCAAGTACCGGCTCTTCCGTAACCCCATCGTGCTTTTCATGATCGTGCCGATCATTTACCTCGGAGTAATGCTACGCATCCAGGGGATTTCCTTTGAAGGGTGGAAAAAAGTACACGTCAAGCAGCACGTCAATAACGTACTCATTGCTGCCGTCTACATCGGACTGGGCTTTTTGGTAGGTTGGAAAACCTTCCTCATCGTTCAGGGGTCGACAATTTTCTTCTTCGGGATCATTGCCTTCTGGTTCTTCTACGTGCAACACCAGCACGAGCATACCTACATGCAGTGGACCAAGAACTGGGACTACCTCACGGCTGCGATCAAGGGAGCAACTTTTTATAAGTTGCCAAGAGTACTTCACTTCCTGACGGGAAATATTGGTTACCACCATATTCACCACCTGTCGAGCCGTATTCCGAACTACAACTTGCGTAAATGTGCCAAGGAGAACCCTATCCTTCAGCGGTACGTAACCTCAATTTCTTTCTTCCAGAGCCTACCGATGATGTTCAACAAGCTTTGGGATGAAGAAAAGCAGCGCATGATCAGCTTCCGGGAGTTTTACCGGAGTGAAGCTTCAATGCGCCCTGCATAAGCGAAGCCACAACTACTGTTGTCTAACAAGCCTCACCGTTTCCTTGCCGGTGAGGCTTGTGTGTTTTAGGGTAGTACGCAAGTTAATCAGCGTCTGCCTGCAAGCCCAGGAGGTTTCCCCGGTGCTTCCTAAGTGATTTTGGTGGTTTATTAGCTGTAAGAGAGCTCTTACTGCCTGACCTTAGGGTGTATGGTATTGGTTGATCGGCGTTGAGGCTGGCAGGTGTCGGCCTGAAGGCCGAGAACGGTCAGGACTGTCTGACAGACTAACAGAACAACAGGCTCGATGATTACAGGAGATTAGAGCGTGACAGTCAGTCTGCAACTTGCATTATTGCCTCGTTCAGGCCTGACGTTAATTTACTCTTCAGAGATGATGGCGTCAATTTTGGCAGCGTACTGGGCGGGTAAAATTGAGGCGAGGAGACCAATGCCGATCACTGTCAGCGCAACAACGGG
Organism: uncultured Lewinella sp.; assembly: GCA_964616365.1. Taxonomy (GTDB): domain Bacteria; phylum Bacteroidota; class Bacteroidia; order Chitinophagales; family Saprospiraceae; genus Neolewinella. The sequence goes on along the minus strand of CAZTTF010000024.1, from coordinate 211 downwards.
GAAGTTCCAAAACTTCAGGGCGATTGGGTATGGTTCGCTGAGTGCTCCCGAAATACGGAAGAGGCTGTACTGTTGCTGGAGCAGGGTAATGGTGATGGCTAAGGTGAAACCGACAGCTACGCCGACGGTACAAAGGGCAATGCCCACCCTTAGGAATATGCCTCGGATATTACCGGCGGTCATGCCAAGACTGCGGAGGATGGAAATGTCC
>CAZTTF010000023.1:0-16340 GCA_964616365.1 uncultured Lewinella sp. | reverse complement strand
GATACAGATTGGCGTTGGCGCCTTGTCTCCTTCTACACAGAACTCGATGATGTCAAGGTCAGTGTTGCCACAACCGTCGTTGGCACGTACGCGGATCGCGTGGTTACCTACTGGTACGTTCGTTGCCGTGATGGTGTAGTTAGCACCGTCGTTGCTCAGGTCAATGCTGATGCCAAGGGCTGCAGCGTTGTCTGGTACAAATCCGGTGAAGTCAAGGTCACCTGGGTTGTAGTTAGCGTCAAGCTCAAGCGATACTACCGGTGCGATACAATCGTCCTCAGCAGTGAAGGTCAGTACTACTTCTGCAGTACAAGTTGCGCTGGTGCCCGCGAAACACTCCTCCGGAGCGTCTACTTCGATGCTTGGAGCATCGCTGTCGTATACGTCAATGAACTGTACGTAGCAGAAGAAGCCACGGCTGTTATCCTGTGCGTAAGCATCGTTGTCGATGTTGTCATTGTCGTTGTCGTCGTCTGATCCGTCCGTGTCATCACCGTCGTCAACCAACTGGTCGAACTGAGGAGCTCCTGGGTTGAAGTTACGGTCAGTGAAGCGGCTAAGGAAGGCGATGTCGTCACCAGTGTTGGCGTCATTCTCAGGAATAACGTTCAGGTACAGCAGCTGTGTCTCCGGGTCACGGATACCGTCGCCATCCCGTGGGATGCGGTAGCACTCCCCTAGCTGGTTGTACTCACAGAAGTTGATCACGTCGTAGTTCACGCGGAGCGTGAAACATACGTCTGGAGCGTTTACTGCCTCAATTGTATCAACCGTTACGTTGGTCGTGATCAGGTCACAAGCGTACTCGTCGGTAGCAAGACCGTCGAAGGCGGGGATGTCGGCACACTCACCAGCGTCATCCGTTGGGAACGTGATGCGGTAGTCGTGGACACCGCGGATAGTGATCACCTGCGTACAAGCACCGTTGTTCGTGAAGCCTACCTCGTCGGTAGCTACGAAAGAACGGACGATAGAACCGATTCCACAGTTGTTCAGGGTACCGCTTACCGAAGAAGTTACCGTTACCGCACAGTTGTCGATGCCAACAGCGCTACCGAAGATAGCTGCACGTTCCTCTTCAGACACCTCTGTGATGTCCGCCGGGAAGTTGTCGTTGTACTCAACACAAGTAATGTTCATTGGGCCGGGAGGAATACAAGTTGGGATGTTCTTGTCCTCTACCAGTACGTCCAACCAACAGAAGTTAACGTTGCCTTCAGCGTCTTCTACCCGCAGACCTACCCGTACCGTACCGAGGTCAGCACAAGTAAGGATCAGCTGATCGTCGTATGGCTCAGTATTGATGTTGCTGCCGTTAACGCGAGCGATGCTCAGCGTTACGTCTGAACAGTCGTCAGAAGAACCGGCGTCGATCATGTCTGGCGTAAGTACTGCTACACCAGTGGAAGCACCACCGTTAGTACCACCGGAAGAAATGCTGATGTTCAGGCCATCCTCACATACTGCTACCGGAGCAGTGCGGTCTACTACCGTGAAGGGGAAAGACTCAGCGCCTTCGTTACCACAATCGTCAGAGTAGGTGTACACCAACAGGTGCATACCTACTGGAATTGGCGTGGTTACTTCAGGAGTGCCGTTGAACAGGTCAACCTCGAAAGCACCGATTGGGTTAGCGTTCAGATCACCGCCGGGGTAGATCGTAGCCGTCAGCGTGATGTCCTCGTCAGCAGTACAAGCGTCAGTGATCGATACGCCAGGAGCGTCGAGTACCAGGTAAGCAGCACAGAGCCTACCAGCGTTCGTCGGGTAAATCAGGTCGCCACCAGCAACACCGTCAAGGTTACGATCCTGCGTAGGACCCTCAAAGTCAGGAGCGGTGGTGTCCCCTACTTTCACAATCTGCGTGAAAGTGGCTACTTCACTTGGGTTACACCAGTCGATAACGGTGTAAGTACGAACGAACTTGTAGGTGTTCGGGCAAGTGCTCGTTGAAGGACCATCAGCGTAGGTTACGCCGATGTTACATACCGTCTCGTCGATAGACAGGTTGAACGTACGGCCTCCGATCGCAAGGAATGGGTAGTCATCGGGACGTGGAGCCGGGTTACCAAGGCTCGCATCACCACAGCTTTCGAAGTCAGCCGTTGGCGCAATGTTGTCACCGTTGAGGTCCTCAAGACCCGGACGCGTGAACGTGATCACGTAAGAAGCTACTGCTGGGGCGTTCTCTTCGCCAGAAGCGCTCACGCAAGAAGATACTTCCGTAGCCGTGAACGTACGCGTCAGTACCATATCCTCACACATTGGGTCGTTAGCGTCAGTGGCGAAGCTTTCCGTTACACATACTTCCAGTTGCTCAGCACAACCGTCAGTGAACGTAGGTACTACTGGAGCATTCGTGCCGGCACGAAGTGCAGCGTTAAGTGCGAAGTCCATAGAACCGGGAACCGTAGCACCAGTGCTGCCGAATACATTGTAGCAACGGCTTACGCTATTGTCCAACAGCTCAACGCGGTTATCGTCTACGTCTACACAAAGCAGGTCGATCGGAGCTACCTGATCAACTACTACCGGAGACGTCTTGTCTTCGGCGCGTACTGTACCCCAGCAGCTCTCAAAGTCAAGGTCAAGAATATCTGGTGTTGGTGGTGCGGGGGTAAAGGAGAAGTTTGAGATCGTCAGCTCATTGACGTTATTATCCGCGCCAGGCTGGAAGCCATCATCTGTAATTGAACAGAAGAAGCTGTAGCCGGGCTGAATGTCCAGGGTCAGGGATCCATCTGCTTCTACAAAGTCAAAGACACCATCCACAGTTGCCCCTTCGAAATCTGTAGCTACAAGGAAAACGTCAAATGGCGCATCAGCACCGTTGAAACTATAGTCTAGCTGCAATGTGCCTGCTTGTCCGAACTGGAAGAAAGTTTGGGCGACGAAGACGCTGCCTGGATCAGTTGGGAAAACATCGGTAGTGGAAGTCCGTAAAGTCAGTGTTGACGCGGTGAAGTCCACCGTCGCGGATTGAGTCGCAGGGTTGGACAGGAAATTATCTATCGTCCAGTTTTCTCCCGCAAGGAAACCGGTGAAGCCAAGTGTTGCCGGTTGTGGTACTGGGCTACGCTGGCTGATGGTGTAAGTAAACTCACCACAACCGTCGATGATCGGGCCGTTGGAGGGGTCACTATCCTGAACAACGATGTCGAAGTCGAAGACGTCCAGACAAGCTACGTTGCCGGAAAGTACCATGGAAGGGATCAACAGCGCCTGGCAGTTGTCATTGAGCGTTACGTTGATATCTCCGCGGCAAGCCAGGTTGGGCTGGTTGAAATCGATGCTTACAATGAAGGTATCCAGCGTCATGTTACCGTTCACATCAGTCGCAGTTACTATCACCTCATTTTCGCCGATGTCTTCACAGTCAAAGATCAGTGAACGGCTAAATACGACAGAAGCAATGTCACAATTTTCTACGATGCTGACTACAGCATCAGCGGAGTCTACCGCAAAGGTGCCGTCGTTGTCAGAGAGTGTTCCCATCTGATCGGCAGTGGTTACTACGGGAACTATGGTGTCCGTGACGGTGACCGTCGCCGTACAGCTACTCGTGTTGCCGTTGTTGTCAAAGACAAGCAGCACTACCGGGTTCTCCCCTGCCTCAGCACAGGTGAATGGCAGTTCAATGAACTGGTTAGCTTCATCGGCCGGGTCGGAGCTGAAAACAGCATTGTTGATACCACAGGCATCAGTCGAATTGTTGTCAACATCATCGGGGAAGGCCGTTGCATTACCGGTCTCGTCAAGGAATACCTGGATGTCCTGACAGATCGCAACGGGTGGAATAGTATCCAGAACGATAACTGTGATGGTATCCCGGGTTACGTTGCCGTTTACGTCAGTAGCGATGATCTCAACCTCCAGGTTGAGGTTGCCAACATCGTCGCAGGTGAAGTTCAGGGTGCGTGGTCTGGCATTGCTGCTTGCTGCACTCTCTGGACCTGCGCCCGCGGCAGGAACTAGCTCGATCTGGACGTCTTGAATACCGCAGTTGTCTTCTGCCCATTCGGCGTTATCCTCAATCGTTAAGGAGACCATGCCGTTCGCATCAAGGAAAAGTGTGGTATCCTCCACGCCCAAAACGATGGTCGGGAAAATGTTATCCTGCACATCAACGTTTACGGTACACTCGTCGCTATTGCCGTTTCCGTCGTTAATCGTTAAGGTAATCGTGACGGCTTCACCGACCTGATCACACGTAAAGGTTCGGGCTGATGCGCCACCGATGGAAAACGGGCCGTTGGGGTTCGTCGCACAGTTATCTGACTCGCTGATTACCGCCAGCGCGTTGATTTCAGCTTGAGGAACTTCGAAGCCACCAGCCGGGATGACTGCGGGAAGCTCGATAACGATGTCAGTTTCACAGACAATAACGGGATCCGTGTTATCAACTACCGTTATGGTAGTCATACAGGTGCTGGAGAATTCACCATCACTCACTGTCAATTCGACAGTGGTAGTTCCGAGCCCATAAGGCCCCACAGGACTAATCGTGAACGTAAGGTCATCCATGTCAGGATCCGTAGAACCTCCGTCAAATGCTAGCGCAGTAACCGTGGCCTGGCAGTCAGCATCCGCATCTACCGTAACTGGATTACAAACAGCAAGTGGTGGTTCGTTACAAATCGGATCGACAAAATAAACGTCAGTAGCGCTACCCGAACAGCCATTGGCGTCGGTAAAGTTGTAGGTAATGGTGACGTTACCTCCTGCAGGAGTATCCATTGGGTTGAAACTAAAGGTCATTCCATTCCCGTCATCGACAACGCCAGTACCACTGTATACGCCGCCAGCGGGTAAGCCGCCACCTAGCCCCGTTACCACATCATCCTCTACACAGACGTCAATGGGATCAGCCGTAAACGATACTGTTGGAAGGGCGAAAACTTCTACTTCATCAGAAGCACTATTCGTGCAACCATTATCATCAGAATATTGGTATGTAATAGTATGCACTCCCACTCCGGCAGCAGCAGGATCAAAGCTGTAAGTCATCCCGTTACCATCATTGGTAACGCCAGGGCCGGAATACAGCGCCAGGTCACCTCCTACGGAACCTTGGGGGGGCGTGCCGCCACTGAGTCCTGTCTGCACTCCAGCATCGACACATAAATCTGCGGGTGCCGTAAACATTACGACTGGCAAAGCTAATACCTCTATCTCATCAGTAGCAGAGGCCGAACAGCCATTACTATCAGTAAAGGTATATGTAATTATGTGGACTCCGAGGCCGGCCTCAGCAGGACTGAAGGTGAAGCTGATACCACTATTACCCAAGTCGCTTACTCCAGGACCACTGTATACGCCTAAGCCGGCAGGATTTCCTGCCAGGTTAATAAGCGTTGTTCCATCGTTAAGACAGAATTCGTCGAGATTATCAGGGATATCAAGTGTCACCGTGGGAATTGCGAAGACTTCCACATCATCTGTTGCACTATCGGAACAACCGTTGATGGTTATATCATAAGAAATGGTATGGGTGCCAATGCCCGCTGCTGCGGGATCGAAACTATAGGTCATACCATTTCCATCATCGGTCACACCCGGACCGGAGTAGACTCCTCCTGTAGGTGTAGCACCGCCGAGGCCTGTTTGAACCCCAGCGTCTACACATTGATCTTCTAGAGCAGTAAAGGCGGCCATTGGCACAGCAAAAACTTCTACTTCGTCTGAAGCACTGTTGCTACAACCGTTTCCATCGTTATAGGTGTAGGTAATAATATGCGTCCCAACACCTGCCTCAGCGGGATCAAAGCTGTAAAAACCGAAGCCTAAATCAGTGACCCCATTCCCACTTACGGCAGCCATATCTCCAGGTGCTGTTCCGGGAGTGGGTGTTCCACCGGAAAGGTGAGTTTGAACCCCAGCATCTTCGCATAAATCAGCCAGAGCAGTGAATGTTACCGCAGGTAAAGCAAAAACCTCCACCATATCGCTGGCAGGAATAACACACCCATTACTATTTGAAAGGCTGTAGGTTATTTGGTGCACACCAACAGTGGCCAAAGCGGGATCGAAACTATAGGTCATTCCGTTTCCGTCATCAGTAACACCAGGCCCACTGTATATACCTCCAACTGGCATTCCACCACCTAAACCAGTCAGTGGATCGGCATCAACACAAAGGTCATCAGGCCCGGTAAAGGAGACCGTCGGTCCGGTCACAGTAAGATCAGCGGTAGCGGGGTTAACCGTAAGCAACGTAGCGTTACTTAAAGCCGTAAGATTACTCGTTTCATTCGTATAAGTCCCAGGTACAGCATCGCAAGGCACTGCAACAATTACGTCAAAGCTACAGCTTTGCCCAGGGTTTAGCACCCCACGATCGTAAGTGATTACGGACGTTCCGCTTAATAAGGACCCAGTGTTACACAAGTCATCTACTGGTAGAGCGGTCGCTACTAATCCCGGGAGAACTGCATCCAGATCGTCAGTGAACATGATGTCCAGTACCGGATTGAAAGGATCTTCATTCGTAATCGTAAAGGTTAGCGTAGCGGTGCCTCCGGGCAACGGTGTCCCCGTAAAGGCTTTTGTAAAGGTTAAGCCTGAAATCTGCAAGTCATCCGTAGCGGGATCTCCAACCACGGGGACTGTATTAATCGTACCCGTCAATGAGCTGGTGGTACTGTTTGCAATGGTACCAGGGATTGCCTCAGCCGGAACCTGCAGGTCTACACTAAAGGTACAGGAGGCACCACCGGCTAATTCTCCTCCGGTGAAAGAAACCAAGCCTGTACCGCTCAGTACAGAACCTGCACCACAAATGTTGTTTGTTGGAAGCCCTGTCGCTACCAGCCCGGAGATCACCGCATCCAGGTCGTCCGTAAAGGCTATATCCGCAACGGTATTAGTAGGATCTAAATTCGTAAGCGTGTACTCTAGTGTTACAGTAGCACCAGGCAGAATGGGGTCATTAACAAATACCTTGCTCAACTGAATACGGGTATTGTCCACCGTCAATTGATCCGTTGCCGGAGCAAGCACTCTCGGAGAGCCGTCAATGGTCGCGGTTAAACTGGAAGTAGCATTATTATACGTATCAGGACTGGCATCAAACGGAACTCTTACTTGCACATCGAAAGTACAGGTGTTTCCCGCTGTTACTTCCCCTCCAGTAAAAATAAGGAAGTTAGTCCCCGATAAAGTACCACCACATGGTGAAACAGGTAGCGGCCCTTCAGCTACCAAACCTTCGAGTACTGCACCAAGGTTATCCGTGAAAACAATACTCGTTGCGTCAAACGTAGACGTGTTTTCAATGGTAAAACGAAGCGTTGTTAGCTCTCCAGGAAGCACCGGGTCATCAATAAATTCTTTGTTGAAAGTGAGGCCACCAATTTCCAAGTCATCGGTTGCTGCATTACCCGTTGCGGGCAGTCCGCCCACCGTTGCCGTTAACGGGCTGGTTGTATTGGTATACGATCCTGGCAACACGCCGGTAGGCACCTGAACCGAGATGGTAAACGTACAGCTTCCACCGGGAGACAAAGTCCCCGAGGTAAAGGACAAATTAGTTGTTCCACTCACACTGGACCCCGCTCCACAAACATTTGCAAGCGGTAAACCAACCGCAGCTAACCCAGGAATAACGGCATTCAGATCATCGGTAAAGGAGATATCGGTTGCATCACCAGTAGCGAATTCATCGTAATTAATGGTGAACTCTAAGTCGACTATATCTCCGGGGTTTACCGGATCGTTCGTGAACGACTTGCTTAGGGTCGGTACAGCCAATACGGTTAAATCATCCTGGGCGGGTGAAGCGTTGACTGTCTGCCCATCGATCGTCCCAGTTAAGAAACTAGTTGTGTTAGTATAGGTTCCGGGGGCGTTCCCCTCCGGAATTTGCAGCGTTACGGTGAAGGTACAATTTCCACTGGCCGGGATATTTCCACTCGCCATTTGAAAGTTTAGATCACCATTGCTGATTAATGTGTTAAATGATGAACCATTCCCACAAGAACCATTCGCCGGCAGAGCTGAAACTACCGTTCCAGAAATAAATTCGGATAGATTATCAGTAAAAGAAATATCACTTAGACTAGACGTAGCACTGGTGTTCGTGATGCTTATTTCCATATCAACCGTACCCCCTGCGACCACAGGATCGCTGAGAAAAGTCTTGGTAAATACAGGCACACTGCTAATAGCTAAGGATGCCGTAGCAGTATTACCAACTACTGCCACACCATTAATCTCCGCTGTTACCTGACTGGAAACACTGGTGTAACTTCCAAGGGTTGCTCCAGCAGGTACTTGTACTGGCACACTAAAGGTGCATGAACTTTCCGGAGCTAAATTACCTCCAGTAAAGGATAGCGTAGAGGTTCCCGTTAATTGAGCCCCAAAGCCACAAAGATCGTTCAGCGGAGTCCCAGTTGCTACTAATCCGGCAACTACTGCAGATAAGTCATCCGTAAAAGAAATATTCGTTGCCGCAAAGTTTCGATCGAAGTTGGTAATGGTAAACTCAAGGGAGGTCATCTCGCCCGGTCGGACGGGGTTCTCAACGAATCTTTTCTGGATCAGCAGGTCACCTGGTTCACGTACCGTTAAGGTAGCACTGGCATTACCACTATTTAGTATCTGAAAAACATTATTGCGAGTAGACAAATTACCCGAGACATTATCAAGGTCACCTGAGGTATTTGGTACTACATCTACACTTACAGTACAAGTAGAACCCGCAGTAAGTGTGGGAAAACCAAATGTCCCTGAATACGAAATAATACTCGAACCGGGCTCAGCGGTTACCGTACCGTTAGTACAGGAAGTACTAATATTTGCAGAGGAGGCAACCACCATTCCCATGGGTAAGTTATCTGTAAACTCGGCTCCATTTAAATCAACAGCACCTGCAGTATTGTCGATAGTAAAAGTCAGGGTACTGACTTCCCCTATATTCACCGTGGCCGGGCTGAAACTTTTAGAAAATCCTGGGGCGTTGCCAGCGACCGTAAGGTTGGCCGAAGCCGTACCACTATTTCCTGAGCTAGAGGTTAAGTCGCCAGTGGTGTTGGTATTAACTCCTGGTGTTATGCTCGTCACATTAACAGAAATGGTACAAGCTGTACTCCCTCCAATTGAACCATCAGCTAAGGATATGGAACTACTTCCTTCGACAGCAGTAATCGTCCCACTAGGGCAGGTGGTGGTAACTACGGCAGGAAATGCTACTGTCATCCCCGCGGGTAAGTTATCGACAAAGGCAATATCAGTCGCTGGCTCGCTTCCGGTATTATCAATGGTGAAAGTCAACGTAGTAACGCTACCTGGAGCAATGGTTGCAGGGCTAAAGGACTTAGAGAAAGTTGGCGGCGTTAAATTGAGTACTTCAACGTCATCCGTGGCCGTTTCTCCGGAGAACGTATAAGAAAGTGTACTAACACCTACTCCTGCCACAGCTGGGTCAAACGTGTAGGTCATACCGTTACCGTCATCAGTAACGCCGGGACCGCTAAAGACACCACCTGTTGGCAAACCTCCGGTAAGTCCCGTCTGGACACCTGCGTTCACCGACAGGTCATCAAGTGCAGTAAAGGAAACAACCAGCACGCTACGACCACAAGCTTCTAATGGGAGTTCGAACCCATCCTGGCAACTGGTTACAGGTCCACTGTTCAAAACAAAAATCAGACACTCATCAGCTACAGTGGCGGTATAAACCTCACCGGCTAAATTACCCTGGAGATCGGTTGCAAGAGCTGTTCCGCTAGTACCACTACCAGTAGGTCCCTGATAGATGGAAAGTCCATCATCCATGCCGAATGTCCCCTGACCTATTGTAACTTCAGCCGCCATGCCAGGAGTTGGGCACATCTCAAAGAGCACCAGGTCGGTTTCATTATTTCCTGCACAGCTAAAGAGAGATGTCTCTCCTGTGGGGCAGCCACAAGCCGCTAGTACTTCTACTTCATCAGCAGCTGTTTCCATACAGCCCGTAGCATCTGTGTAGGAGATGGAAATTAGTCCCAAACCGGCAATAGCGGGGTTAAAATCATAGGTGCCATCACCATTATCGGTTACCCCAGGTCCACTGTAAGTCCCTCCCGCAGGAGCGCCTCCACCAAGTCCAGTTTGTACACCTGCATCAATACAAACATCTACTGGTGCAGTGAAACTAACAACCCCCGTGTTGAATACTTCTATCATTGCCGTAGCGGCGGCAATGTTTGTATAAGTTAATGTTTGCGGCCCTACACCTGCCGCAGCCGGATCAAAAGAAAAAGTATTGCCATTGCCATCGTCGGTTACACCAGGGCCACTGTACACACCACCAAGGGGAAGTCCACCCGATAAACCTGTGACAATTCCTTCAGTGACACAGAAGTCACCAGGGTCCATGAAACTAACTGATGGTGCAATATCTTCCCCACATGCCGTTAATCCAGTCTCATTTCCGTCTTGACAGCTCCCTACGGGGCCGGTTGAACTAACAAAAATCAAACAATCATCAGCGACACTACCTTCGACAACAGTTCCCGCTAAATCACCGGTTAGTCCTGCTGCAACAATACTACCTGAGGTTCCCGATCCAGAAGCTCCTGAATAAACATTTAGCATATCTCCATCTAGGAGAAATACCGAATAAGTTCCTGAGGTAATGGTTGCTTTCGCCGCAAAGCCTACACTTGGGCAAACCTCAAAGGCTACTACATTAGTTTGGTTATTATCATGGCAGAAGAAGTAAGATTCCTGTCCTTCAGGGCAAGTGCAAGCATCGACAACGGTAATCTGATCAGTGGCAACGTCAAGACAAGGCTCCGGTCCCGTATAGGTAATGGTTGCCGTTCCAATACCGGCTGTTGCAGGATTAAACTGAAAGGTAACTCCATCACCTAAATCCGTCACTCCCGGGCCGGAATAGACGCCCCCCTGTGGCATACCACCACCGGGCAAAACCAAAGACCCTTCATCAACACAACGACTTGTGAGTGTTACGTCCATAGAGACACTGTTGGCAGCCGTTACCACAATGTCGTCAGTAGCCGTATTGCCGCCTTCTGTATAGGTGATTGTAGTCCCCCCTGCACCTGAAGCAGGATTAAACTGAAAGTCAATACCATTACCATTATCCGTAACTCCTGTTCCAGAATAAACACCTCCCGTTGGCATACCACCGCTGAGTGTTTGAATTCCATCATCGGAACAAAAGGCGTCTCCTGACAGCACTAACGATACGGAGCTGGAAGCAGGCACACTGCTCCCACAGACCTCGACCGTAGTATTGGGTAGCGTTGCTGGCACTGTACTAAAGACAAAAATCAAACAGTCGTCAGCCAGAGTTCCCGTAATGGTAGTATTTGCTAAATTCCCACTAGCGGGTCCGAATAAAAGGACACCAGAGGTGCCTGAATTCGATGCCCCTTGATAGACCTTGACGTTGTTGGGGCCAGGAGGGGAACCCGCCGTAAACAAATTTCCTGCAATGATTTCAGCCTCCGCGGCCATACCCGCAGTTGGGCAGACCTCAAATGCTACAACATCAACAAAGGGCTGGCCAGCAACGAAATTATTATCGTAGCTGAAATCGGCATTACCAGGAACACACTGGGCAGCTACAGAGACAGGCACCGCAAATGCAAGGAGGAAGCAAATGAGCCAACTATGGAGTAATGGGTTTCTCATGGATTATATTAAGCAGCATTTAGGTCAGTGGCTCGAAAGCGCCTCAGATCTAAACAAAAGGTCCAAAAACAGGTCGCGAGAATTCTTTCCTGATTAATCAGGTCATTTATTTGACTATCATCACCTTCGAGTCAATCATTTCTTTATCGACAATAAGGAAGTACACGTAAGCACCGGCTGGCCAGTCTGCTGACTCAAGCTCAACACTCCCTTTGCCTTTTGCCAGGCTGAAAGTCTGCAAGCTATTTCCATACATGTCGTGGATTTCCAGTTGTGCCGTGCCTGCAGACTCTGGTACAAAGTAATTTAGCATTGTAGTTTCCAAGAAAGGATTAGGGGCATTTTGCAGCAAGTAGGAATCCTTTGCGGTCAACATTTCTGCATTTGCAGAACAACAATTGTTCAGTTGCTTACGCAGTAAATCGTTCTCCTGCAGGAGCATTTCCTGCTTTGACTGAATGTCCAGCAACACCTTCTTTAGCGCCTCTACTTCTGCTACTACCTCAGGCACACTTGCACTATTGTATAGTTCATCGCGCAGTTCTTCAATCGCTTCGGAAAGGTATATATCAGCACGTTCTGCACGTGGCTCACCTGGAACGTCCCGATCGTCGGTAACATTTTTGGGGTCTGCTATAGCCTTCTTAGCAGGCACTTCTGTCGGCGTAGCTTTTGCTGGAGTCCCTGCTGCACGGCCGTTTTTATCGCTACCTACATTTTGAGCAGACAAGGTTCCGCAAAAACAAAGGCACAATACTGCAATAATTGAGATTGATGTATATTTCATTTCTTTTTTATTTGGAGTGAAAGCAGTGTTTTAAAGTAATCAGTGATTACTCTTCCTTTGCTTCAAGGGACTGATTAACGGATGCCGCTGATTCTTTTTGTGCACTGAGCATTTTATTGATCGATGCCATTTGTGCTTTTAGTTCATTAATTTCAGCAACCTGAGCCTTCAAGGCATCAATCTCTTTCTGCTGAGCCTCTATGACCTTTTGCTGCTCCTGCACTGAATTAATCAGGACATAAGTGAGCGGAGAACCGTCGAAAGCCAGGTAATCCTCATCATTGTCAGGACCACCAATTTTTAATGATTTAATGGTGTAGGGAGCCAGGGGCTGAATCTCCTGTGCAATAATCCCAATGTGCTCCTCCCCCGTTGGCAGACCTAATTTACCGTTATAGCTGTAGGTCACGGGACGAATATTCATCAATACATCAAGACCATCCTGGAAGTCAGCAATATCTTTCTTTAGTCGGCGGTCTGATGCTCCGAGCCAGCCTCCGGCGGTAGGCTTAACAACATCGTCTGAGCTAACTTCCAGCTGGTGCATTGGCGCAGCAACACCAATACCAACTCTTTCATTTACTGCATCAAGACGTAGTACTGTGCTAAAGGCAGGAGAGAAAAAGCTTGCCCCTGTGGTCATAAATTGGGTGTAGTCTCCCGTAAGTAAGCTAGTGCCCGTCACGTTCAACCCACCGTTTACTTCTAGCGCTACCGTTGCACTTGGCTCAGCATTGATACCTACGTTACCTTTTTTGATAAAAACGTTACCGTTCTCTACCTGCAGACCGTTATCTCCAGGGGTTTGTGTGCCTAAACCAATGTCTCCTTCTGCATCGATATAGAGACTATTCTGAGGGGCACGTGGACGAATCCGTAGAGGAAGGCTACTACCATTAGTTACGTCCCGAATAAAGAAGTTACTCTCATTAGCACCCACATCCCAGGTCTGCGGAGTCCAGCCTACTGTGCCGTTTTGCTCTAAACGCATTGTAGGGGTATCACCGTCTGTAACCTGCAATTCAACGACCGGGCTAGCTGTACCCAAACCTACATTACCACCGTTATTACTAATGTAAAGCGCGTTGTTTCCAGCTCCGTCTCTGATCGTCACCGGTCTGGTACCAGCAGTCGCATCATCAATTGCAAAGTAACTCGCTCCACCATTATTACTATCGTTGATAGAGATACGCCAATCGTTTTTCGGGAAAGACGCACTGGAACTTGTATCATCAAAATGAATGCGGAGATTATTCTCTTTCAGGCGTTGTGTATCGAAACCGAAATTTTCACCGTTAATACAATCCTGACCTATACATACGCTGCCGTCTACGATTAAGTCATCTAAAATAACTTGATCATCTTCTGCCACCAACGTCTTGTCCATGGCATATGGCGCATAGCTTTCTTCATAATAAGCAAACGAAACCAGGCTATTTGTCTCTGCAGGCACCTGATAAGCCTCTGCATTATTGGACACGCTCACCTTACCTTCTTTTTCAGAAGAAGCACCGACAAATTTCCCTGCCCGGATGCCGTAATTCACCACGTAAACATTAGCTTCGGTAGGCAAATTATGCTTGGCCCGATAGGCTGCGATTCCCGCCTCATCATTGTTTGTTCTGAGGGCACTAAGCTCCGCCCGTTGTGTGTCAGTAAAACGGTAAACAGGAGTTATTTGCATTTGGTAGGAACCATCCGGAAATACCGTTCCATTTGCCTGAATCGGGCTGATGCGATATTCAGATGCTTTGGCCGCTTCTTGTCTGCTGTAATAACCGTTAGGGCCGGTTACCTCGATCAGAAAAGATTGTTCCACATTGAGATCAACTTCGGCTTTCGCTACTTCAGTATCCGTCACCTTTACTGCGGTAGGGGTTTGTCCGAACGCTACTTGCCCAAATAGGCAGCAAGACAGTAGACAAAAGAATTGTAGTATTTTAGTTGTCTTCATGTATTCATTCTTGAATGGGTGGTAAATTATGATTGTTAGTGTCTAAGCTTTCCGCAGCTACCTTAGCTAAGCACCTTCAGTCTTTCGACCTAGGAATACAGGTATAACCAGGTAAAACGCACACGTCGAGAACAGGCATTCTCATACAAGAACGAAATTAAGCATTTTTTAAGGAACTCCCCGTCCAATGTCAGGCGTCTCAGGAAATATATTTGTTTAGCCACGATTTGGTAGTCAAAAGATGCACCTCACTCGGTAAAACTCCCCGTATTTCCTCACTAAAATGGCCCCGACAGATCTCTCCGACGGGGCCATATTATTTAGCCTGTAACATGATCGAACTTAGCGCACGACTACCATCTTCTTTGTTGCGGAGAAGTCTCCCGCAGTGAGCGTATAGCTCAATACTCCCGTGACGCCACCCAGCTCATCAAGACTCAACTCAACCTGGTTGCGACCAGCAATGCCAGCAACTTTGCGTACGGTGATCGTACGGCCAGCTACATCACGGATTGTCAGTGTCGCAGCCCCTGCCTGCGCAAGGTTGAAAGGAATCGTAGTTACGCTGGTCACTGGGTTCGGCATGTTCTGCAACAAGGCATTTTGCGCGGACGCAGGTGCCGTAAATGTTGAGAACGCAAGGTTCAAGGCCCCGCCCGTACCGTTAGCGTTCACTCCTTCTGCGAGCGTGATACTGCTGCCCAGGCTCACCATTTCACTCAACAGGCCAGCTTCAGTAGCTCGTACTTCTACGGTTACCGTTGCCGCGCTGCGGAACATCATGGCAATCACACCTTCTGCGGCACCGTTCAGGTTAAGACCACCTTCACCTTCGTAACTGACATCCAACAACTCCAGGCCGGCAGCAAGCTCCAGCGTACCCTGGAAGCCAGCCAGCTCAGCGCCAGAGAAGGTAATGCTATGCGTCTGACCAGCTTCGAGGCGGGCATCCTCTACTTCCAGGGAAGCAGAAGAACGGCCTACACTGTTCACATCACCGTAAGCGAAACCGATAAAGTCCGCACCAGTAAAGTTACCCTGGAGGTCATTGATGTTGTACACCTCGGGGAATTGCTGCGCATAGGGCTCATTCACCTCCACGTCAGCAGGAACAAAGCCCCAGCTTTCACCAGTTTCATACATGTCGTCCAGGCCAAGGATCACCCGCTGGATCGCGACCATGTCACCTACGCTCAGGTTCTGGTCCTGATCAACGTCTGCCGCCAGATAGTCATAATTGCTGGCAAAGCTCTCAGATCCGAGGATTACGTTACCGATCATTACTACATCAGTGACTGTAACGGTAGCAAGGTCTACTGCTACTGGGTTAGCTGGCTGGATCGTGTAATCTTCTCCTGACTCGAGGCCCGTAAAGGTGTAGCTGCCATCAGTATCCGTCTCAACGGCGATGTTCAGGTCCTCCGCTCCGGAGAGGTAAACATCCACTCCTGCCAAGGCACTTTCAGACTGCGTAGCAATCAAGCCGTTAACCGTCCCGTCGTTGCCAGTACACATACCAGGCTGGAAGAGCTGGGTGAGAACGAATACCGAACAGTAATCCGCCGTTCCGTTATCAGCAATCGCGTAAATACGTACTGGCGTGGTTGCATCACTTTCACAGGTCATCGTCAGGCCTGTATCGCCAATGGCTGGTGCGAAACCGTCAGCTCCCGCTTCTTCCTCGGTATAGATGCTGTAGTTATCAATTACGTTTCCGAAGCAGTCCTCTACATCTGAAGCGATGAAGTCAGACGCCCAGATAGCAGCCATGCCACCACCCTGGCCGTCAGGCATCAACGTTACTGTTAATTGACCGATACAGATTGGCGTTGGCGCCTTGTCTCCTTCTACACAGAACTCGATGATGTCAAGGTCAGTGTTGCCACAACCGTCGTTGGCACGTACGCGGATCGCGTGGTTACCTACTGGTACGTTCGTTGCCGTGATGGTGTAGTT
>CAZTTF010000022.1:0-12695 GCA_964616365.1 uncultured Lewinella sp. | reverse complement strand
AAAACCATTGTTCAGGGGTAATTTCTTGCATAAACATCACTTAACAAAAGGGTCCAGGTATCAGGAATATTAGTTAACACGATAACGCTCTAACCGGCTTACGGGCAATTAGGCGAAGAAAACAACTAGCTATCTGGCATCGTTTCGCCAAACGTGCACGAACTGATGTTGGTCCCAGCCAATACTCACAATGTCCAGATCACCATCCCCATCCAGATCATATGTTTGTGTTCCCAGGTGAGACTCCTTGCCACGGTCCAGTTCCCGCAGGGAAAAGTTGCCGCTACCATCATTCTCGAACATCTGGAGCGCCAGTCGCTCTCCTTTATGTTCAGCGGTGATAATGTCCAGATCACCATCCTGATCAAGGTCAGCAAGGTCAAGGTTATTCATCGAAAACTGGGTAACCAGGGCTTTACGGATAAAACCAGTATCTACCTGTACAAAGTACCATAAAGTGGCATCGGGCTCTAACCCAGGGTAACGTTCTTCGGCTACCACTACGTCACTAAGTCCATCTCCATTTAAATCTCCTGCCTCTACCCGGTCAATGGCAAACTGGCTGTTACCTACAGCGTGGCGCTCCCAGTCATGCGTAAATGCTCCCGGGTTTTCAAACCAAACCAGCACGGTCGGCACTTCTGCGTCAGCCCCAGGCACCCGGTAGCCGGACACGAGGTCAAGGTCACCATCGCCATCCATATCCGCCACGCCAAAGCCTTCATCACTAGCATCCTTGCCTACGAGGCGGGTTGGCCAGGGAGTAGCCCCGGAAGCATCCATCACGTATAAGCCTCCCTGGCTGGCATAAATGACTTCCTCCCCTTCTTTGTCCACCATAAGATCTGCCGTTTTATACCCTTGTCCGTTATGGTGCCCCGTTGGGGGCACCTGAGCGACTACCTCTCCGGCCGTAAACCCGTTTTCCCCATCCGGTAAAAAGCGGATGACATCAGGCAGTGCTTCCCCTAAGATGATCGGAGTCTGCGTTCCCGCAGGGACAAATGCGAGGTTAGCATCAACGTTTTGCCCCAGATCCGTTTTAGTCCAGGGCCCCGTCATGTCTCCTCCGGGATTAAAGTAAACCGTACGCCCGGAAACCAGATCGAGGTAGCCATCGGCGTTAAAGTCTGCGGCCGCCAGGCCGAAGTAACGTAGCCATTCCGGCTCAGCAAACGCTCCCCACATGGCCTTATTACTATCTACTTGCAGGTAAGTCCATTGGTCTGTAGCCAGCGGTTCAGGGGCGGATTCCGAGGCGGGGGCGCTGGTGCCGGGTGCAGGACCAGAGCAAGCCAAAATACCCAGCATGGCACCTGCGGCCGCGCCCATTAAGAGAAAACGTAATTGCATTATTTCACCTGATTTTCGATAAAGAATAGCTCCTTTGCCTCGTGGTTCGGGTAGCGGAAAATATCGTAGTCTCCATCACCTTCAAAGTCCGCAACACGGCCATTGTAAATACCTTCAGTTTCGATCACCTTGCGCTTCCAGTTACCGGCTCCTTCGTTCAGCAGAACCATCACCTCAAAGTGATCAACTTTGGGATCGAGGTTAACGGCGCGAGCATAATTAATTCCCGTAACGATGTCGACGTCTCCATCCAGGTCCATATCAAAAACCTGTAAGGTATGTGCTGCGGGCAACTCCTCTACGATAACCGATTCGGCATACGCTCCTTCGGCATTCCGCTGGTACATGCTGAGGGGGTAACCACCCCGCTCACTATGAGACATGAATACGACTGGTTTACCATCCAGCTCAGTGAAGAAGGTTTTAGTACCATTTGCCGACCAATCTCCAGTCTGGTTGTGCCACTTGGCATCAATGACCTCTAACGGCCAATCGGCCGTCAGGTCTTCGCCAGGATTGAGGAAGGCGTAGCCATTAGCAATGATGTCCATTCGGCCATCCTCATTGATGTCTCCCACGTCCATGCCCTCGTGTAATCCTTTCAGTATGATGTCCTGCACCATGATAAAGGAACCATCTTCTTGTTGGTGATGAATTCGAAGATTTGCTTCGTCGAAAGTGAGTACTGCCAGATCCGCCAGCCCATCTCCGTCAAAGTCTCCGATGGACATGTCCTTAACGGCATCTCTGGCCGTCCCGATGGCGTGGGGAGTCCAGCTGGGGTTCTCATAGTAAAAGAGTTCTGCGCTTTCACTGGCATCGTCCCACTCTCCCGTATGCTTCACGGCCAGGATATCTATGTCTCCGTCTCCGTCCATGTCTCCTACTTCCAGGTCACCAGCAGCAAAAGTTCCGCCCGTGGGCGGCGTCTGTGCGACGATGGTCTCCTCCCAGAGCCCTCCCGTTTTGGTTCCAGTCCGGAACCCCAGGTAACCACCGTTGGCATTGTTATTGATGTAAACGATATCCTGCAAGCCGTCATTAGTCACGTCCCCAATCGTAAGGGCCCACCACCACTGCGCGTTATCAACAACGCGGTGAGCGACAAACTCCATCTGTCCAAGCTCAGGTTCAGCTGTTGGAGCAGGTTGACTGGGAGCTTCTTCCCCGCAGGCAGAAAAAAGGAACAGCAGTAAGGCAAAGGGGACTATTTCACGCATCGATGGGTAATTGTTAATGATGGGGCAAGTTAACATTTCAAAGGGTAACCAGCAGTAGTTGCCTGTATGGGATGTGGCCTAATTGGCCTTTTGTACATAGCGACGCCCCTCGGCTATCTACGGCAGGGTCACATCCAGAATTTATGCCTGATGACTGGAAGCAGAATAACGCTTATGCTACCCCGGAAAAAGCACTGAATTCACCTTTACTTACCTAGGACTCATAGTTACCTTGGTGGTTAGAGGCGAAGCTGCATAACTAAGGTGACCGCCAAAGATCACCGGCTGCGGCTGTGACAATTATCCGTACAATGAACCATCTTTGCCCTCCTTTAAGGGACCGTAACTTTATTCCTCCTGAAACGTCTTAAGATTGATGCGTAGCAATTCGGGAAACATTCAGGCCTGGGCCGATCGTTTGGATGCACTTGGTGCGGCAGGGAAGCCGTGTTTTTTCCTGATGGATTTTGAGCAACAACAGCCGCAAGTATGGGCGCTTTCGGAAGAGGCTGCCAACCAACCTCGGTTCGACTTTCCAAGCCGGCCGGAGGCCGGCCAGCCTCCTTCGTCCCTACCCCTGGTACACCTTGATGCTGCACACATTTCTCCGGATGATTTCCAACGGGCCTTCGCCGTTGTGCAATCAGGATTACAACGCGGCGATAGCTTTCTGACCAACCTGACCTTCCCCACTCCAGTACACCTAAGCTGGGAGCAGGTCAACGCTCAAGTAGGTCTTACGGCAAAGCCACCTGCCACGGACTTTCTCTCCGCGATATACTGGCAAAGTGAAGCCAAGTACCGTATTCTGTTGCCCAACAACTTTGTGTGCTTCAGCCCCGAAACGTTCGTTACGGTCAGTACCGATGGTTACATTGAGAGTCGGCCAATGAAAGGCACTACGCTGGATACCCCTTCCGCCAGAGCGGAGCTGCTGAACAGCCGCAAAGAAATAGCAGAACACGCCACCATTGTTGACCTCATTCGCAATGACCTCAGCCAGGTAGCTAAACAAGTTCGGGTAACTGATTACCGGTACTTCCATAAAATTGCCACCAGCTCCCGGGGGCTCGTGCAAACCAGCAGTAACATTGGAGGGCAGCTACCTGATGATTGGAAATCCCGGCTGGGGACCATTTTGGCGACACTGTTACCTGCCGGCTCGGTAAGCGGAGCTCCAAAGCCCGCTACCCTGGACATCATCCGCCGGGCGGAGCCCGGCCCGCGCGGCTATTACTGCGGCATCGGGGGATACTTCGACGGAGTGACGCTCGACACCTGCGTCTTGATCCGCTTTATCGAAAAAACCAGCCAGGGGAATTACTTTTTCAGATCAGGAGGCGGGATCACTGCCCGCTCAAAATGGCAGGAGGAATACGCTGAACTAAAAGCAAAAATCAGGATTCCCGGCAATCTTGCGAGTTTTTCTCTACATTAGCCGTTGTCACACATTGTTTTGAAGAAGCCCAATACGCTACCTGACTGCTTGCTGGAATCCATTCGTATCCACGATGGTCTCCCTGACCTGCTCCCTTACCACCAGCAGCGGGTAGACCGATCCCGTAAAGTGCTGTTTCCCAAAAGCCCGGTGCTAAAGCTCGCCCCTTTCCTTGATACGCTTTCCTTACCGGCAAAAGGTACTTACAAGCTCAGATTGGAATACAGACAACAGGTAGAGAAACATGAGCTGGTTCCCTACCACGTTAAACCCATCAAGCGCATCAGGTTGGTCCCTGCTGACGAGGTGAAATACGGAAAGAAGTTTGTCGACCGGTCAGCAATCCGCAAACTATTGGAACGCAAGGGCAAATGTGATGATATCCTCATGGTACAGCGTGGCCACCTGACCGATACCAGCTACGCCAACATAGCCCTCTTTGATGGCGCACATTGGTATACCCCAGCCTGGCCAATGCTGCGCGGCACGCGCAGAGAAAAACTGATCCAGACGGGTATTCTGCGTCCAAGCATCATTCGGGAAAGAGACCTGGGTAACTTTCAGAAAATACGGTTGATCAATGCGATGCTGCCGTGGGGAACAGGCCCCGAATTGTCCGTCGAAGCCATCCTGCCCTAACCATTACTTTCGCTACAGGCTATCGACCTGACGCCCCTTGCGGAACTATCACGCCCGATAGCGTATTCTCATGTTTTTTTACCAAAGCTAAATGGCAAATAGTTTCAAGTGCAAAGACCTGCTCTCAGACTGACCTAAGCTATTTCAGAGCTAACGTCCTTACCAGCCGCCGGTTCCACCGCCGCCGCCAACGGAACCACCGCCACCGGAAAATCCACCACCGCCACCGCCACCGCTTGAGGCTGGATTTACCGCGCTCTTACCGTAGAAATGACCAATGCGAGATCCAAAACCAGGAAGTAGAAATAATGGTAAAGCTCCCAGGTTATTATTGCCGTAAGCTCCCCCCTGAGGAGTACTCAGGTATTCGGTAAGTGCTTCCGCCCAGTCATTTTCAATCCCAAGTGCGATAGCATAGGGCAGGATCAATTCGAAATACTCCCGGGACATTTCCGGTGCATTAGGTAGCGCCTTGCGTTTCTTTTCCGAAAGCTTCAGGTATTGTCGCAGCCCTTTTATTTTATTCCGAAGCGTAACTTTTTCGAGGCTCGGCTTACCGATCAGCCAGGCGTATACTGCCAGTAATACGACAGCGCTCACCCCAACAATGGCCAATGCCATGCCTCCATATTCCGTCAAAAACATACTAAGGAACCCACCGACCATGGTCGCTAATAGAATAAAGACCAAGGGGACCATCTTCCCCAGATTGAGTCCCTGCTTAAGGAACGCATCGTGCTGTTCTTTGAGTGACTTACCGTGTTCGGCATTAGCTTTTGCCACATGCTTTTGGTATTCTCCACCTAGTTCTACCTCACCTTCGGAGAGCAATTCCCGGTAAAGTACCAGGGCTTCGGCGGACACCTCTCCTTCGGTGGGAACTTTATCCGTAGGACGAATGATAAAAACATCGTAGGTGAAAAGCAATTTCTTGCGTTCCTCTTCCTCAATCTTAACGTAGCCTTGGGTAGCAAGGACTGTCAGGGAAGCAGTAACCTGCTGGGCATTAACCCAGCCGTTCAGCAGGTAAGAGATGCTTGCCGGAGAATATCCCTCGGGAGGGAAATACTCGTTTTTAATTGGTGGCCCTTCAGGGTCCACGCCATATTTCTGCCAGCTGGTGTAGGCATAACCTAGGGCAATTGCAAAGCCAAATACCAGGATGGCCAGCGTAGTATTTTTCTCGACGGGTGTGGGAGGTTCGGGCCGCTGGAAGTAACCAGCGGAGATGCTGGCCGCCACCGTCATACCTTCTCCCGGTTGCAGGGGACGGGTAGTTACAAAAGTGACAATATTGCCATCCTGACTGAACTCACAGTCTTCTGCGGTTGACCCTGTAACACCTGTGTAGCAGGCGCTGTTTATGATCTGAATGTCCCGATCAAAGCGAATGGTAATGTCTGCATCCTTGATTGGCAGGCTTCCTTTCTTCCCCTCCAGCGGCCATCTGATTTCATCGATTCGATCAAGGCCGTAGACCTGTTCAAAAGCCCGGTAGCGGATCTCATACACGTATGTTCCGGGGTCAAGAAAAACATCCTTATCACCGGTATAGATCGTCGGCAAGCCGCCTTGCCGCTTGGTGAAAAAGGGCTCCTCTACCCCATCCCGTTTCACGCTCAGCACTTCGTACTTAAAGTTCCCCAACTCCGTGTCGTCCCCGAGCGGTTCACGATGCAGCGCGCGGGTCAGGCCGCGCTTGATCTGGTCTCCCTGGACCACCACCGTAATGGTTTCAGTCACGTCCAGACTCGCGTCCTGACGGGTGATGATATCAACGGAAAAATGTTCGATCATTTCCTGCTGTGCAGAAAGTAAAAAGCAACACGCCAGCAGAAGGCTTAGTAAAAAGTAACGCATGGGTATAGTCTCAGTGTTAGAACTGCAATATGCTGATTCCACGACAATACCGTCCATTTTTTCGACGGATGTTAAGCTACCCGTGCGAAAATTGAGATATAACCCGGGCGAGGGACTCCGGCCCGAGGAGCTAACAAAGAGCTACGAGCTAACCCGGGCGAGGGGCTCCGGCCCGAGGAACTAACAAAGGGCTACGAGCTAATTGCCTTCACTTCCACTTTCCGGCCAGCCGCTCAGTTGGTACTTTTGCCGCATGCTTTACTTTCTCCTTCCAATACTATTCGTCCTGTGCATGGGGTCGTATTACGTATTCAGGAACATCTTTCCCCTTTTCATTTTGCGTCCGGGAAATCGGGTTGGAACGGAGACGCCAGCCGATTACGGCCTGACTTATGAGCATTTCCAACTCCCTGTTGGTACGGGCGTAGCACTGGACAGCTTTTTCATTCCGGCAACCAGCACTTCTCGGGCAAACCTTATCATTCTGCATGGCGTAGGCAGTTGCAAAGAGACTTACCTTTTCCTTACCCAACGCCTTTGCGCCATGGGCTACAACCTCTTCCTGGCAGATCAGCGAGCCCACGGAAAGTCTGGAGGCCAGTACCTCACCTACGGATTTAACGAGAAGAAAGACGTGAAGAAAATGGTTGACTGGTTGTTTGCTAAAACAGATGGTCTTCGTACGGGTGTTTACGGCAACAGCATGGGGGCAGCAGTAGCGTTACAGAGCCTTGACTATGACCATCGTCTGGCCTTTGGCCTGAGTGAAAGCACCTTTACTGACCTTCCCACGGTTACCAGAGCCTACGCCCGCAGAATGGGTATTGAGGCCATACCGGATGCCGTAACGAACTACCTTCTGCGTCGGGCAGGAGCCATAGCTGGATTTGATCCGTGGGAGGTTCGCCCCATCGATGTGGTTAAGCGGTTGCACCAACCACTGCTGTTCGTTCATGGAGATGCTGATGTCCGCATCAACGTCAGCAACGGCAAACAGCTTTATGCGGCTTGCGCCTCCGAGGATAAAGCATTATACATAGTAGCCGGTGGTGATCACGCCGATTTATGGGAAGTGGGAGACGAGGGCTATCCCGTCGCTTGGTTCGGGTTCCTGGAGCGCATGCTTAATGCTGCAGCGGACGAATAGACCGGCCACAAACCATTACCTTCACGGCATGAAATTTAAAATCGGTCAGCGGGTCCGGATGGTCCGGACAGAAAACTTTGGTGTAGTGACGGCCTTGCTGGATAACGGTCTGGTAGAAGTCCGCCTCGACGCAGGAAAAGGCCACCTCTCTTTACCCTCCGAAATCCTGGAAGCAGTTCAGGAAAGGGTTATTCAGCAAGCGCCTCCAGCGGCAGCAACTCCGATGGAAGTGGGCGCGGACGCAGGTGCAGGCACGGAGGCTGAAGAGCAAGGGGAAGGTGTCCGTCTTGCTTTCGATCCACAGCTGGATAACGAAGCGAACCCGGTAGCCTACGAGACCTACCTCCTCAATGGCAGCAAGTATAAGATCATTTATGAGCTAAAGATGAAGACCCACGGCGACCGCCGTTGGGCCAAATCGGGGCAGCTAGAACCAGGCGCCAAAAAGCGCCTGGAAGCCATTGAATACCGTTGGCTAAACGAAAAACTAAGCTGTGAGCTGGACGTACGCACCGTCAAAGCCGGTGGTACCGGACCACGCCATTTCAAAAAAGTCAACCTCAAGGCGGCTCAGTTTTTCCAAACCCTCCAGGATGTACCGGAACTCTACCGGGATGCCCACCTGTACGTCGTATTCCCCAAACTCGACAACACCCGCACTGCACCCGCGGCCGCGCCACGCTCCACTTCGCTAAAAGCCTTAACCGCTGAGGCCATTCGGGCAAGACCCAAGAAGGATAGTAGCAAGCGAAAAGTGACCCTCGACCTGGCCGAGAAGCTGGAATTTGAAGAAACCATTGATCTGCACCTGCACAAATTGGTGGAAGACCCCGATAAAGTTGCTAAGCACGAGCGGCTGCAACTACAGCTCAAAGCCTTTGACGAATACATCGACAAAGCCCTGCGGCTAGGCGTTGACAGTGTTTTCATCATTCATGGAGTAGGGTCCGGAGCACTGAAACGTGCCATTCACTCCCGGCTACACCGTACGAAGTACATCCGGAAGTTTACCAACGAGTACCACCCCAAATACGGGTATGGAGCTACCGAGGTCACCTTCGATTAAATACTACCGCTACTGCTTTGGGAGGGTAACCTTAGCGGGTAAAAAAAGACCGACAGCAGGTGATATACGCTAAATCGCTTTCCTGATCGTTAATATGGCCTATCAACTTTAGTATTCCTATGAGATTTTACCTTTTGCTCCCAATTCTTGCCATCGGATTGCTCAGCTCTTGTAACAAGACAAAGATCACGAAGCTCGAAACGGAACTAGCCGGCGAAAAGCAACAGCGGCAGATGCTGGCGACCCAGCTGGAAAGTGTTCAGCGTACCAACTGCGACTTACTCAACCGGCTGGAAGACCTGGCCGTCATCTCAAAAGAAGGCGCCACCAGTATTCGGGAAGGCCTGGAAAGCATCAACGACCAAACGGGCTACATCCGTGACCTGAACCGTGCAGTAGCGCGCAAAGACAGCGTCAATAACGCCCTGAAAATCAACCTGCTCCGTAGCCTGAATACTGTAAGCAGTGACGACGTGCAGGTGGACATCCGTGGAGGAAAGGTCCACGTCAGCATTAGCGACAAACTCCTCTTTTCCTCCGCCAGCGCCCGGGTCAACCGGGCCGCAGACCAGGTACTTGAAAAAGTCAGCTTTGTGCTGAATGAACACCGTGATCTGGCGGTTATGGTGGAAGGGCATACGGACAATGTCCCGGTCAACTCCAACAGTTACAGCGACAACTGGGAACTCAGCACAGCCCGGGCAACAGCTGTTGTTCGTCAGCTCGTTAATGAATATTACGTCGACGCGGCGCGCCTCACGGCCGCCGGGCGAGCAGAATATGATCCGCGCGGCAACAACGACACGGCCGAAGGCCGTGCCAAAAACCGCCGCACAGAAATCGTCATCACCCCGAAACTTGATGAATTCCTGGAGCTTACCCAAGCCCCCGGACAAGAGGGATAAAATGATATAGCCGTTTATATTTTTGAGAGGGGGGTAAGTAGTGGCAACAAGCAAATAGTTTTGCTCACCAAACTGCCGCTACTTGCCCCCTTTCATCTACTAGATCGGTTTCTGCTCCGGTAATTTTTATTATTTTTACCGCCCTTAACAGCAAATACCCGGGTAGACTTGCATTAGGCGAACAGCATCTCTTCTGATTCGTGCTTCCACTTCTACTATTTAAACGGGTTGCTCTACAGTGCTTAGCTGCTATTCTCCTCTACTACTACACAATTTTACCTACTGTACCGACTCCTCATGAGTCAGACAGGATTGCCGGGTGTGAAACGCAAGGCAGTACCGTCAGTCAGTAGGCATGGGAGCTATAGCCATTTGGCTTGGCACTTTAATAACCTGGCAAATTGTCCATCATGACTATGACACAAACGAGCACCAACATGAAGCTCAAACGCATTTTTATCCAAAACCAGCTTCCTAAAGAACTTGCTGCCCTGCAGCGACTAAGCCACAACATCTGGTGGTCCTGGAATGCCGATGCACAACAACTCTTCGCAGCAATAGACCCTGAGCGCTTTGTTGCCCTCAACTACAACCCGGTCGCCCTGCTTGAAACCCTCGACCCGCAGCGGATGCAGGAATTGGTGAAAGACAAAGGATTCATCAAGCAGCTTAAATCAGTAGAAAAGCAATTCGACGCTTACCTGGCTGAGCCCCAGAAGAAGGGTCCGAAGCTCGCCTACTTCAGTATGGAATACGGGCTGCACATCAGCCTTAAGCTCTACAGCGGTGGCCTAGGAGTATTGGCCGGTGATTACCTCAAAGAGGCATCGGACAGCAACGTCAATCTTTTCGGCGTAGGTCTGCTCTACCGCTACGGGTACTTCAACCAGGGACTTAGCATGAATGGTGATCAGATTCACCTCTACCCTGCACAAAAGTTCACCCAGCTCCCCGTTGAGCCCGTCCGCAATGCCGACGGCAACTGGCTAAAGGTTTCTGTCCCCATTCAGGGCCGGATCGTTCAGGCGAAGGTCTGGAAACTGCCCATTGGCCGGATCAACCTCTACTTACTCGATACGGACCACGAAGACAACAGTCAGGACGATCGTGCGCTGACGCACATGCTTTACGGCGGCGACAATGAGCACCGTCTGAAGCAGGAAATCCTGCTAGGCATTGGAGGTGTACGCGCCATTGAGGCCATGGGCCTCAACCCTGAAGTGTACCACCTCAACGAGGGTCACGCTGGCTTCCTGAGTATCGAGCGCCTAAAGAATCACGTCCAGCAGGACGACATGTCCTTCAACGAAGCCGTAGAAGCCGTACGGGCAAGTAGCCTGTACACTACCCACACGCCGGTACCGGCGGGGCACGACCACTTCCCCGAGCACTTGCTGCGCAATTACCTCTACAGCTACGCCAGCGAGCTGGGCATCAGCTGGGAGGAGTTCGTTGCCCTGGGCCGTACAAACCCCAACGACGCCAGCGAGGACTTCAACATGTCTAAGTTGTCCATCGCGCTGAGTCAGCGCGTTAATGGTGTATCCAAGCTCCACGGAGAGGTAAGTCAGGAGATGTTCACCCCGCTGTATCCTGGCTACACCGCCGAAGAGGTACACATCGGCTACGTAACCAACTCTGTCCACTACCCTACCTGGATCGCTAACGAACTGCACACCGTATACAGTTCTGTATTCGGCAAAGACTGGGTGCGTGACCAGAGCAATAAGGACATCTGGCGTAAGATCCACAAGGTGGACGATAAAAAGCTCTTCGACGTGCAGCAGCAACTGAAGGTTAAGTTGCTGGACTATGTTCGCGCTAAGCTGCAGGTTGATATGCGTAAGCGGGGCGAGAGCCCCCGCGTGACCTTTGACATTCTCAGCAAGATCAATAACGACGCGCTGGTATTTGGTTTCGCTCGTCGTTTTGCGACCTACAAACGTGCCACCCTCCTGTTCAAGAATGAAGACCGTCTCCGCGAGCTGGTCAATCAGGAAGGCCGTCCGGTCATCTTCCTTTTCGCCGGGAAAGCCCACCCTGCTGACCAGGGAGGACAGGACCTGATCCGTCACATCATCCACGTCAGTAAGAAGCCTGAGTTCTCCGGTAAAATCATTTTCCTCGAAGACTACAACATGGAAATGGCCAAGCTACTCACACAAGGGGTAGACATCTGGTTGAATACGCCCACCCGTCCGCTGGAGGCCTCCGGCACCTCGGGCATGAAGGCGGCGCTCAACGGCCGCCCGAACTTCTCGGTTCTCGACGGTTGGTGGGCCGAAGGCTACCGTCCCGATGCCGGCTGGGCCCTCCCTCTGGAGCGGACCTACGAAGACCAGCACCTGCAGAATGAGCTGGACGCCGAGACGATCTACCACATCCTCGAAGATGAGATCCTTCCGATCTACTTTGACCGGGATAAAACGGGCATCAGCAAAACCTGGATGGGTTACGTCAAGCAGATCATCGCCGAGGTTGCCCCAACCTTTACGATGAAGCGGATGATGGACGACTACTACGAGCGTTTCTACTTCCCGCTGGGCGACAGCCAGCAGGCGACGGCCAAGACCAACTACAAAGCCGCGAAAACGTTCGCGGAGTGGAAAGCCTCCGTGAGCAACAGCTGGGCAGGGATCGAAGTAGTGGAAAACAACTCTTTTGACACCGTCAACCACGCTTTACCCGTGGGAGAAGCATTCGAAGCCGAGATCGTCCTCGATACCAACGGTATCGACGCCAAGGACCTCACCCTCGAAGCCTGCTTCTACCAGCGTCTCGATGAGGACAAGATTGAACTGCGCCGTACGGATACCTTCAAGCTTAAGGGACAAAAAGGTGGCAAAGCCACCTTCACCCTCGCCATCGACCCTCAGCTTGCCGGTGTGTACGAATACGGCTTCCGCCTGCGTCCGGTACACAAAATGATGGCCCACGCACAGGATTTGAATCTGGTGTTCTGGGTGTAGGAGCTAGTATGCTGTATCCGCTGAAATAAAGCCCACTGGTGACGTTAGAGACGTTGCTGGTGGGCTTTTTTGTTTATACCTAAGTCAGAGTGGTTTGG
>CAZTTF010000021.1:0-12342 GCA_964616365.1 uncultured Lewinella sp. | reverse complement strand
TCCGTTAGCATGGGCCCTAAAGACCAGGATGCGCTACGCGCCATCCTCCGCGAAGCCTGGGATGGCATCCAGGCACAGCAGTTTACGGGCTGCGGGGAAGAAGCATGTGAGTGGTGTCGCTTTGTCGCAGATATGCGGGAGGATGCTCCGCTGGAACGAGCAGAAGATGAGGTGGATGATAAGAGTTGAGCACTAAGCCATTGCGCTTTCAACTACAAGGCTATCGAGAAGTTAGTCGGGTTTTGAGTACGCTTCGGCAATCCTTTCAGCTTCACTAACTACTTCCATTGGGTAGCCACAAATACGCAATAGCTTCACGGCATTACGCTGGGTCATTACCCCAGGCTTGATCTTGTAATCAAAACTGAGATCATTTGCCCCAACGGATTCTTGAAAATGATACAGCTCATAGGTGTTTTTTAGTAAGTCTGCCAGTTCCAGATCGTGAGTGGATACAAGAACAATAGCGTTCTTTTGAGCGAGGTACGCCAGGATTGCCTTGGCTGCGGCAATCCGTTCAATGGTATTCGTTCCCTTAAAGACCTCGTCGATAGTAAGCATGTAGTGGAGGCCTGCGGCACTAGCGTATTCCATCAACTCACCGATGCGCTGGACTTCGGAGAGGTAGTAGCTACTACCATTATCCAGGTCATCCTTAAGGTTGATTGAGGTGGCTATGCGCCAGGTCCTGGAAGTGTACTGCTCGGCGAAGGCAGTGTTGAGTACTTGCGCCGTGATAGCATTGAGGTTAAGGGTCTTGATGAAAGTGGATTTACCGGACATATTGGAGCCGGTGATGAGAAGGTTCCCCCGGGTCAACTCGAGATCATTAGCAACTGCCCCGGGCACCAATGGGTGATACACCCCCTTCACCCTGAGCATCGATTCTTCCTGAAGATCAGGTTCGCAGTAGTAAGGTAACTCCCGACGAAGAGCGATGACAGAAAGGGCTACGTCTACCTCAGCTACCAGTCGATAAATGCGTACTAAAGACGCTCGATAGCGTTCAATTTGCAGCAGTAAGCCCGTAAAAATAGTAACATCGAGGAGCGTAGCGAACTTAAATACTTCGGCGATGGCCCAGCCTGCGCCTGCAACCTCTCCGTTCCTCATTCGCTCGGTTTCCAAGAACTTCGTCCGCTTTAGCATTTTTGCGACCTGCGCCAGGTCCCCTTTAATCTGCGTTTGCTTTTTGGTTCCTACATGATCCATTACCTTCAGCATTCGGGTGCCTGTTTGATGCAACTGTTTGAGGCGGGAGAATACTGCTACGTACTGGCCAACGTCCTGTTTATGTCGGTAATGGATAAATAGGTTGACCGCCAGAATAGGGACGAAGCAGATGTATAGCACCGGATAGATTAAGCCGAAAAGAAGGCAGGCAAAAGAAATCAGTTGCAAAGGTCTGATCAGAAAGAGATACCGGGTAGGCTCTGGTAATTCTCCGAAGAGCATGTAAGGGAAAAGATAGTCTTTATTCCCGCTCAAGTCGTGCAGATACAGTACTAATTGTTCGTGGTCTTTACCGGCTAGATGCCGGATATTTTTATCCAATTGTTCACGGGCTGCTGCTTCGGTTCCCCCTTGACGAAGCATGTGGTAAAGCACTTGGGCACCTGGAGCGGAGACAGTTCTATCGACAAAACGAAACAAACCATCTAAATCCAGATCATCTGCAGATTGTTCGTCCATGAAGGTGGCAGGCTCATCATATTCAAAGAGTAATTTTGAATAGGCGAGATTACGAGTATCCGACTTTTCTTTGCCCCAGGCTGCAATTATTGCCGATCGCTTCGCGCCACTATGGCCAAGTAAAGTCTTTAAGAAAGTCCACATATTCTTCATAAGAACGTTAAGCTTACTGGGCCAGACAAACCTTTTCTACGAAAAACGAAATCCGACCGATCGACTGTACCGACACGAAGCACTACGGTGTTGTTGCTCTTGTGCAAACACCAGCACTGACGCAGTACAATACTGTCAAAGAAACAAGATTGAACATCATGGTAATCAGGCTAACAATTACGCATTGATTAAACCCCTGGAAAAATTTGTAATCTATCAGCCTCCCCAAACGTTAATCCCCTGACCCCGATCTACATCAATGAATAGCACTTTCGAAAAACTCCGGGAAAAGCTGGAATATTACTTTGAGCGAGGGGTAGCCCTGGCCCGCCGCTACGGGCGGAACACCTGGGATTATCTCCGTGCTCAGCCCCCGCTCAAGCTCGCTTTTCTGGGGTTCGGTATCCCGACCCTACTCGGCACCCTTTTCTTCGCCTTCTTGTTCTTTTCCGCTCTCGGCGGAAGCTATGGCCCGATGCCAGACGCCACCGAGCTATCGTTGGTAGAGAATGCGGAAGCCTCCTCGGTCATTAGCGAAGACGGGCGACTTCTTGGAAAATATTTTCGGGAAAACCGGGTCAGCGTACCGCTCGACGGAATATCCACTCACGTAACGGACGCCTTGATTGCCACGGAAGACAGTCGCTTCTTTGAACACCAGGGCATCGACCTGCGGGCGCTCGCCCGCGTGGCGTGGCGCTCCATCATCCTCCGGGATCGGAGCGGTGGCGGCGGATCCACCATTAGCCAACAGTTGGCCAAGCAACTCTACCCTCGCCAGAATAACGGGACCTTCAGTATGTTGAAAACCAAGCTGCGGGAAATGATCATCGCCAGTCGGCTTGAAGAGGTATACAACAAAGAAGAGCTACTCACCCTGTACCTCAACACGGTTCCCTTCGGAGAAAACGCTTACGGTATTGAAGTAGCTGCCAACCGTTTTTTCAGCACATCAGCAAAAAACCTGAGGCCCGAAGAAGCTGCCGTTTTGGTAGGTCTGCTGAAAGCCAATACGACCTACAATCCCCGTACCCATCCCGACCGCAGTACTTCCCGCCGGAACCTCGTCCTGGAGCTCATGGCCCGCAACGGCAGCCTTACTCAGGCTGCTGCTGACAGCCTGGCCTTGTTGCCCCTTGAAGTCCGGTACCGTCGCGACAATGACCGGGTGGGCAGCGCCACCCACTTCCGCAGGATGCTCCGCGCCGCCGTCGAGCACGCGCTGGCCGGCAAGACCCACCCAGACAAAAGGCCCTACGATATTGATCGGGACGGGCTACGCATTCACGTAAGCGTAAACAGTATCCTCCAACGGCTCGCCGAAGAAGCCGTCCTCGAGCAGATGCCCCGGATTCAGGAAAACCTCGCGGTAGACTGGAAAAACGCGAAGGCCTCCCCCTGGGAAGATGCTTTTCAAAAGCATCTGCGGCAAACGCCGCGCTACAAGAACCTGGAAGCCGCAGGAAAAACTGAAGAGGAGATCCTCGCAGTGCTTACCACCCCACGGCCCATGACCATTTACGACTGGAAAACGGCAGCGGCTAACGACACCATCCTGCGGCCTATTGACAGCCTACGGCATTATTTCACGCTCCTGAACGCCGGGCTATTGGCTACCGATCCTGCCACGGGAGTAGTACGTGCCTGGGTCGGCGGTGTCGATTACCGGTTCGTCCAGTATGATCACGTAACCGCCCGTCGGCAGGTGGGGTCAACGATCAAGCCCGTTGTTTACGCAACAGCATTGCAGGAGGGGATGCGCCCTTGTGAGTATACCCCTGCACAACAGTTCACAATTGAGGATTTTCAGAACTACAATCCGCGTAATCCAGGCGGAGATTATGAAGGAGCTTACTCCATGCGTGGCGGACTTGCCAAGTCCGTCAATACCGTTGCGGTCAACCTTGCCGTCCGTAGTGGCCTGCGACGGGTTGTTGATGAAATTCACCAGATGGGCGTAACGGGCACCGTGGAAGCTATCCCCAGCGTGGCGTTAGGCACCGTAGAGGCTACCCTCCCCGAGATGAACCTCGTTTACAGTGGTTTTGCTAACAAAGGGCGCCGCCCGGAAGGCATACATTTTCTGGACAAGATTACCACAGCTGACGGAGAGGAAATCGTTAGTTTCAGTCGGCCAACAAAAACCATTCCCGTCATGTCTGATACCGTAGCGAGTATCGCTACCTATCTGATGACCGGCGTTGTAAACAGTGGTACCGGCGCCCGTTTGCGGAGCACTTACGGCATCAGCGGCCCTCTGGCCGGTAAAACCGGCACTACCCAGGACCAAAGCGACGGGTGGTTTGTGGGCTACACTCCGAAACTGGTTGTCTCCACCTGGGTAGGAGCAGAATATCCAGCCGTACATTTCCGGACCTTGCGGCGGGGCTCTGCCACCGCCACTGCGCTGCCCGTATGGGGAACGTTTATGCGTAAGGTGCAGCGTACCAAGGGCATCAATTTTTATAAAGGAGGCGCCTTCCCTCCTTTGGATGAGATGTCACTTGCCTTGCTGGAATGCCCGGACTATCTGGACGAACTCCCCGTGTATCGGGACCCGGACGTCATCGTCACCGTCGAAGATATTCGCGCGCGGCTCGCTCAGTTTCCGGCAGCTGATGTAGAACGGATGATGGCGCGCAAACGCAGGAGGAACAATGAATCCCCTACGGAATACGCCCTGCGTATTGCCGATTTGCTGGAGCGCAAACAAAATCGCGAGGCCCGCAAACGCAGCTGGGCGGAGCGTCTGTTTGGCAAGAAGAATTAGTGGGAGAAGCTGGACCGGTAGTAGTTAGGCTGTTAGACCGGTAGACCGTTAGTGCTGTAAGAATATATTTATCTTGCAGCACCAACGGTCTACTGGTCTAAGAAACTTAAAGCTTAACCGTCTAACAAACTACCCATTGACTGACTCCAAACTCATCCGCCAGATTACCGCTATGGACGGTCGTGAGCGCGAACGCCTGCGGCAGTTCGTGGAGAGTCCCTACTTCAACCGGCACCAGGGGGTCATTGACTTATTGGCCTTCATCTTGCGGGAGATAGGAAAAAGGCGGCCTAAGCTTGATGAGGCGCGGGCGCAGGATGCCGTGAAAGGTAGCGGAGCCAAGATGGGCTTATCGGACTTGATGTCTGCCCTGATGAAGTTAGTAAATAAGTTTCTGGCGGTGGAGCAACTACAGGCGGAAGCCTTCCGGGAAGAAGTCCTCACCCTGAAACGTACTAAAGAGTTGCAGCGCTTCGCGCTACTCGAAAACCGGGGCAAGCGCCTCGACCGTAAGGTAGCCAAGCACTCCTACCGCGATGGTGATACGCACCTTGCCGCCTACGAATGGAAAAACATCAACGGTTACCGTCAGGCGGAGATCAACCGGAAGGACACCAAGGAGATGCAGAGTATGCTCGATCACCTCGACCGGTATTATCTGGTGGAAAAACTACGCCACGCTTGCCGTCTAACGGCAAACATGATGGTGATGAACACCCATTTCGACCTCCTCTTTGTCGAGCCGATCCTCGAATACCTCCAGACGGAGGCCGGCAAAAAGCTCCTCAGCGAGCAAGTTGAGCCATCCATTGACTGTTACTATCACATCCTGAAGTCGCTGACTGAGCCTGACGAGGTAAGCCACTACAACCGGATGCTATTTTACCTCGATCACAGCCTTGACCGTTTACCGCACGACCACCGCAAAGACCTCTACGGCTTTGCCTCCAACTATTGCATCGGCCGGATCATGAGTGGCCACGCAGATTATCGCCTGAAGCTCTTCGAGATGTACCAGCGCGGCTTAAAGACAGGGATTATTTACAACAAGGGGGAGATCAGTGAGTGGGATTACAAAAACATCGTCACCCTTGGCTCCGCTAATGGCGAATACGAGTGGACGGAACGGTTCATGGAAGACAATCGGGAAAAGCTCCCGGAGCGGGAGCGCGACAATGCCTACGCACTCAATAAAGCGCAATACCTCTACACACGCAAGCGATTTGACGAGGCTTCCAGGCTACTATTTACGGTTTCTGACTCAGACGTAAAGGTCCACCTTGCCCGCGTACTGCTCGAAGTACGCATTGCTTACGACCAGCAAGACCAGGAGTCTGCCCTCAACCTGCTGGAGAATCTCCGCTTGTACGTCCTGCGTAACCGTAACGTCAGCACCACGGACAAGAAGGGGTACAACAACTTCATTCGGTTTACCAAACAACTCGTCAACCTCAGGCATCAGCGGGAATTCATGGCCAAAGACGCCTACGCCAAGAAGATGGCAGCCCTCAAAGAATCCGTTTTAACGGCCGACTCCGTTTACGCAAAGGGCTGGCTGGCACGGGAACTGGGGTAAGATCGGAGTGTAACACGGAGGCAAATCGTGTCATTAAAGGGTGAAGCTACCTACCATCTCTACCACAGAACCGATTCTACTATGCGCCTCTTCCTCCTCCTTTGCACCTGCGTCATCGCCCAAACCATCTCCGCCCAAACGCTTTCCCGGAGCGTTATCGGCAGCGCAGGAACGTACTCCTCAGCGAACAATAGCATCAACATCCACTGGACCCTTGGCGAAGTCGCCGTTGACCGTACCCAGAACGGCATCACCCTGGAACGCGGGTTTCACCACGGGCATTTTGCCTTGTTAAGCACCTCCATTTGGACGGCGCCTGAAGTGCAATTGAACGTTACTGCTTTTCCAAATCCAACCGTTGACCGGATCACCCTGACCGGTGATTGGCAAACCGGAGATCAACTTATCGTTCACGACCTCCTGGGACGAAAAATGTCTACGCAACAACTTCCACCGGAGCGCGCTGACATCCATCTGGGGCAATTCCCCCAAGGCACCTATCTGCTTAGTATTGTCCGTAATGGCATGCCAGTAAAGAGCATGCGCATTATTCGGAACTGATCATAACCCCACCTTTTTGGAAAGCCCTTTAACTCCGTTAGAGGGCTTTTTGTATATCGATTCCCTCCGCTAAGGTGTAACAAAGTCCTGCCTCCCGATATAAATGGTCAAACACAATCCCATACCATGCTTATCTACTTAACCAACAACCTACGCCGCATCATCGGCCTGTCCTGTCTCCTTGCCAGTCTGCTGGTCAGCCAGGGAATGAACGCTCAAGCACCCGCTGGCTTTCGCTTTCAGGCCGTTGCCCGAGACGCCACGAATGATGTGCTGACCAACGAGACCATCAGTGTACGCATCAGCCTGCTGAGCGGTGGGCCATCAGGAAACATGGAGTACCAGGAACGCCACGCCGTTACAACTTCTGACCTTGGCGTCTTCGATTTGCACATCGGTAATGGTGCTGTTCTGTCCGGAGACATCAATACCCTCGACTGGGGTAGCGACTCCTACTTTCTGAACATTGATATTGACCCAGACGGTGGTTCCAACTACGTCAATCTGGGAGCCAGCCAACTGCTCTCCGTACCCTACGCTCTTTATGCCAAATCAAGTGGATCGGGTGGCAATGCTGACCCACAGACGCTTGTCTATAATTCCACGACCGGTCAACTGAGCATTTCCTCCGGAAACACGGTAATCATCCCCCCCGGCGAGCAAGGGCCGCAGGGTGAGCAGGGACCACAAGGATTACAAGGACCGGCGGGGCCAGCAGGAAATTATACTGCCGGATCCGGTATCCTGATCAACGGAGCTGATGTGATCTCCGCAGCGGACCCCAGCCCAACAAATGAGCTGCAAAGCCTCAGCTTGAGCGGTAGCAACCAACTTTCGCTATCCAACGGTGGTGGCAGCGTAGACCTTTCCGGCCTCGGTGGCGCAAGCCTATGGACGCAGATCGGGAGTCGCGCATCCTGGAACGGCGGTGTGTTGATGGGCACCACCAGTGCCGAGACCGGCTTTACCCATTCTGTTTCAGGTGATCTATTTTTCAATAGCTCTGCAGGCGCCTTTCATTTAGGCTTCCCCAACAATGGCAGCCAATGGAGGTTCTCCACTACCAACAGTGGGGCAGACCTACTATTCCGGTCTAAAACCGCTGGCAGCTCTTCTTTTAACACCCGTTTCCGCATGTTTCAGAGCGGAGAGTTCGCAGTGGGAAATATAGGAACAGCCGAGGCCTGGATGCACGTTTTCGGCAACAGCACCATTGGCAAACCCCAGCTGAAACTTGAAGAAAATGGCAATGATTTTGCCCGCCTCGAATTTGCCAACACCAGCTCCAGCCGGTTCTGGCATATTGCGGGCTTGCCTTCCAATACCACCTCGAATGCCAGACTTAACTTCTTTCTTGGTACCAGCAGCGGAGGAACGGACTTTATGACATTGACCGGAGCCGGGCAATTGGGGGTGTACGGCACACCGACCGCCCGTATGGAGCTATTCCAGCGAGGCCAAGCCGTTGGTACGGGACTACGTTTTGATGATGGTACCGCCAATCAGGACTGGGATATCACCCACGGTTTCTCCCTACGATTCCATTACGGTGGCAACTTGCGGGGATTCATCAATGCGAACACCGGAGCTTATACCCAATCTTCCGACGAACGGTTAAAAACGTCAATTGCCAGCCTTGGCCCGGTGCTTTCCAAGCTCCAAACGCTGCAGGTAAAAACGTACGCGTATGAAGCTGCCGAACAACCCGAACTGACCATCGGGTTGCTGGCTCAGCAAGCCAAAGAGCTCTTTCCTGAGCTCGTGTCCTACTCTAAAGCCGATGAGCTTTTTGGCGTTAACTATGCCGGTTTTAGCATGGTCGCAGTCAAAGCAATACAGGAACAACAAGTACTTATCGAAGCTCAGAACGCTGAAATCGATGAGTTGAAAGAAAGACTGGCTCGTCTTGAAGCCATCCTACTCGCTGGCGAAAACAGAGAGTAGATCATAATCTCAGCTTAATAGGTGTGTAAGCGCCGTGTCCTGATCATTTGGGGCACGGCGCTATTTTTTTCAGATGCCCACTGCCCCACCTGCCGTTACGTCATACCTTAAGCTTGCGTTCGAACGACAACAACACCAGGCACAAACAGCCATAAGCCAGGACAACGCCCAACCAGGCTTCTACTCCCCAGCCAAAGCCGATGCTAAAAACAATCGGTGCCGCAGCAGAAGCCAGAACGACCAACAGGCGAACGGTACTTTTGATGCTCCCCAAAAACCGTGGCCCGTACCGCTCGGCCCACAGGGCCGGCATCAATACCGATTCAACGCCGGCAGTGATGCCGGCCAGGCCAAAGAATAGTGGTACGGAGTAATCTCCCGGAAAAAACAACAGAATGGCCATACCCGTCAGCAGTGGCAAATAAGCAAACCGCAGTAAGTTCCCCGGTCCGTGAGCGTCAGACAATCCTCCGGCAGCCAAGAGACACACAACCTTTGCCAGGCCGTAGCTGCTTAAGCCCAGGGCCATCCATGCTGCCGTATACCCGCGTTGCTCACCAATAACGGATTGATTGAACACCAGGCCGGTAAAGACAAAGGGTAGAAAAATAAAAACCGGAATGAGCAATTGGAAGCGGCGATCACGCAGTACTTCGCCTCGCGTCCAGGAGGCCTGGGGCGCTGCATCCGGCTCCTGTTCGGCTTGTTCCCGGGCAACTAAATCTCCTTTCTGAAAATTATCGTTTCGGCGAATCAACAACCAGACTGCCGG
This sequence comes from uncultured Lewinella sp., assembly GCA_964616365.1. Classification (GTDB taxonomy): domain Bacteria; phylum Bacteroidota; class Bacteroidia; order Chitinophagales; family Saprospiraceae; genus Neolewinella. The sequence goes on along the minus strand of CAZTTF010000021.1, from coordinate 2,874 downwards.
AATAAAAACCGCCGCAACAACGCCCGCCATCACCAGCCAGACCATCTCATATCCTTGTTGGCCCATCAACCAAACGGCCGCAGGAGGAATGACAACCTCGGCGGTAGAAATACCGATAATGGAAGCGGACAGGGCCCGTCCACGCTCAACCGTGAAATAACGACCGATGGTCGTTGATCCAATCAATGGAAGTACCCCTTGCCCCCCCAACCGAGCAACAAACAAAGCTGGTACCAGGAAGTAAATGTTTTGCGTGAAAGCGAGGGTCGTCAGAGCAATAATCAGTGCTACCGCAGTCAGGGTACTCACGTAACGTACCCGCAGGCGATCCACCTGGACGCCAATCACGGGCAGCAGAAAAGCGGCCACCAACGTCACGCTTGAATAGATTGCGGCAAACGTTCCTTCGGACCATTCCATCCGCTCACTCATCCCAACCACGAAGAGACTAATGAAAAAAGTTTGCCCCACAGCACTAAAGAAGTAATGAAGAAAACCGAAGCTGAGATAGCGAGGATGGGCCCGTAGGAGTTGCAGCATATTCATGGTCATCCAAACAGTTCTGGCACAAAAAGGTGCAATCCTGAAAAAAAATGCCCTAATAACTAACGGTCGTAATGGATTTCACGTCATTTATACATGCAACGCGCCGCAAAGAACCCTTACACCTGATTCCCTGGTTGTGTTTTCCCGTACCACGATGGTTGGGAGTCGCCGCAACAATGCGGCAGTCCTGTACTTCCTTCCCTCGCGGTAATTTTTCCTCAAGACCTTTGACCCTTATACCGAGATGTTTTCCTAAAGTCGGCGCGTTGCTTTTTTCCGGTCCGCTATAAATACTCACGATGAAATACCTACTAACGACATTACTACTCTTTCCCCTCCTGCTATCCGCACAGTGCTACGGCTCGTTCGAAGCATTTGCGGGAGCAGGTTTTTCTAACACCCCTTCCACCTTCTCCAATTCGACGATAACCTTCGACCCGGCCGTCGTTACTCGTTTCGGCTTCGGCGCCAGCTTTGCCCTCAGTGAAAGATTATTTCTACGCACAGCTGTTCAGTTCAACCAATACGGTGATGCATACGATAACTCCGGACTGCGCTGGGGAACCCAGCACGATGGTAATGGTGGATTTGATCCCAATACACCGTCCGGAGAACCCATTTTTTTACAAACCACCCGCCACCAGTACATTGAGGGCATTATTGCCCTCCGGTACGACCTGCGAAGTCGGGGTAAACTGCGGCCATTTGCCGAAGGAGGCTTTGCGCTTGGTGCCTACGGTACCTCCCGGATCAATACCCTCAACGGAGAAGGTGCCGTGACGGAGCGCATCAGTACTTTCCGGAGTGTTGCTCCGATTGCACGCCTTGGTGTTGGCGTAAACTATCAGTTCAATCGTCTGGTTAGCGCTTACGCAATGCCCGTAGGGCAATTACATTTACAATCAGTCACCGCTGGAGATGTTGTCTCCACCCGCCCCTGGCAAGCCACCCTGGAAGTAGGTATCCGGGTATTTGTTGACGCACGGTAACGCTCTTGCACTACTTGTTCGGAAGCAGGGCGAGGACGCAGGTGCTATGTTGCTCTCCAAGAATCAAGGGAGGGCGATGGTAACAACCGTCCGGATGCAACCATACTCCCTGCAGTTGGCGTTATGCCCTCATGCTAACTACTACTTTCATCCAGGAACGCCTTACTCACCTGAGTCAGGAACGCGAAGTCACCATTCGTTACGCCAACGAAAGCGGTAGCCGGGCCTGGGGTCTGGCCAGTACGGACAGTGATTACGACGTCCGCTTCATTTACCAACGCCCCAAAGCCTGGTACCTGCAGCTGGAGCGCCGCAAAGACATGATTGGACCCATTATGGAATTTGACGGCGAGCTTGACCTCGTTGGCTGGGACATCCGCAAAGTGATGAGTCACCTCGCTAACAGCAATGCCGGAGTAATTGAATGGCTCTACTCTCCGGTAGTGTACCACCTGGAAGACGAATTTCGGGTAGCCATGCGCCAGCTCACCGATCAGTACTTCCAACCCCAGAAAGTCGTTGCACATTACCTGGGCATCTCCAGAAGCGCTACCAAGGCAGGATATGATGAAGCCACAGGCACCTGGAACCTGAAAAAGTTTTTCTACTACCTCCGCCCCATATTGGCCGCGGATTACGTCGCGGCGGAATGCACCGCTCCTCCGGTTGCATTTACGGACCTGATTCATCGGGTGGACGTCAGTTCGTTGCAAAACATCATCAAGGAACTGATCGCTCACAAGGAAACGGTGGGCGAAGCCCACCGCACCACAATCCCCCGCGAGCTCGCGACCTACCTGCAGCGCTTTCAGGCAACGGTTAGCGACACCCAGTCCTCCCTGCCCCGGCAAACAGTAGACATGGAGCCAGCAAATCAGTTATTCCGGAAGTTGGTGGGGTATTAACCGTCTATACTCAACCAAACAACTCCACGGACGCTGGAGCGTCCTCGCCAAACCGACAACTGACAACCGTTAACCGCCAACCCTGCAACAACTGCAACCCTGCAACCATTACAACAACTAAACTAGCGCCAATACACCCCCTCAGAAACTCGGACCAGAGCTCCTCGCCCAAACCGCCAACTCCTCCCTCCATGCTCCCTACAAATCTGCTCTTGCACTGTCGCTCCGGATCCCATGCCTACGGCCTGGCCACCGCTACTTCTGACGAAGACTTTAGGGGAGTATTCTTTGCTTCAAAGGAGCAATTTTATGCAGGCATAGCACCGCAACAAATCGCGGATGCTACGAATGACCGGGTGTATTATGAGCTTGGGCGCTTCGTCGAATTATTAACTAAGGCAAACCCTACCGCGCTGGAATTACTCGCCAGCCCG
>CAZTTF010000020.1:0-19679 GCA_964616365.1 uncultured Lewinella sp. | reverse complement strand
AGCCCGGGAGATCTTCACCACCAAGTGCTTAGGCACCCCGTCAACGGCCGTGATGTAAGGGAGGTTAACTTCCGTTTCCGTGCTGGAGGAGAGTTCAATCTTAGCTTTCTCAGCGGCTTCTTTGAGGCGCTGTAAAGCCATTGGATCTTTGGTGAGATCCATGTTTTCCTGCTGCTTGAATTCGTTGGCGAGGAAGTCGATCAGCACCCGGTCGAAGTCATCACCACCGAGGTGAGTATCACCGTTGGTAGATTTCACTTCAAATACACCGTCTCCGAGGTCAAGGATAGAAATATCAAATGTACCACCACCAAGGTCATAGACCGCGATGGTCATGTCTTTACTGCGCTTATCAAGGCCGTAAGCCAGGGCAGCAGCAGTAGGTTCGTTGATGATACGACGAACTTTGAGGCCGGCGATTTCACCAGCTTCTTTCGTTGCCTGACGCTGAGAATCGTTGAAGTAGGCAGGAACCGTAACTACAGCTTCCGTCACTTCAGTTCCGAGGAAGTCCTCAGCGGTTTTCTTCATTTTTTGCAGCACCATCGCGCTGATCTCCTGGGGAGTATACAGACGACCATCAATGTCGACGCGAGAAAGGCCATTATCACCTTTCACTACTTTGTAAGCAACGCGGTCTACATCGTTTCCTGACTCATCGTAACGCATCCCCATAAAACGCTTGATGGATGCCACCGTACGTGTAGGGTTAGTAATGGCCTGACGCTTGGCGGGTTCACCGATTTTGCGGTCACCGCCGTCCAGGAATGCAACAATGGAAGGAGTAGTATTACGGCCCTCTTCGTTGTAAATTACGGTAGGCTCGCTACCCTCCATCACAGCTACGCACGAGTTGGTTGTACCGAGGTCGATACCTATAATCTTGCTCATGTGTTCGTAAATTTTATGGTTGGTAAGTTGAAATTGTCCCTCACCTAATGCAAAGGCTGTGCCAATACGAACCACCCCATTTTTGGTGTCTTTTGGTCAGTTGCCCGCAAAGAGGGCTGACAAGCCGACTTTTCACCTGACAGAAGCCGACATTTTGTCAGCAAAGTGCCGTGTGGGCGCGGCCGCAGGGTGCCAAGCCGGTATTGTAGAGCAGTGGAGGTAACGAGTGCTTAGTATTCTACCACCCACAATATTACAAACGTACAAGGTTTAGCTATTACTCCCGTGCCCAAGACGGATCATTAAGATAGTGGGTAGTGGGTAGTGGGTAGTTACATGAGCACTATCCTTCGGAACAAGTTCTTACTTGAAATTAATGACCAATACCTGGGTGTGAGCCGGACACATTGCTTACTTGATGCTTCCACGGCACCTGCGGCCGCGCCCCGAAAACCAGTAACTACTGGAAACCAAGCTCACGGGTAAACTGACCGTCACGCAGACTATCAATGCTGTTGTCATCAAAGCCGATACCTTCCTTGAGACTACGCGTGCTGCTAGTGATGAGACCGATTCCGCCGATCAGGTTGGTGTAGCGGGGCAATGCTCCTGAACTGGTGATACCGGTATTGGCATTCTGGAGATTACGTAGATCAGCTACTTCTTGTCCTGCGGCAGCAACTTGCACGTCAAAATCCTGGAAGCGACGCACCACGTTGGGGTTAACTTCTAGGTTAGCCTGCAGGAAGCGGTAAAAGCCTTCGGGATCTACCTCAAAACGGACTTGTGACTCCGTGGCATTATCTCCTGGCAGGTAAGCATTAGCCACTTGCCAAGTCAACGTGATGTCACGGTTCATGGAAGCATCCTGAGGGAAGAGTTCTCGGATGTTGAAGATCACGCGGACATCATAGATGCTGGCAGCATCGCCTTTGCTCCAACTCATGATCAATGGGCGACCGGGATTATCTACCCTGACCTGGCTTCCAGGGCGGAGAATCTCAATCTCTTCCAGCATGGTTGTTGTGGCCGTGGCCGTTTCGGACCCCGGACGTTCAATCAAAACTTCGATGACATCCCGTGGATTCAGCGGGAGGTCCGCATCCGTTACGGAATAAGCGATGTTAGGGTCGTTAGTGAAAACACCGTCGGCACGGTTACGCCCAAAATCACGAGCATCCACACGCTCCATGGTTGTTTCATTTCCTGTCGTGACGTTACGGAGAATGACCGTTGCATCTTCTGGACCGTAGTAAACGGAATCGGCAATTCCTGCATTGGTTATTGCGTTACCTCCACTTTCCAGAAAGGCTTTCTGAACCCGGATAAAGTGGCGACTATCTTCAGCATCCAGGTAGGCATAAGCCGTTGGGATATCCTGAAAATCCCCCTCCAGGGTAAAATCATCTTTGCATGAATTAAGCGTAAGGAGCAGGCAGGCGAACAGAAAAAAGCGATGCATCATCAGGTGGCGTAGTATTAGAGGCGCAAAGATAGTAGAATAACGTTCGGAAGAGGAACAGATAGCAAAATACAGATGGCAGATGGCTGACAGAGCGGTGGAAACTGAAGAATGAGGAGCTAGGGGTTAGGAGCTAGACAGCTAGGAGCTAGGCGCTAGGTGACAGGGCGAGGGGCTCCGGCCCGAGAGATAGGGGGCGAGTTAGAAGCTAGGAGCCAGAGACTTCGGCCCGAGGGGTCAGGAAAAAGCTAGAAGTTACTACCAAACAGCAACCAGGTAGCGCCAGGTCAAAGCGGCCTTATTCCGGGAAAAACGCAGTTTTTCCGCCACTAACATTGCCTTTTGCAGGTTTTGCTGGCGAATATTGAGTAGGAACTGGGTACTCTCTCCCAGACGGAAGAGCTCACGCTCTGCGGCCAATAGTGCTTCATTTTGAACGACAAGATCAGCAGCTTCGCCCAGCTGACGGTTATAAGCTGCGAGGGCGCCGCGGTAGGCATCTGCTTTTTGCTGTAGTGATTGTCGCTTATCGGCCAGCTTGTTCTCCCCTTCTACGATCTTGAGTTGCCCCAGTTGTACATCTCCTCTGGCCTTCCGGTTAAAGATAGGATAAGAGGCCGAAAGGCCGAACTTGTATGCCCGGTCAAAAAAGCCACCGACATCGTCTCCCGGATCACCGGTAGCTGGTAGCTGAAGCGGATCTCCGAGGAGGTAATACTTGGCATCAAGCTTAGGCTTGAGCTTTTCCCGTTTCAGGCGCTGCTCTAACTGATAATTGGTAATCATTAGCTGCAGCTCCCGCAAAATAGGTTGGGATACTTCCCAATCCGCCGCTTCTGGAAGTGTCAACAGCTGCTCCTGCAGCGAGACCGGGCGATCGGCATCATCGAGTGGCCAATACATTTCCGAAAAAGCGAGCTTGGCGACCTGAGCGTCCACTCGTGCTTGCTGAGAGGCAAGCCGCTGGGTTCCCAGGTAGATATAGGCCTCAAGGGTATCAACGGCCGGCTTATCCCCCTGGCGGAACAGGGAGCGAGTATCGCGCAGGTAAGTCTCGAGCAGTTCCTCGGTTTCCAGGTTGATATCCAGCACGCGTTCTGTGAAGAGCCATTCAGCATAGCGTACGGTTACATCATTGCGGAGTTCGTTAAGAATTACCTCCGCCAGCGCCCGCTGGCGCTCGAATGCAACATCGCCGCGCTGACGATCTATTCGGGCGGCATCAGTAACCAAGCCTTGCAAGAGTGGCAGTTTTATGCCTAAGTAACTCTGTCCTCCGGGATCGGAGATGAAGCGCTCATCATTGAGGTAGCGACCACGGGCAAAATCGTAGCCTGCTGAAAGCTTAATCGCGTAGGGGCTTTGCCATTCCACTCCTACGTTTCCGAAATCGAAATACTCCGTTCCCAAAAATTGTTTCCGGTCATAGGCACCGGCAATTTTGGGATCGAAAGCTCCCTTGGAGCGCAACAAAGCCGCTGGTCCCTGGGCCTCAACAGCTTTTGCTATTTCAGCAACGGGATGATTTTCCAGTGCCCAGGCTAAAGCTTCGTCGAGGGTCAGGCTCGACTGGGCTGATAGCATGGTTGGTAGCAGTATAAGAGTGAGTAAGACCTGCTTGTACATTAACTCTATTTGTGGGGTGGTAGATTCGGGCCAGGCAGACCAACTGCTTGATACAGCCTGGTCCGAGTTCTTTACGGAAAGCGAAAAAAGGCTATTTGATTGCTCCTTTGGCGGGGGCCTTCAGTTTGACGTCCTTGCTCTCCTCCAACGACTTTTTCTTCTGGTAGTAATCAGGCGGGAAGGCATTTAGTTGTCGCCAGAGTTCATACCATACCGGTACGTCTCCTAAAAGGACAACTCCTTCGGCACCAGAGCCCGGCCGCAGCGCCGAGGGCCATTCCCTGCCATCATCGGTTGGCTTAACGAGGACGCGGTAGCGCCCTTTGTCGTCAATAATGTTATCAATAGCGACCACCTCTCCAACAAAGGTTCCGTAGCTCAGGCCGGGCCAACCGCTAAAGAAAATCGCAGGCCAACCATCGAAGAGAAAACGGACTTCCTCTCCCAGGTAGACGAGCGGCAGGTTAAATGGCTCGACGAATATCTCCACAGCTGCGACAAAGTCGGCCGGAAGAATACTGACCACTGGCTCCCCTTCTTTTACGGTTTCACCAATACCCGGAGTCAGTACTCGTGCGATCACCCCTGGTTGAGGAGATACGACGTAATGGAACCCCTGGCGCAAGGCATAATTCTCAGCATCAACGGACAATTTCGCCACCTCACCAATACTTGTGTAATAGGCTGTGATGGCGCTTTGCCGATCACTCTGTGCTTTAGCTATCTTATTCCGATAAGTCGGCCCAACGGCTTCCAGTGCGATGCGTGCCTGCTCAATGTCTGTGCGGGCCTGGTCCAGTTTGTTCTGCGTAGCGATCAACTTAGCGTTCGTCTCCCGCTGCTTGATCCGCTTTTCTTCCCGGTAGGTTTGGGATTTTAATCCATTTAAAAACAGACTGTCAGCCCGTTGATATTGATAGGTAGCGATGGAGTCCTGAATAATGAACTGCGCCAAATCAGCCTCCAGGGTGGAAACGTAGAGATAGCTCTGGGCAAGCTTATTTTCGTTCTGCTCGCGCTTCAGCACGGCCTCTTCCCGCAAACTGGTAATTTGTCGGGCCAGTGCCGCAGCCTTTTCCAGGTACCCCTCTGCTGAATTTGACTTTGCATCCCTGGCATCCGCCGTACGTTCAGGTAATTCAGGATCGAGGTAATCAGTATAAATTTCGCTCAACCGAGCAATGGTGTCGCCGGCTCTGACCGTATCGCCTTCAAAAACGTACCACTTCTCTACCCTGCCGGGGATAGTGGCATGTATGGTTTGTGGACGATCTGCGGGATTAAGTGCCGTGACGGTTCCCTTTGCCCGGAAGTTTTGAGTCCAGGGAACAAACATCATGATCAGGCCAAAAATGAAGAGTACCAGGAGCAGCCGTCGGAACATACCTTGCCCGGTGGGCAAGTCAACAGATTCCAGAGCTGTCAGGTCCATATTTTTGACGTCATTTAAGACGCGTTGCGGAGATAGATTAAGCATTATTACCAGGCTTTAAAGAAGTCCAGATTTCGGTGGTATTAGGATCATTGAGGACTGCCGTTGGCACTCCTTCGCTGATGATGCGTCCTCGGCGCATCACCAGGGCCCGGTCACAGGTACGGGCGACATTCGGGTCGTTGCTGACTACCACGAGTGTCCACGGATGGCCATCGGCCGTCAGGGACGTCATGATGCTCTGGCGGATGACTGGCTCGAGTTGTTCGAGTAAGCTACCAAGTACCAACAAGCGAGGGCGGCGGATGATGGCACGGGCGAGTAAGATTCGTACGCGCACTGAGCGCGGAACGTTGAGCCCCTCAGCCAACAGGTTGGTTTCAAAACCATGGGGTTGTTCTTCCACCCAACCTTCGAGGTTGGCTACGCCAAGTGCCCAGCGTATATCTTCAAAATTGACATCAGGGTGGCCGAGGCAAATATTATCAATCAGAGAACCGGGGATGATGTTCTCCTCGGGGCTGTAATCCCCGATGTGCTGACGAAGCCCATTCAATTCCAGGTTTCCGACCGGTACTCCGTTGAAACTCATTTTACCATTGAAGTCAAAGCGGGAACCCGCCAGGATACGAACCAGGGTAGAACGCCCCGAACGGTTATAGCCGGCGATACAAAGGGCTTCTCCCGGAGCAATATCAAGGCTGATATTGTCTAGTGCCGTTACCCCCGACTCATAGAAGAACTCCATGTTCTTGATGGATACTGAAAGTCCTTTACCCGTATCGATGGTATCAAACTCCATATGTCCACTCTCTTCAAGCGGAAGGTCAGTCACAGCAGCAATTTTTTCCACACCGGTTAGCGTATCGTAAATCACATCCAGGGTAAAGATTAGTTTTTCCGCTGAACTGACAACCAAAAGGATGACGATTTCGGCCGCTACAAACTGACCGATATTGATTTGGTTGTCGATGACCAAAGAACCACCCAAAAGCAAGAAACTAGCGGTCACGATAGCCTGGAAGAAGACCATTCCTCCGTAGTTGAATAGCAGTACCCGGAAGTGATCACGGCGGGCGTTTAGGTATCCACCGAGTAATTCATTGGTCCTCCTCATACTCAGGCGTTCCCCGCCTGCCAGTTTAAAAGTATTGCTGGCACGTGCTACATCTTCGAGCCACCCAGCAACCTTGTATTTATACTTACTCTCTTTCAAACTGGTATCCATCCCCCGCGGGGCGGAAAAACGGAGAATGGCGAAAAGGATCAGCGTGAGCGCAGCCCCAAAGGCTGCGAAGAAAGGATGATACAGAGATACCAACACAACCCCGAAAATGATTTGCATCCCTGCTCCACTCACATCCATCAGGATCTTTGGCAGTCCTTTTTGTACGGTGATAGTATCAAAAAAGCGGTTGACCAATTCTGGTGGGTAGTGCTCACGCAGGGCCTCCAGTTTAATGCGGGGCAAACGGTAGGCAAACTCAAAAGCAGCTTTGGCAAAAACACGTCGCTGCAAGGTCTCTGCCAAAACGTATTGCATAACTTTGAGTACACCAAGCAAAACAGTGGCAGCCGTTACTACCACTACTAATACTACGAGGGAGGCGTTGAACTCTCCTCCGGCAATTAAGTTAATAATTGCCTGTACACCTAAGGGGCCGACCAGCGCAATTAGCCCGGCCAAAACCGCGTAGAGATAGATATAGCCAACCTCACGACGATCTGGCTGGAGCAGTTGTAAAAACCGGCGTAGAGGCGTTGGAGTTTTTTCTTTCATAGATACGGGGCTGTTAACTTTGATAGTAATACTTTCAAATAATAAAAGTTCACTTTCGATATTTGCAGTATGGCAATACAGGTACGAATCCTTCCTTCCACTGATCTCTCGCTGCGCGACCCGCAAGAAACCGAACTGGGAAGACGCATCCTTTCCAGCTCTATCGAATTGCTAGATGAGCTTGGTTTAGAGGCTTTTACGTTCAAAAAGCTCGCACACCACCTGGGCAGTGCGGAGGCAAGTATTTACCGGTATTTCAGTAGTAAGCATCAGTTGTTACTTTATTTAGTTAGTTGGTACTGGGACTGGGTCCACCACCTCGTTAATCAATCAATTCTCGCCGAAGACAGCTCAGAGACCCGCCTCCGGGCTGCAATTCGGGCCTTGACCAGGCCATTTGTGGTAAATCCTAGCGTCCCTTACATCAACGAACAGCTGTTACACCGCATAGTTATCAATGAAGGGTCAAAAGCTTACCACACTAAGAATGTAGATAAGGAAAATAGTAAGGGATTGTTCTTAGGATACAAAAGTCTTAGTGAAGAAATGGCCCAATTGATCCTGCAAATCAACCCGGGATTCCCCTACCCCCGAACGCTTGCGACCTCGCTTTTTGAGATGGCGCACAACCACCCCTACTTCGCCGAACACCTCCCCCGCCTAACTGAACTGAAAACTGGTGACGGGATGAATGAAGATCTGGAGAACATGCTCTGGCACTGGGTCGACGGCCTTATTTGCAGCCCTGCCATCAGCGCAAGTAACCGCTAGCAAACGGAAGGCTTCGGCATCAACGACCTTCCCGCACTTGTTCTCCGCTCCCTCCAGAATAGAGCGGGCGTTTCCGTAGGAAACAGTTAAGGACCAACAGTACAAGATTTTTTATAACGGTACCCCGACGCTAATCAGATTTAGGGTCAGTAATTTCCTTTTGCCGGTAGTAATCAAAGATCTTCTTGGCCACGTTCAGGTTAGTCGCCTCGGCGATCTCGGATGCCCGAGCTTGCCTGACTTTCTTGGGACTCCCAAAATGAGCGATCAATTTCTGCACCGTCTTATCTCCTATTCCCGGGATGTTGTGCAACTCAGTTCCCACCATCGCATTACTCCTGCGGTTACGGTGATGCCGTAACGAGAAACGGTGCGCCTCATCCCGACACTGCTGGATCAGGCGTAGCGATTCTGACTTTTTGTTGATGTGCAGGGGAATAGAGTCACCAGGAAAATATATCTCCTCCAGTTTTTTAGCGATTCCGACCACCACCATCTGGTCACGTAAGCCCAGAGCATCTACGCTCTCCATCGCGTGGCTGAGCTGACCTTTACCGCCATCAATGATGACGAGCTGGGGCAAGGGCTCACCTTCGTCCCGTAGCCTGCGATAACGCCGAAAAACCACTTCCGTCATACTCGCAAAGTCATCCGGTCCTTCCACTGTTTTGATGTTGTAGTGCCGGTAGTCTTTTTTACTGGGTTTCGCATTTTTGAACACAACACAGGCTGATGCAGGATTAGTCCCCTGAATGTTCGAGTTGTCAAAACACTCAATGTGCAGAGGCAATTGGTCCATTTGCAGATCCTGCTGCAAAGTCCTTAGAATGCGCTCTGCCGGCGTCTGCTTATTGGAATTATTGATCCGCTGCTTTTTCTTCTGTAGTAACATATACTTCGCATTCTTGACACTCAGATCAAGCAGTTTGCGTTTGTCGCCAATTTTAGGCACAACGACCTCCGCCGCAACGCCAGGCAGTGCAATTGGCGCTTCCAGTAAAATCTCTTTTGCTACGCTGTTGTAACGATCTCGGAGCACCGGAATCGAATAAGTGAGTAAACTCTCGGCATCATCATCCAGGTTCATCGTGATCTCCTGAGTGTTTGTATGAATGATGGCACCGTTAACAATTTTGATGTAATTCAGATAAGCCTCATTTTCATCAATCGCGACCCCGAAAACATCTACGTCCCGAATGGTAGTAGAGACAATCTGGGACTTACTCTGGTAATTCGTGAAAGACTTAAGTTTATCCTTGATCTGCTGCGCCTGCTCAAACTCCATGGCCTCGGCCAGACGTTCCATTTCTGCCTGAAAATGCCGCCGTACGGCAGCAAAATTGCCCCTCAGGATGTTACGAATCTGGTCAATTTTGGCATTGTATGCCTCCTCCGACTCCTCCCCAACGCAGGGGCCCGCACAGTTTTTGATGTGGTATTCAAGGCAAACTTTAAACTTGCCCGCATTGATGTCTTTCTCGTTAAGATTGAGCGTACAGGTACGTAGCTGAAAAAGCTTTCGGATCAGGTCGAGAATGTCATTGCGTTGGCTTACTCGCGTATAAGGACCAAAATAATCACTACCGTCACGAATAACGTTGCGGGTTACGAAAACCCGGGGAAAACGCTCCTTTTTGATACAGATATAGCTGTAGGACTTATCGTCTTTGAGGAGAATATTATAGCGCGGCTGATGGGTTTTGATCAGGGCATTCTCCAGTAACAGTGCATCGGCTTCACTATCGACAATGGTAAACTCGAGGCGAACCGCATTCCGAACCATGATCCGCGTACGGTGCAACCGATCCTTACGATTACCGAAATAACTGGCGACGCGATTACGGAGGACTTTGGCTTTTCCCACGTAAAGAATCACATCATCGGGTCCGATAAACCGGTAAACGCCTGGTTGTTTAGGAACGGTATCGGCAATGGCTTTAAAGTCGTCAGTAGTCATCAGAAAAATAACGCTGGAGTATGCGTATCGTTTCGGGCCCGTCCAGAAAATATCAGGAGATTTTTTGACCGCTTACTCCTTTCGTTAAACGGCAGGACGAAGTAGTACGTTTGGGGAGAAGGTGCGCGGCCGCGGGTGGAAAGGTAAGAGCTTATTTGGGAACCTACTTCCGACCACCTAGCGGCACTTTCTCACCAGCTCTTCATCCGGAAAATTAACAGATAACCCGTTATGTGTCAATTTTCTGACCTTGATCTGGCACGAAATTACTCACTCTCGGTCAGGAACCAGATTCCCAAACAAGCTCTAAGGGATCAAGAAGCTAAGGTGGCAAGACAAATCCATTCAGGCAGCCTCAAAAGCTCCTGACTTTCTTGCACCCCGTACCTACGTGTTAAGGTTCCTTAAAAGCAATTGCATGGCGAGGGGACAAGTCCTTCCTCCGAAATTATTAGCTTTAGGCCAAACCACCTGCAATCATGAATACTAAAGTTTGGGCCTGGGCAATCACAGTAGCCCTTGGCGGCTTTCTGTTTGGCTTTGATACGGCCGTCATCAGCGGAGCTACTGAGTTACTGGAAGCAGAATGGGGACTGGGCAAAACCGCCATTGGACAAATGGTGGCAGCAGCGCTCTATGGTACCATCATCGGCGCTCTCGGAGGCGCAATTCCGGCCGATGCCTATGGTCGAAAAAAGACGTTGGTTTTCATCGGTGTCCTGTTTCTGATCAGCGCGGTAGGTTCCACCCTTGCGCAAGATGTAATCCAGTTATCCATCGCTCGCTTTATCGGCGGGCTGGGTGTTGGCGCAAGCTCCGTTGTCGCCCCACTCTACATTACCGAGATGGCCCCGGCAAAATACCGTGGGCAGTTGGTGGCGGCCTTCCAGTTCAATCTCGTCCTGGGTATCCTGATCGCCTATTTTTCCAACTTTGCGGTTGATGCCGCCGGCCTGGGCGGAAACTGGCGCCTGATGCTTGGAATAGAAATCCTGCCAGCCATCATGTTTTTGGTATTACTGACTAAGGTTCCGCGCAGCCCTCGCTGGCTTGTCACCAAAGCTAATGAGGCAGAAGAAGCACTAACCGTGCTCGAGCAAATTGATCCGCAGACGGCAGCGGCAGAGCTCAAGGCAATTCAGGCAAGTAACACCTCCGAAGCAACTGTAGCCTTTAGCAGTTTCCTGTCCCGGAAGTACCGCCGACCGATTCTGTATGCCTTTCTCTTCGCCCTCTTCAACCAGATCTCCGGCATCAACGCTGTGATCTACTACGCCCCTGACATCTTCAAGGCCGCTGGCCTTGAGCGCAGCAGTGCCCTGCTCGGCAGTGTTGGCATTGGCATCATTAATGTAGTATTTACCCTCCTGGGCATGTTCCTCATCGACCGCAGCGGCCGTAAACGACTAATGTACATCGGCTCCTTCGGTTACATCATTTCCCTAAGTGCGGTAGCCTGGGCTTTTTACTCGGGCAACACCTCCGGCATGATGGTACCAATCTGGCTCTTTGTATTCATCGCGAGTCACGCCATTGGGCAAGGAGCCGTAATATGGGTCTTCCTGAGTGAGATATTTGGGAATGAAGTACGCAGTCTCGGGGCCGCGCTGGGTAGCGGTACGCACTGGGTATTCGCGGCGCTCATTAGTGGTATATTCCCCTTCCTGGCACAGTCTTTCGGCGAAGCACCTATTTTTGCCTTCTTCGCCTTGTGCATGGTCGGCCAATTGCTTTTTGTACACTTCCTGATGCCCGAAACCAGAGGCGTTGACCTGGAGACACTACAAAAACAACTGGAAAGCTAAGTCCCCGACTAAGCTTGCTTTGCCAACATTGCTATATTTAACCCAACGGCACCGGGCAGTTGCCTTGCCGGTCACAATAAACCACTGAATCATGCGAAAGCTTACCGCCACCTTCCTTTGCACCTGCGCCCTCGCCCTGTTCTGTTCGCTGAGCCTCAGCGCACAACAGTTTCGGGCACTGCTCGTCGTTCAGACCGCCGGATGGCAACATGAGAGCACCTTTAACGCCATCCCGGCAATGGAAAAGCTGGCCGCGCGACATGACTTTAAGTTAGACCTGAAACAACGGGCCATGCCCATTAACGATGATATGTTAAAAAACTACCAGGTTGTCATTTTCATTAATACAACTGGCGACATCTTCACCGACGATGAGCAAGCCGCTTTTGAGCGCTACCTGCAGTCAGGTAAAGGCTGGGTAGGTGTCCATGCAGCATCAGATACTGAATACGACTGGAAATGGTACACGGATATGGTGGGGCATATGTTCAAGATCCACCCCGTTGTACAAACCGCGATGCTGGATGTGCACGACAACGAGTTCCCGGGGCTTACAAGTTGGCCCAAGCGCCTACTGTGGACCGATGAGTATTACGAATATAAAGACGGAAAACGCAAAGACAACTTCAATTACCTGCTCACCGTAGATGAGTCAACCTACAACATCAACGCCCAGTGGGGCCCCGATAATAAAGCTGTGGGTCACGGTGATTTTCACCCTGTCAGCTGGTACCATAATTATGACGGCGGCCGTGCCTGGTATACCAACCTCGGACACGTTCCGGCCGTTTTTGAAGACCCCAACTTCCTGACGCACCTCTACGGCGGTATTTACTGGGCAGCAACTGGAAAAGGGAAATAAACTATTTCTTAATGCCTTTGCTCCTCCCCCACTCTGTTAGAACAGCAGAGTGGGGGATTTTTTTTGGTAATCAGAAAAATTCCATAACACCTTTTCCAACTCCCCAACTGATTACGGCTCAGAAGATATTCACTACCGTTCAGAACAATGAAGCCAACACACACTATACATAGCGGCTATGTTTCCTAACTTCCCAGTAAGAAAACCTTTTTTATATGTCTAGATTTTTCCTGGTAGTAATGCTGGTAGTTGGTGCCGGAGCTCTTGCGGCTCAGTCTGGAAGCGACAACCCGGTATGCCAAGATGACACCTGCTCTGAAGCACTCGAAAAAATTAATCTCAACGAACCGCGTGATCCCGTAGGAGGCACTTACACTGCCCAGCGACTAAATGCCTTCAAACAAGCTTTCGATCAATTTAAACAGATTAAAGATCAACAAGAGGCTGATGCCGGGTTCCGCGAAAAATTCAGAACCTCATCACTCGGTGGTCGTAAGTGTTTATTATACTATGATCTCGACAGTCGCTTCGCTTACGAGGCGGACAAGAACGCTGATTTTGAAGCTTACATCCGGAGTAAAGAGGCCGACTACGATGCCTTTATGCGGCATGGCTTCGAAAGCAGCCGGCGGGGGATGAACCTCAACCGTCGTCTGGAAAGCAACTGCCCCAGGCAAATCCGTAAGTCTGAAAAAGATGGAACAACTGACTTTGCGGACCGGGGCGCCGTTTATCAGAGCCTTGGCGAGCAACAGGGTTACTGGGACGACAAGGGCAATACGCTCAAACAACTCGAAGCCATCCCGGAAGCAGCGCCAGCAACTGCCGGCGGTGATAAAAAGAGGAGCAAAAAGCAACAGGTGGAAGATCTCACCCAAGCTGTAGCCGGGCTACCCATCGGCCAGGATACTAAGGATAAAATAGACCAGTTGGCGATGGATTTCACTGGCCTTAGCCAGAAGGCGGATGATGTATTGGACAAGCTTGATAATACAGGAAAAATTCTGGATGAGCTTCTACCCAAACCAGGAGGATTACTCGACAAAATTGGAAACCTACTCGGACTGAAAAAGCCGCTTTCCAGCTTCCTGCCCAAGATTCCGGGCTCCGGAATAGTAGACCGGATTAAAGGCTGGTTCGGGAAAGGGAAAAAGCTCAAGAAGAAGGCAGAAGACCTCCGTGATCAGGCACAGCAGCTGCAGGACAACCTGAAAGAGACCGTCGATAAAGCCCGTCAGACTGCCGAGCAAATCAAGCAAAAAGGAGAGGAAATTGCCGATTTCAGCGACAAACTGGACGACCTCAAACAAAAGAAAGACGACCTCGTCAACAAACTCGGTGATAAGCCCAAAAAAATCCTCGACCAACTTCACCAGGAAGTAGCGGACGCTAAACAAAAAGCCAAAGACCTCCAGGATCAAATTGCCGCCGGGGCAGCCGATAAAGAAAAACTGCAGGATGCACTAGACAAGCTCAACGATAAAAGAGAGCAGCTAGAAGACAAAATCCAGGACGTTACCGAGCAGGTCAAAGACCTGGAAAAGGAAGAAGATGAACTCCGCCAGGAAGGCGAAGACCTCCAGCAGGAGGCAGACCGCCTGAAAGAACAGGGCGAACTACTCGCTCAGGTAGAAGACCTGGAGCCCACTCCCGGTACCACCCAGACAGCCGACGCTTGTGCCGAAGAACTCAAACAACTGCTGGCTGATTTGACAAAAGTGGAAGAGAAGAAGAAAAAACGCAAGTTCAGCCTTGGCCGAATACTTTCATTTCCGGGGAGAATGCTGGGCAAAGTCACGACCTTCCTGGATAAGCACGCCGGGCTTAAGGCCATCATTGGCGCTATACCCGGCGTCAGCAATATCATGAATGTGGTGGATGGTCTGTTCGGCAAATCCAAAGGCATTGCCAAAGCCCTGGAAATCATTACGGGTAAACAAAGTAAACTTACGGACCGCCTGGACAAAATTTCGGGAACGGTTGAACGCGTACGGAAAACTTACGATGAAAAGGTCGCCGCCGTCCGGGACGTCACGGACAATCTAGCCAAATTTACCGACGACAAGGCAGGCCTCATCGGCCTGCTCAGCCAGCCACTTGACGACCTTACCGACGCGGAAGCTAAAGTCATCGAGCTCGTCAAAAAACACAAGCTGCTCGGCGCAGATACTGCTTGCAACGACCTGGGCGACGCCCAGCAGGAGCTCGAAGAAGCAGACGAGGAATTGGACGAGATGGAGCCCGAAATTCAGGAAATGGAAGAAGAACTCGAAGAGCTCGAAGAGGAAATAGCCGAGGTCGAACAGCAGACGGAAGCAGTAGCCGAAGAGGTGGAGCAGATGCAGGAGCAGCAAGAAGAGGTTGCGCAGGAAGAAGCAGCCATCCGGGAACAATTCGGTCAAGATGTAGAACTGGAGCCCGTAACGGTCCAGGAATATGCAGAATCATTTGAAATCGAGCGTCCTTATTGGGAGGCTACCTTTCACCCCGACGATGAGGTGGTGGAAGGTTACAAAGGGCGCTACTTCCAGGTACAGCTCAGAGACGCCGATAAAACGATCAAGTTACTCTTCGGCCCGGGTGAATACCATATGAGTAAAGGGGACTTTAGAGACAACTACGGCTCGGTGATCGGGGCTTTCGTCACCGAAGCACTTGCAGCTATTCGTAAAGCTGACCGGCAAGGCGTAAAGCTTTTTGTTCAGGGCAGTGCTGATATTTCCGGAGCCAATTCCTTCCGAGGCAACCTGGATGAATCGTTCTATTACGATCAGTTGGAAATGCTACCGCAGAAAGGAAGCGAGAATTTTGCCGGTGACGCAGTTAAGAAAACGGTACCTGAGCGCGGCTTTACGAACGAAGATTTGCCGAACCTACGGGGACAGTTCCTCAAAGAAATGATCACGATTTACTCTAAGAAACTTGACCCTATCCTGCTGGAGGGCTCCGTGAAAAAGCAGGTAGATAAATTGGATAGAAACGCGGTTATTTACCTTTTCTTGCCAGAAAGCATCCTGCCGGAGTAAACAGTAGGATCACTAAGAAGGCAGCCCCGGCATCTCTCATGATGTCGGGGCTATCTTTTACCAACTGTTCGTTGCCGGAGGTAACTTCCACGCTCTAGTCTTTTTCCAGCCAGTCAATGACCTCCTTACGTCTGGATCGGCTAATCGGAATCGCGATTTCCCCAATGAATACGTTCTTTGCGTCCCAGCGGGTAACGTGGTGCTTATTAACTGCGAATCCACGGTGAGTTTGCTTGAATTGCTCGTTAGGAAGATTAGCTAGCAATTCTGACAATGCACCGCGTCGCAGACGGGATCCTCCGGTTTCGCTGACAATCTCTACGTAGACGTGTTCAGCCTTTAGGTACAGGATACTTTGTACGTTGATCCGACTGGTTGCCTCCCGCTCCTTAAGCTGTAGAACAGCAGCTTGGCGTCTCTGCTCCAAATGGTTGTGCATTACCACCTCAATGGTTGCCTTTAGCGTATTTTTTTGAAGAGGCTTTGAGAGGTACCCTCCGGGAGTAAACTTCCGCGCCTTTACGATATGGTCAATATCCGTTTGAGAGGTTAAGAAGATAAAGGGAGGAGGCTGCTGCTGCTGTCTCAAAAAGGATGCGACGTCAAAACCTGTCTTTTTTCCCTTTAAGTTGATGTCCAGTAAGACAAGGTCTGGTTTGTCCGCAGCATAAGCATCCAACGCTTCATCGTACGACATAGCAGCATTAGTAACCTGATGTCCTAATTGCTTTAGGTAACGCGCAATTGAGTCTGCGATAATTACCATATCCTCTACTATCAGGATTCGATAAGACGTAGCAGCATTAGCAACAGTATGCATAGAAAGTTTGATTTAATACCCTCTTGCTAAAAGTAGCCATTTGGTGCTGTGCCATCAAACTACTTGTGCCTGATGTTCTGAATGGTAGGACTCGTGTTCTGAATGGTAACCGTTTTTTCTTCCCTGACTATTATTCGGGCTACTCACAGCCCTAAAGGTCAGTTCTACAACCGCTCCATTATCGTTGTAAGTTTTCAACTTTCCGTTAAGTTGACGGGTCATGCTATTCAAAAGGTAGGCACCCAACCCTCCATTACGGCTTACCATTTGCTGCGCAGGAAAGCCAGGTCCATTATCCCGGTAAACCAGCTTAAATAAACCATTGAGGCTGGTTAATTCGACCCTGATCATTCCAGCTTCTCCTGCTTTTGAACCATACTTGCGGGTATTGGTCAGCAATTCATTAAGTATGATGCCGACGGGCATCAGTGTCTCAAGATCAAACCAGACTTCTTCCAGACTAAATTGGAAAATCGGAGAATTCAAGGGAGAGGAAAGTTCCATAAAATGCCGGCAAAGTCGATTAACGTACTCTGAGAAACTAGCGTTAGTACCCCCCTCTCGCGTATACAAAATCTCATGGATAGCAGCCATACTATGAATCCTTTCTCCCATGACCTGTAAGCGCTCCCTGGCCTTATTATCCTGGATATCATCCTCCTGCATTTCCAGCAAGCTGATGATGATTTGCAGGTTATTCTTCACCCGGTGGTGCAGCTCACCCTGTAACATTATCTGTTCCTGCAGGGCGTTCTCCAGGCTGACGTTAGTTTTTAAGGCGGCAGCAGCCAGACGATCAACTTCCTCCTTAGCTTGTTGTAGCCTCCGGTAAAATACCATTAGTAAACCAATGAGAAATACAAGTAAAACAAGTCCGCCCACCAATGTATAACGCATGGTACGCTCTTGCTTTAAAGCTGCCTGATGTTGCGCAATTTGCGCATTCTTTTTCTCCGTCTCATAGCGCCTTTCTATCTCCAGGATTTTTTCTTTAGTGTACTTCTCGTTAACCTTAAGGGCTGTCGCTGATGCCAGTTGCTGATAGTAAAAACTACTATCAATAAGCTGGGTTTCTCTATAGATACTTGCTCTTAGCCGTAATAACTTAGCCCTGAACCTTAGTTCTCTGGTATCACTTGATATTACCTGACTCAGGAAGTTCAGCCCATCACTATTATAGACTAGTGCCTTAGCATAATCTCCTTGCTCCAAGGCTATACCTGTAAGATTTGCCAGTATCGAGGCACTTCCGTAAAAATCTCCGGCAACAGCAAAATGATTGCTCGCCTGCTCAAAAGAAGCTATTGACTTATTGATATCGCTTGTCATCACTCCCTGAAGCATGTACCCATCGCCTGCATGAATTGGCTGAGCAAATTTCTCTCCCAACTCAGCAGCTAGCGCAGCATAATACCGTGAAGAATCCGGGTTATCGTAAATCCTATGATAGGAAGACCACCGGACTGCCAGTTGGGGCCATTCCTCAGCCAGATCATGGCGCTCTATCAATTGCTCTGCTTTTCTTAAATATTCCGCACAGATACCCGCAAAGTTCGTTTGTTCGTGGATGAGCGCCAGGCGTATCAAAATTTGCGCCTGTACTGCATACGCTTTCTGAGCTTTAGCCTCTTCCAGCAACGGCAAAAGCATTTCCATAGCTGGCTCGAAATCCCGTTGACGCTCCAGGCTAAACGCCAGGCCAACGTTAGCTTTCAAAATAAGCAGCTCATTTCTTTCGGGTGATTCGCTCAAGCACTTAATCAGGTCGCTGAAAATTATTTCAGCCTCTGCCCCTTTACTCGTTTCCATCAATGAGAAACCCTGCAGGTACGCTTCTTCGTAAATATTGATTTGCTCCCGTGAAGAGGGCTGAGCCGTTACCCCATTGACAACAACTAAAAGCAGTGATGCACACGATAATAATCTATGGCACAGCTTACCCGTTAAGGAAAGTCGAAATGGTATAATCAAGGGTTTTACTTTTCATTGTGTACAGACGAGCATTATCCCATAGCGGTTTGATAATACCTCTCCAATTGTCAGATCGAATACCGGTGTAAAGTAGGAAAACAAAGATAACTAGTGGTATTAAGGATGTCTTTTAACAGCCAAAAACAGGTATTTAACACCAATAAATAGAGTTAAAACACCTAATATGGCAATAGCTGAAAACGATCCGATAAAGTCTCTGAAGAACGTCTCCCCCACCTTTATCTTCTCCTCCCAAGCAGATGAATTAAATAAGAAACCAGCTACTTTTCAAAGCAGCTGGTGTTCTATCCTGTTGTAAATTTTAAGCTTTAGCAGGGGGCATGCCAAAGGCCAATGATTCAACCATTGGCTAATAAAGCATCGTTTCCGGAGACCACTCCCAACTCGACAACTTGTTTATCCTGTACCAGAATCCGGCTTCCTATTCAATGTCGTTATGGCTTAAACGTTATGCAACATTTGCAGGAGGGCGGTAAGTGTAACTATTCAGCTCCAGGTTTATGTCTCCGTCAGGGCGGATATGATGTTGTCCGGAAAAAATAGGCAGTATAAGCTTCGAATTAAGAAAATGGCGCGGCCGCGGGTGCCATGAGCGGTAAGAAAAGCAATGAATCTAGTTGTGCAGGCTTGCAGCCTGCTTGTCTACGCGCGGAAGCGCGCGGAACGAATACACTGCTTCACTACTCCCTTGGCACCTGCGGCCGCGCCCACTTTGAGTTAGCGGACCACGATCGCCTTTACCGCACTATGCCCCCGCTCGGTCTGTAAGCCGTAGTAGAGCACACCTGCCGGCAGGTCCTGATTGGTAACGGTCACGCGCTGCGTGCCCACCGCCTGGCGGCCCTGCGCCAACTTGCGCAAGACGCGGCCCTGCTGATCGTAGAGTACCACGGTAACGTTACTTTGCTCCGCCAGGTCGTAAGCCACCGTGAAGTCGCCAGCCGTCGGGTTGGGGAAGGCCGTGAGGTTGACGACGGAGGTCAACAAGTCGGGGCGGGTGGATACGGCAGTTGTATCGACGGCCACCCTCAATTCGAAAACGAGGTCAGCGGTTGCAATAGTCTGAAGCGCATCAATATTAAGTCCTTCAAAATACTGCCCTTCTGCATATGGATTAGCGGTACTTGCCTCAAAATTTACAGGCGCTGAAAGTAGATTATCCGTTTGGGTCAGGGAGAAAGCATAAAGGCTATCTTTCACCAAAACAAATGTTCCGTCCAGGGTAAATACTTGTTCGCCAGTACCCGAAATGTTT
>CAZTTF010000019.1:0-2647 GCA_964616365.1 uncultured Lewinella sp. | reverse complement strand
TTATGGTCTTTAATACCACCAGAGGCTTTTATCTTTGCTCTACCTTTTATTGTTTTTTTCATAATCTTAACGGCAGTCAATGTTGCACCACTTTTAGAAAAACCTGTTGAGGTTTTTACATAGTCTGCTTTAGCATCTACACATATTTCGCAAGCTTTTACAATTTCATTTTTAGAAAGCTCACTAATTTCTAGTATAACTTTTAAGGTTGTATTACCTACCGCTACTTTTACATTGTTAATGTCTTTTAATACAGCAACATAATTTCTACTTTTTAATAGACCGATATTCATCACCATATCAATCTCTGAAGCTCCATCTTCTATGGCTTGTTTAGCTTCAAAAACTTTAGCTTGTGTAGACATAGCGCCAAGCGGGAAACCAACTACAGCACATATTTTTACAGGTGTTTCTTTTAATACTTGATAGGCTATAGGCACATAATTACTGCTTACACATACGGTTTTAAAATTGTATGTAATAGCTTCATTGCAAAGTCTTATAATGTCTCTTTCTGTAGCAGATGCTTTTAAAAGGGTGTGGTCTATGTACGCATTTAACTCCATGGGGGAAGGGATATTTTAATTATTATTATGTTTACTCTAAATTAGAGGGTAAGCATCAAGAAGAGCAATTGTCTTGAAGCAAATAAATGGAATTAATAGCAAGCTAATCTACAAATAAAGTTTCTATATATCTACTAAATTTTAATAATTTTTGTTGTTTGTCGGATATTTTTGCACTTTGTAGAGTTTTGAGGAAGCCTCTATTTATCTGATTTTCATATTAAAAAGGACAATAAATAGCATTAATAGTTGTCCTATTTTTTTAAATAATTAAGGCATATGATTATCTTACTTATGAGGAATAATGATAACTTCAAACAGAAAAGGCGTCAAATTTGACGCCTTTTTGTAATTTATATAGAACAGAAATTACTTAATAGCTTCAACAGTATAACCTTCAGCTCTTAAAAGGTTAATGACACCATTTTTTCCTGCTAAATGGCCTGCACCAACACCAAAGAATGTTGGTTGTTGTTTTGCGTATTCATTTATTTTTGGAATCCAATTCTTATTTCTGTTATCTAAAAGTTTGTCTTGGTATTTTGCTGTTGAAGAATAATTTTCATCACTAACCATATCTACCATTTCAGTAATGTTTTCAGTTTTATACACTTCAAGTAATTTTGCAAAAATTGATTTATCATACGCTAAATCATCTTTTGCTGACCGAACTAAATCTTTAACTTGGTCTTCATAAGGAATCTCCTCAAATAGATTTAATTGGTCTTCTATAGTTTCTAAACCTTTAACCTCTTCGTTCTGTTCTTTTGCTATTTTTAAGATTTCCATTTCAAAAGATTGCATAGGGCAATCAATTAGTTTAGGATATAAAGATGCAGTTAAAAAGAATGGTTTTGTATTCTGAAGCATTTGTACAGATACACCCAAATGTTTTTTAAACATATTATCTATAGCTTTGTAATCCTCATCAGAGACTAAATCCTTCAAAGTTTTGTTATCTTTCATATACATGCCTTGCATCATCTTGGCTTGCATATCTGGGTCATCCATATCAATTTCTAGCACAATCTGTGATGTCTCATCCAACGCTTTTTTTACATCGGGTTCTATGGTTGCATCACAAGTAATGTGAATAGTACCAAAAAGAAAAGAAGGTTCTTCTAATCCATTTCCTGATATTTTCCAGAGCGTTGAGTTTTCTAATTGTTGTGCATTTGTTGTAAAACATGATGTTAATGTTATTACAGCTAATGCTAATAGTCTTTTAATAGTTTTCATAGCTAAATTATATTTTGAACATAAGTAGCCTAATTATCTAACTTGTTACAGATGTCCATAAAAAAAAGGCAACGTTACTTTAGTTTGGACGTCTCAAACCGTTTTACGTTGCCTTATGCTGTCTGCCGCTAAGCAGACCAACCAATCATAATAAAGACTGTTCAGCGGCAAATTTGTTACACATGTAGATTAAAATTCTTCAATAACCAGGTCGCCTTGATTTCTAAAAACAAGTGCTTCATCAAATTCATCTAGGAGAATAATACTGTTAGTACTTACTTTTCCTGCCAAAATTTCTTTACTCAATTGGTTAAGCACTTCTTTTTGTATGACTCTTTTTACTGGTCGTGCACCATACTCAGGATTATAACCTTTATTAGCTAAGTAAGCTTTAGCCTCTTGTGTCGCGTCAAAAGTTATGCCTTGTTTTGCTATCATTTTGGTTACTGATTTTAACTGTATGTTTAC
Organism: uncultured Lewinella sp.; assembly: GCA_964616365.1. Lineage (GTDB taxonomy): Bacteria > Bacteroidota > Bacteroidia > Chitinophagales > Saprospiraceae > Neolewinella. The sequence continues at coordinate 374 of CAZTTF010000019.1, read as the reverse complement.
AATATCTATAATGTTTTCTTTTGATAAAGGTGTAAACAATATGGTATCGTCTATACGGTTTAAAAACTCAGGTCTAACCGTTTGTTTTAATAAACCTAAGACATCTGTTTTTGCAGCTTCCATTGCTGTTGGAATATCTTTAGTCGCTGTAAAACGGTCTTGTATAATATGACTACCCATATTAGAGGTCATAATTACTATTGTATTTTTAAAGTCAGCAATACGTCCTTTATTGTCCGTTAAGCGACCTTCATCCAAGACTTGGAGTAAGATATTAAAGGTATCAGGGTGCGCTTTTTCAATTTCGTCTAAAAGCACTACGGAATAAGGTTTACGTCTTACGGCTTCTGTTAATTGACCACCTTCATCATACC
>CAZTTF010000018.1:0-11805 GCA_964616365.1 uncultured Lewinella sp. | reverse complement strand
AAGGGTCGTCTCCGACCTTAGCGGCAACGGTTTCGAGAATAGGCCTGACGACTTCCCAGGCAGATTTGTCTCCTCCGGGCATGATGGAAGGACCGCGCCGGGCGCCTTCGGCGCCCCCGGAAACACCGGTTCCCAGGAAGCGAATATGCTGCTCCTTGAGTTGCTCGTATCTGCGGTTGGTGTCATCATAGTGGCTGTTACCTCCATCAATAATGATGTCTCCTTCGTCGAGTAGGGGGAGTAACCCTTCAATTACCTTGTCGACAATTTTACCCGCAGGAACGAGTAGCATTATTTTGCGGGGCTTGCTCAGTAAGGACACGAACTCCTGCTGGGTGTGGACGCCCATGACATTCATGCCTTCCCCTTCTTCGTTGAGGGCGTTAACGGAGTCTTCGTTGATGTCGGTGCCCAGAGCGGCAAAACCATCGTCGGCAACGTTAAGGAGGAAGTTGCGTCCCATGACGCCGAGGCCGATCATGCCGAAATCGTAAAGCTGGTGGTTCATCTTGCTGAGTTTGGGTAATACTTATAGTTACTATTAAACAAAGGTACGTGTTTGCCGGAGGTTCAATGTTGCCGGAAATTGTACGATTTTTTGCGCAGGCAGGCCAAGGTGCTAAATTTATGACACCCGCTAAAAGTAGGGCGCACATAGTGTCGCCTTTCCGGTCTTTCGGATCTTCACGGCCTTTCCCCCGGAACCTTTCACGGCATCCTGCGTCCGCGCCCCGGAATGGTAGCTGTTGGCTTATCGTAAGAAAGAAATGACCGTTCGTGTCCCCCAGTACAGGCTATCGCTCTGGGTCAATATGTAACCTTCCAGGGTGAGCTGGTGCTCGCCACGGGGTAGGTCGTAGACGGGGAGATCGTAGCGTAAGCCAGGCTGGTTTCGCTTGGGATGGCTGTAAAATTTCCACGGAACCTCGGCAATCAGGCTGTCATTCAGGTACAGCTGGTGCAAGCTGCGATGGGCCATCAGCAGACTGTCGTTGTCTACTTTGGCATTTTCGGAGTGGTAAAGGTGAATCGGGCCATTTATGGCAAAGTCAGACCGGTGCGCTTTAGACAAACTTGGATAAAGATGGTTGATAAACCGATCATGTGCCCCCGGCCGGTAAGGAATAAAGACCTCAAGATAATCCTTTTCAGCATAGCGGCTCGCTATGCTGGGGCTGCCGAATGCTAAACCCTGAATGCTATCCTCGTCGAGATAGTGGCTGGAAGTGATCAGGGAGGCCCCGGCAGTAGTATGAGGGAAGAAGGGGAAGCGAACGATGCTGGTAGATCCACCGACAAGGCCAAGGAAAATGACAAGCCATAGCCGCTTGACGAGTTTTCGTCCGAAGGGGTGATCGATCAGGTTATAATAGATTGGCCGGTAAAGAGAAGCGAGGGTCAGCCACCCCATCAAGCGGTAGATGGGGAAATAAATGCTGCTTAGCCAGGAGCGTTTCTTGAACCACCCCAGACTGGAAAAGTCAATGAGGTAAAGCAGACCAAAGAGGATGACGGAGAGGTTGGCCAATGCGGTAATCCCAATCTGCCATCCGGAAGGGTCGGCGGTGGAAGTGACACCTGCCGCCCACGCAACAATATAGGTGATGAATGCTACTACGGCAGTGAAGAAACCGAGACTCAGGATGCAAAAGAAAATCAGGAAGGCGAAAGAAAAAGCAACACTGCACTGTATTTCTAACCGTTCAATGTAGTCGTCAAAAGAGCCTAACTGCTTGCGTAACCAATCGGTATAGCGGGGCTGAAACCCTAAGACATCGTAATCAAAATCTCCGGAAACAGAACGTAAGCCAACGGCACCGATCCAAAAGCCGCGCAGCAACAAGTGGAACAGGAAGGTGATGAGCAGGGCCAGGTAGCCGATACGGATAATGACAAAAGCACCGGCAAGCACGATAAGTATAGTGCTGTTGCCCAAAGTAACCATCGCGAGTTGGTCGGAGAACGCTATTAAGGGTTGATACGCACCAACCAGCAGAAAAATGGCGATACCACTGATCACGAGTTCAAGCTGCCAGCTGTCTTGCTGAATGCTGTCGAGCCACTTGGCCAGGGTGGTCTTTTTGCTGTTTTCGCTTGACATAGATTATTTGTAAAAATAAAGGCTATAACCTTCGGAGAAAGCTACGGTGTCCTTGAGGTACATGCGCCGATCTAGGCGTAGGGAGTGCTCGCCAACGGGGAGCTCGTGTACGGGGATGGTGTACAGTATTCCCGGTTGCTTACGGATAGTATGTTGGTAAAAACGGGGGCGAACGGTCACCAGGCTATCGTTGAGGTAGAGTTGCTGCAGGCTGCTAAAAGCATTTAGCAGGGCGGTGTGATCGGCGTTTTCATTGTTGGCGGTGCCGATATTTACCGGTCCCCCCAGAATTAAACCCGTGTACCGGGCTACTTCCAACGTCGAGTCGACGAGTGCAATCAAGTCATCATCATTAATGGGAATGTACGGCACGAAAACCTCAACATAGTTATTCTTGACAAAGCGCGAAGACAACGACAGCCGCCACGAGCGATAGGTAATGTTGGTTGCCTCGTCGTCGTAAAAGTCTTTTAAGACCCATTCCTGGCCGTCACCCAGGGTGCCTGGAAGGTAGGTGTACTTAACAGGCCGGAGGGAAGTAAGTGAAATGATTCCGAAGACAAGCAAGGGGAGCAGCAGCACCAACCTGCGGCCAAAGCGATCATCGATCAGGTTGTGGTAAAGTGGCCGGTAAAAACGGGCCAGTGTTACCCAGCCCATTATTCGGTAAATATAGTAGTAGGGCCTACTCACTAGCTTCAGCCGTTTGAACAGGCCGAGCGTGACAAAATCAATAAAATACAGCACGCAGGCAATAGCAAAAAGGAAGCCCGGAATGCCCGTCTCCCAGAAGTCCACATCGTAGATTTCAAGGCCGAAGAGGCTCAGCCAGGTCGTTTGGATGAGGGTGAGGATCATCAGGCAACTGACGATGCTGAAGAAGCAGAAAAAGATAAGGAAGGCGACCGAGAAGAATACGCTGCAATACCTTTCCAGCCCTTCGATGTAGGTGTCGAAGGTCCCCATCCGACGTTGCAGACGTTCGCGGAAATACGGGGAATACCGCAATTTATCGTAATCGATTCCTCCGGAAACGGAGCGTAGCCCAACGGCAGCAATCCAGAGCCCCCGTAGCATGACGTGTAGCAGAAGACACCCGATTAACGTCCCGTAGGCAACGCGCCCTCCGTAGTAAAGCGGGCCAAAAATGTCATAACTGTCAGAACCCTGAAACAGGAGAATGAAGTCATATTCCAGCCCTTCGAGCCAACTCCAGCCCCCCAGGAGGAGGAAAATGGAAAAACCACTAATGAGAAGTTCGAGCTGCCAGCTCTCCTGCTGGAGACTGTCCAGCCAGGTAGATAAATTCCGTTTGTCGTTAGATTGATGTGGTGCCGGGTCCATACTGACACGTAATATAACACGGCTTCAGGAAAAGGGGCGCGGACGCAGGGTGCAGGGTGGGTTTACCCTACGTCCGCACCGCTGCGAGGATTACTCCCCCCAGCCTTTCTCCAGGTCCGCCACTTTTCCCATTCTCCTGAGCTGACGGGGTAGGGCAGTGTATTCCGCACCTAAAAAGGCATCGACCAGCGTTTGGGCCAGTGCAATACCGATCACCCGGCCACCGAGGCAGATCATATTCATATCATCGTGCTCCACCCCCTGGGCTGCGGAGTAGGACTCGTTAACTAGGCAGGCCCGGACATTTTTTATCTTGTTAGCGGCAATGCTGGCGCCGACGCCACTGCCACAGCAGGCGATACCGCGGTCTACCTCCCCCGCGCCAACGGCGCGGGCCAGCGGAACCACAAAGTCCGGAAAATCGTCCTGCTTGTCGTAGGCATAAGCGCCGAAGTCGCGCACGGAAAATCCCCTGCTAATCAGGTATTCCTGTATTTGCTCTTTGAGCTCAATACCGCCGTGGTCAGTTGCAATTCCAATGGTCATGGATAATATTTTTTTGTTTCTGGGCTAAAATTAGTGCCTGGCGCATGAAACCTTCGGCAAAGTTGCCACCTTTGGTGAAGAGACATTTCTGTTAAATACCTCCTCTCGAAAATTTACCACTATGCCCAATAGTTCCCTCGACCCCCACGTACTCGTCATTTTCGGCGCGTCAGGAGATCTTGCCCAACGCAAGTTGATCCCGGCCGTGTTCGACCTCTTCCGTGGTGGCTACCTGCCGGAAAACTTTGCGCTGCTGGGTGCTTCCCGCACAGACTTTACGGACGAAGACTTTCGGGAGAAAGTGGTAACGAACAATGAGCACTTTAACCAGAAGGATGCTTCGGACGAAGATGTAAAAGCATTTTCGGAGAAGCTGTTTTACCAGGACCTGGCCTCTTACGATAGCGAAGAAGATATCAATGCCCTGGCAGCCCGGCTCCGAAAGCTGGACGAAGACTTTGCCGTCGGACAGAACTACATCTTCTACCTTTCTACACCACCTACGCTCTACAGCACTATTCCGGCAGCTTTGGCTAAGGCCGGTTTGAATGACAGCGAAGAGGGGTGGTCACGCCTGATTGTCGAGAAGCCTTTTGGCTACGACGAGGCCTCGGCAATCAAACTAAACAAAGATATCCAGGAGCATTTTCGGGAAGATACCATCTACCGGATCGACCACTACCTGGGCAAGGAGACAGTACAAAACCTGCTGGTAACCCGATTTGCCAATGGTTTCTTTGAGCCCTTATGGAATCGTAACTACGTGCAGTCCGTACAAATTACGGCGGCGGAAACAGTAGGAGTAGGTAGCCGTGGCGGCTACTACGATGACAGTGGCGCGATGCGCGACATGGTGCAAAACCACCTGCTGCAAGTCCTGGCTCACGTAGCCATGGAGCCTCCGATTCGGGCTGATGCACCGAGCATCCGGGACGAGAAGCTGAAGCTGTTCAAGTCTCTGCGCTCCTACTCCAAGGCAGACATCAAGAACAACGTTATCCGTGCTCAGTACACAGCAGGAAAAACGAAAGACGGAGAAGAGGTAGTCGCCTACCGGGATGCACCCGGAGTGCCGGAAAAGAGCAAGACGGAAACCTACGTGGGGATGAAGTTCTTCATTGACAACTGGCGGTGGGCCGGCGTGCCTTTTTACGTCCGGACGGGAAAATGCCTCCCCCTGAAGCTGACGGAAGTAGTAATCACCTTCAAAAATCCACCTCAGGCGCTGTTCTCGGAATATGATGACTACGCCATGAGCTGTGATAACCAATTAATCATCCGGATCCAGCCAGACGAAGGCATGGCGCTGGAATTCGGTATGAAAGTTCCCGGAGAAGGTTTCCGGGTGAAGAGTGTTGATATGGACTTCTTCTACCGAGACCTCACCAAGAAGGATGTCCCTGCAGCCTACACCCGTCTTTTACTCGACTGTATGAAGGGGCAACCCACGCTCTACGCGCGCGGAGACAGTGTCGAAGCTGCCTGGGCTTTCATTGACCCCATCCTTGAGGCCTGGAAAAACGACGAAGTACCACTTTACAGCTACACGCCCGGAAGCTGGGGCCCACTCCAGGCAGATGCTCTTTGGAACGGCGAAGGTTGCGGCTGGCGCAACCCCAGTAGTTCACTGTTCAACCAAAAGCACTATACCGCCCTGTAGGCGGTCGGGAAGCTTGATATACTCCCCGAGCCTCACGTTAGTCTCAGGAGATACCGTACTGCCCCATGTCTACGGCAGAGACGTCCATCTGGTCAAAAGCCTCCCAGCTGGCCCCCTTAACGAGTGCTTTGCGGTATGCCATGTGCACCCGGTGTACGTCGGTATTCATTTTCTGGCAGGTCTTAACCATAACCTCGTTATGGCCCCGAATGGTGGCCATATCAACGTAGCGGTAGGTCCGACTGGTGTGACGGTTCCCACTTTGGAACATGGCGTCGACCATGAGGGGGTAAACCCCCATACGCTGATAGTCACTCACAATACCAAAGGCAACGCCTTTGCAGTTGCGCGGCTGTTTCTGGAACTTCAGACGCCAGAGGAAGCGGGGAAGTCCCTTCCAATCCATTTTCCCGTTGACATCCTTCATGAAGCAGTTGATGTCAGGGATCAGCCCTGCCAGCCCGATCGGGCGATCATCTTTATCGTAGGCGAGGCACGTCAGATGAGGATCCATGATGGGCTTCATCTGCTGGAAGGTTGGCAAGATGTCGTCACCCGAGAGCGGTTTGAAGTACGGCCAATGATTGAAGGCTGAGTTGTAGGCCTCTGCGAAGTCATTGGCTCCTTGTGCCAGGTTGTTCTTGTCAATCTGCTTGGTGTACAGTCCGTACCGTTCTTTGACGCGACCCGCTAACATGCCGAGACGTTCTCCGGGGAATTCGGCGACCACGCCCCGCATGGTCAGGCATTGCTCGTGGTGCTGATACCCGCGGTCTTCAAACATCCGCTGGTAGTAAGGCGGATTGTAGGTTTCCTGATAGATTGGCCGGTACCAACCCCGGATGAGGAGCCCCCAGAACTTGTCTCTTTCACCAAAGTTGATTGGCCCGTCAACGGCCTGCATGCCTGCTGCCCGCAGCCAGTCTTCCGCCGTCGAAAAGAGGAGCTCTGCTACCTGATCGTTATCGATGCTTTCAAAAAAGCCAATGCCGCCAACGGGAAGGGTCAGCTCCTCGTTCCGGGATTTGTCAATGAAGGCAGCGATGCGGCCTACTGCACGGTTCCCTTCTTCTAAAACAACCCAGAGACGAAGGTTGTCTCCGTCATACGCGGCATTCTTTTCGCTCAGGATACCTTCGATGTCTGACCGAAGGGGATAAACGTATTGTTTGTTTCCCCGGTAAACCTCGTCAAGGACGGCGTGAAAATGCTTAAAGTCCGTTACGCGTTGTAGTTGGTAGCTCTTACTCATTGGCGCGAAGATAGGGAGAAGCCGGGGCGCATTGTGCATAGGGTGATGGCGGCTGGCCAAAAAGGTGACTTTCGTAAGTGTTTTGTTGAGTCCGGCAGAGTGGCTATCTTTTTCATCCCTTAAATTCGGTTATGCGTTCAATTGCTTATTCCTTCCTCTTCTTGCTTTGTACCTGTGCGTCCGGGGAGCAGCCCCTCGATGACCCTCAACTCCCCCCTCCGAATATCTTACTCTTTATTGCCGATGACTGGTCTTTCCCCCACGCAGGGGTATACGGAGATAAGACGGTCAGAACGCCGGCCTTCGACGCACTTGCCGCCAACGGAATGCTGTTCACGAACGCCTTTTGTGCGTCTCCAAGCTGTAGCCCTTCCCGGGCCAGTATTCTCTCGGGCAGGTACCCACACCAGAACGGCGTGGCCGGGAACCTATGGAGTGAATTCCCGGGAGACATGGTCGTTTATCCGGAAGTACTGGAGGCTGCCGGCTATTTAGTGGGCCATGATCAAAAAGGCTGGGCCCCGGGTGATTTCAAAGCGCAGGGGCGTACCCATAATCCTGCCGGGAAACGCTACCGGGACATCGTCAGCTTTCTGGATGAGAAAGACCCCGATCAAGCCTTCTGTTTCTGGTTTGGCAGCTCCGACCCTCACCGGGTGTATACCCCTAACCTGGGCGCCTTGACCGGGATGAAACCGGACTCCGTATCGGTCCCTCCCTTCCTGCCTGATGTGGCCTGTGTGCGCAATGATATGCTGGATTATTACGCAGAGGTAGAACGGTTTGATCGTCATGTCGGCTTGGTAGTTGATCTGCTGCGGGCACGGGGAGAATTAGACAATACCCTCATTATTGTGACCAGCGATAACGGGATGCCCTTCCCCCGGGCCAAGGCCACCATCTACGATGCAGGTACCCGTATGCCCTTTGTGGCACATTGGCCAGCCAGGATACCTGCGGGGAAAGTGTATGATGGCCTGGTGAACCTTGCTTCGTTGGCGCCGACCTTCGTCGCAGCATCCGGCGTAGAGGTGCCGGCAGCGATGACCCTGGAAAGCCTTTTGCCCGTGTTGCGGTCAGGAGGAGGGGCAGGTGCTGGAGGCGAACAGTCGTTCACGGGCAAGGAGGTCATCATCGAGCGTGAACGACACGCGCAGGTGAGGGCTGACTCTGGTAGCTATGCCATTCGTGCGCTACGGACGGAAGACTATCTGTATATCCGCAACTATTACCCCGAACGCTGGCCGGCGGGAGATCCTGAGGCCGTACTTAGCGTTGGGGCCTACGGCGACGTAGATAACTCAATTACCAAAATGCTGATGCTGCGCGATCCGCAGTCCACGCTTTTCAAGCTTGCCTTCGGCAAGCGCCCCGAAGAAGAGCTGTACGATTTGACGGCGGATCCTCATCAGATGATCAATCTCGCCGTATCTCCGGAACAAGCTAACAGGCTGGCCAGTCTGCGCGCGCGCCTCGAGGCGCGCCTGCTGGAAACAAAAGATCCCCGAGCAGTAGATCCACGCACCAATTTCTGGGACCGGGCAAGGTATACCCCGACTTACGGGAAAAGTACGTTCGACCGGGAGGCGTATATTGAGGAATACCGGTATGCTTTTCCCAAAGGACCTACCCATTTTGACTACCGGAAGTGCCTGGACTAAGGCATTAACTATCGCTCAACATTAAACAGGACACGCAACCGCGTCCATCCATCAGCTTCGGTCTGGAGGGAATAACTCGCATCGTGGGCCTCGAGAATATCTCTGGTGAGGGTGAGGCCAACACCTTGCCCGGTAGGTTTGGTGCTGAAAAACGGGGTAAAAAGCTGCTCCGCAATGGCTGCCGGAATCCCCGGGCCGTCATCTGCTACCGCAAAGCCAGAAGGGAAGGTCTGGCTGCTTACTCTTATGTTCCCATCCTTGCCGATGCTTTCCCGGGCGTTGGTCAGGGCATTGACGACGACCTGCTCGAGGTGGGCGGGGTCCGCCATTATCCACACCTTGCCGGGCGTCAGTTCATACCGGAGTTCGATGTTGGCTTCGGCGAGCACGTTGACCATTACTTCTCCGGTCCGGTGGAGTAGTTCGTTGAGGTCAATTCGCTTTTTCTCTGCCACTGGCAGGCGAATGACGCGGGCGAAGTTGCGCATGAAGGTGGTCATATTCTCTGCGCGGTTGATGATCACTGGCAGGTAATCCTGATTTAAGCTAGCCAATTGTGGGTCATTATCCTGGGCTGCTTCCAGGACTGAGCGTAAGACAGAGACAATGGCTGCGTTGGAATTATTGACCTCGTGGGCCATCATCCGAATTACTTTCCCGTAGGCGTCCTTTTCGGCGGCGAGTAACTCGCTGGTGACGTCCTGAATCACTAAAAAACCACGCTCAAATCCCCGGTCCACGAAGGTGGCGGCTTCTACGTGATAACGCCGATTGTCGGGGGCAACAAAAACATCATGGCCCGTAGCTTCGGCGGAGGCATGGCGGGGCCGCAGGTGCAGGGCTGGTTCCAGAACAGCATTGCGGAAGCCATCCTGGTTAAGCTTGCGCTGCATCCAATTGTTCATGCTGGCTACCTTCCCGTCAAAGTCCTGAATGATGATGCCGAGCTCTGCCGACTCCAGCAATTGATCGAGGAACTCTTCCCGTTGCCGGCTACTCACCCGTTCTTCCCGGAGCTGGTCGATCATCCGGTTGTAGATGTTGCCGATCCGGTCCATTTCCAGGCTGCCGGTAGGCATCAGTTTTACCGAGAAGTCCTGGTCTTCCAGCGCGGCAGCGCCGCGGCCCAGCAGCTGCAGGGGGGAGATGATAGACCGGTAAATCTTAAAAGCAATGTAGGCTGAGAGCATCAGTACCAATTCCGCTACAAAGACCAGCGCTTTCTGGTCCGAGAGCAAATAGTAAGCCAGCACCGCCAGGGCGACGTGCAGCGTTGCGAGGTACAGGATGTATTTGGCTGAGGAGGACAAGGCGCTAAGATATCCCGTACTTGTCAATCCTGCGGTACAGCGCTGCTCGGGTCAGACCAAGTTCGCGGGCCGTAGCGGCAATTTCACTACCGTTGCGGGCCAGAGCAGCTTTGATCATCTTGATTTCCATCTGCTCAAGCGTCATTCCACTGGGGGCAAATTCCTGGTTGCCGGTAGTGGTAGCATTGCTCTGCTGTTCGAGGTCTTCGACCTGGATGACCGTAGCGGGCGCCAGAATAGCGGTACGCTCCATCAGGTTTTGCAGTTGGCGGATATTGCCGCGAAACTCCTGGTGGCGCAGCCAGTTAATAGCTGGTTTACCCAGTTTGAGGTCCGGACGGTCGTAGCGCTTACGTGCACTCTTGAGGAAGTGTTCTGCGAGCAAGGGAATGTCTCCCGGCCGCTCCCGCAGGGGCGGCAGGTGGAGATGGATAAGGTTGATCCGGTAGAGGAGGTCTTCGCGGAAGGTGCCGGCTGTCACCATGGAGCTGAGGTCCCGGCTGGTAGCCGAAAGAATCCGGATGTCGGTGGTGCGGGAACGGCTTTCCCCCAGGCGCTCATACTGACGCTCTTGCAAAACGCGCAGGAGTTTTACCTGCGCACTAAGGTCGAGGTCACCAATCTCATCGAGGAACAAGGTGCCGCCTTCAGCGAGCTCGAAACGGCCCTTACGGTCGGCACGTGCATCGGTAAAGGCTCCGGCTTTGTGTCCGAAAAGCTCACTCTCAAAGAGGCCTTGAGGAATGCCGCCGAGGTTGACGGCGACGAAGGGTTTAGCAGCACGTTTGGAGGCGGCGTGGATGGCTTCTGCCACCAGCTCTTTGCCAGAGCCACTTTCTCCGGTAATCAGGACGGAAGCCTGGGTCGCGGCTACGCGCCGCGCCTGGTCAAGGACCGTTTTCAGGGCCGCTGATTCTCCGATTATGCCCGAGAAAGTGTCTACGCCCCCGGCTCGTATATCCCCTTCCTTTGCACCTGCGTCCGCGCTTCCTCCATGCCCGAAACCCGGAGGTAGTTTGTCAATCTGGATCGCTACGGCATTCAATAGCTCTCGATTGTCCCATGGTTTGGCAATGAAATCCCGGGCGCCCGCTTTCATTCCTTCGACGGCGAGTTGTACCGTAGCCCAACCCGTCATTTGAATAACGGCAAGGCGTGGAAAAGCAGTGAGTATCCTTTTCAGGAGCATCATGCCATCTTTTCCACTGGTGTCGATCGTGAAATTCATGTCAAGCAGAACGAGGGCGGGCTTGAACGCCTCGATGGTCGGCAGTGCCTCCTCCATCCGATGGATGCTCTGTACGCGGTAGCCTGCCCGCTTGAGCAGCAGTTCAAGACTGGTAGCAACAGTAGTATCGTCGTCAATGATTAGGATGCCGTGGTTCATGTTGGGGAGGAGCTAAGGAGCTAAGGAGCTAGGAACTAGGGAGCTAGGGGGTAGTTTAAAGAAAGGTTGAAAGTCCTGCTTGACAACGCGCTAGTTGATCTTTGGTGGTGCCGGTGGGGTAGGAGGTGTTGGTCCTTCCTGTAGCTTAAGTAGTCCCTTAAGGGCCTCTGCGTAGCGCTCCGCCTCCAGCATACTTGATTTGTTGTCTTTGTTGCTTTCAATCTTCAGTGTTCCGCGGCGGGTATTCAGTGAGATAGTTGTTCCGTTGGCCGTCTCCATTTCCGAAGTGCCGTTGATCTCTGATACTCCGGGGTCTTTTTTGCCGTGTACCAACTTCAGGTAAGCATCGGATAACTCCTTGCTTCTGCTATTGTCCAGCTTGACGTGATAGGTGAAAGTATCCTTTGTTTTCGTAACGGAAACACTTTGGCTGGAATGCTGCGCGAAGGCAGTAAGGGAGAACAAGCAAAGCAATAGTAGTAGTACGTTTTTCATAGTTCTAATGTCTTAATATAATTTGGAATGGCTGTGTTTTTTGGATTAG
>CAZTTF010000017.1:0-16875 GCA_964616365.1 uncultured Lewinella sp. | reverse complement strand
ATTTATTAAAGTTCATCAGTTTCAATTTGAGTAGTTGACGCTTTGTCGTTAGAAGGAAGATGTTGTTGGACTTTAATCAGAATGTCCAGCTTAGTACGGTAGGTTTCAATCAATTCATTAACCAGGTCAGGCCGTTGCGACACGGGAACTTCGAGTAAGGCGGTCCGAATTTCTTCGGTTGCTTTATCAATAGCTTCCAGGTCTTGTATCAGCTGAGGATCGTCCGTTGACGCCTCCACTTTGGTAAACCGGGCGTTAATCTCCTTTTGGTAAAACTTCTCAGCCTCGGCCATATCCGGGTCGATCCGCTCTAATTCGAGGGCAACCAGGTCGGCTTCCGCAGCGCGGTATCCGCGATTATTTCCCAGGGAGAAGGCAGCCGTCAGCAGCAGTAGCAGTGAAGCAGCGATGCCCATGATTGTCCCGATCCGACGACGTCGGTGAGCCACCGTGAGGGGAGCAGCGGGCGTTGCGCCGGCAAGCTCCATCTCCGCATTAAGGGCGGCGAAGACGCGCCCCTCCAACCGGGGAGGTGGCGTAGTGTCATCGAAGTCGTCACGATTGACAAAAACAAAGTCTTCTAGAAGGTCCTTGTCATCGTCACCTGCGGATATGGATGTTTCGATCCGGCTCCAAAGGTTATCGGTGGGGGCTTCGTCATCAAAGCTATCGCGGTTATTGAGGATGAAATCCTCGAGCTCATCATGTGCCATAGGGAGGATTATTTTTGTTCGTTAAGGATAGCAGCCAGGCGCTTTTTGGCGCGGCTGTATTGTGATTTACTGGTCCCGACACTGATGTCGAGAATAGACGCAATTTCTTCGTGGTCATACCCTTCAAAAAGGTACAGAGAGAGCACTACCCGATAGCCCTCACTAAGTTGCATCGTTGCTTTTTTAATCGCATCAACACTCATTTTTTTGGGCGCGGACGCAGGTGCAACGGAAGGATCAGCAACAGCAGCGTCATGGCGGGCAGGGTCGAGGTCCGTGGTTAATAGGCGGCGCTTCTTCAGGTGATCAATGCAGCGGTTCACTACGATCCGCTTGATCCAGGCACTAATGGAAGCCTCGAAATTGAATGTATTGATCTTTCCGAAGATGTCCACGAATGCAACCTGTAGTACGTCTTCTGCATCGTGCGAATGTTTGAGCATTCTCAAACAAAGGTTATACATGGGCTTGGCGTAGTGACCGTATAGCGCCCGTTGCGCGCTACGGTCCTTCCGCTGACAGCCCAACACCAGCTCGCGATGTGTATCGCGATAGTCGGCGGCAGTCGGCATAGTTTTTACAATTGGATGTGCTCCCACGGTTAAGTAATTGGTCTGTTGTTAAGAAAGACGGTAGACACAATAAAGGGTTGCACCCTAAACAGTCTCTTGCTCTTTAGCTCTCTTTCTGAAGTTGTCTAGTTGTGACGTAATTGCGGCCCCGTAGCTTCGGGTAAAAGACCAGCTCGGCACCTCTACCGATCATTGCACCAGCCCGTCCGGACCTACTAAACTTCTGCCCGGTGGCGGTCCATTTTCAATAACACCGCAATCATCATCGTGAAACTGAGTAGGGAAGACCCACCTTTAGAAATAAACGGAAGTGGAATACCAATAACAGGCATAATCCCCATCGTCATGCCCACATTAACGAGTAAGTGTATCAAAAGAATCCCCACAACTCCGTAAGCAAAGGCCCGTGAGAACGTTCTTCGCTGTCTTTCAGCAATGTAGCTTAGTCGCCACAAAAAGGCGATATAGCCTACTATCAAAAAAAAGACCCCCATAAAGCCCTCTTCTTCACCAATGGCCGTAAAGATGAAATCCGTTTCTTGTTCGGGAACGTAATCGTACTTCGTCATTGTACCTTCATTCCTGCCTTTCCCCCAGGCACCACCCGCTGCAATCGCCAGCTTAGCCTGAATAATATTGTACAAAGCCCCCCTTTCGTCCAAACGCTCAGGGCGGAGCCATGCATCGATCCGGTCCTGCTGATGTTGCTTCAATACGTTGTTAAACGTAAAGTTGGCAGCACCCGCTATGAGACACCCCCAAACCAGCGCAACAGTTACCGTACCGACCAGGCGTGTGTTCTTACGAAGGAAATGATACACGGTAGTTCCAACAAACAGAAGTCCAAGCCCAACCACAATGGGCCAGCCAACTTCCAGGTAATACAATGCGCCGGCAACTACAGCAGTAACTATCGATTGGATTGCCCACAGGCGCCGCCGCCGCGGCGCCCAAAAACTCATGACCATCATAAGTAATGACAGTAATGCACCCGCAAGAAACCAAGTCTGAAACATGATCCCAAGCAAAAACATAGCCACCGTAAACAGACCAAATATGAGCAGTAACGGAGGGAGTCCCTCCCGATACATTACAATAAAGAAGGAAGTAAAAACCAGGGCCGAGCCAGGATCCGGTTGCAGCACGATCAGTGCTGCAGGGACTGCCCACAACAACACTCCATTAATGATCGGGCGTATCCTATCCAATTTTTCACCCCATTGACTCAGATAAGCCGCCATAGCCAGACAAGTACCAAATTTCGCCAATTCACTGGGCTGAAAGGTCATACCCGCCACGCTAAACCACGACTTTGCGTTATTGATCTCTTTTCCAAAAATCAATACTGCCACCAATAAAACCACTGTCATGGCATAAATGGGATACGCTCCCATCAGCCAGGCTTTGCGATCAATCATCAGGTTGATGAAAAACCAGGCCATTATGGAAATCAGCACCCAGATCAATTGCTTGCCAAAGGGAGAGTTTAATATTCCTGCATAATCCTCACCGTATCCTTCCGGCGGCCGCCCCACAGAATGAATCATCATCAAACCACCAACCACAAGGAAGATGTACATAATGACCGCTACTACGTCAATCCGTGATGTATCAATGGATCGTACCTGCATCTATAGAAATATACCCAGCAATAAAATGGACCCGCGAAAGGTAGTTGCCATAGTAACCAATAAAGGCCTCCGAAAACAGCTGCCACTACTACGCGCAGAGGAATTAGTACATTTTCAACAACTCAGATTCTGAGATCTCGTCCTTAACGAGGTACACCCCCTCAAATTGCTCTCCTAGGGTAAACTTAAGGCGTTCCGCCTCTTGTTTTGTCTGAAAAGCACCTGCCCGGAGTTTGTAGTATGGCTTGGTATGCACCCAATCAACGGCAATACTGGGGTAATTGACTTTAAATTGACGCTCAACAGTTTCTAACCGATTCCGATCAGTTGTGGCCAGTACCTGAACCCGCCAGCCGGGGATCTTATCCACCGCTTCGCTCTCTGTTTGAAACAGTTCAAGTAAATCACCGATAGCCGGAGCTACCTCCAGCGAAACGGTATTCTGGGCTGAAAGGGATTGCCCTGCCAGCAGAACGGATACAATAACGAAAAAGCGTACCATAATTCATCTGTTTAGCTCACCAGCGCAGGTCCGGAAGATGTACCGAGACGATCAGCACCTGCCTCCAGTAACGCAATCGCAGAACGTTGATCGCGTATACCTCCACTAGCTTTTATTTTAATCTCCGGCAAAAGCTTACCGCGTAAAAAACGAACGTCAGTGACTGTCGCCCCACCCTTCGTACCTGTCGAGGTTTTAACGTAGGTGGGTTTCACTTCGTTGCAAATATCGCAAACCTTAAGTTGTTCTCCCTCAGTTAATTCGCTCATCTCAACGATGATCTTGCAAACCTTACCTTTCAAACGTGCCGTGGTCACCACCGCATTGAGGTCAGAACGGACATAGGCCCAGTCTCCGGACTTAACCGCCGAGAGGTTAATAACAACGTCTACTTCGTCGGCTCCTTCTTCCAGCGCACGACGAATTTCCTGCACCTTTATCGAGGTTTCGGTATAGCCGTAAGGGTAGGCGATTACGGTTGCTACCGCTACTCCTGTTCCATGGAGTAGCTTACTGGCCCGGCCAACAAAAAACGGAGGGATACAAACAGCTTTGAAGCCATATTGGCGCGCCTCTGCACAAACCCGGTCGACGTCTGCGGCCCGGCAATCTGCTTTCAGGTAGGTGTGATCAATTTTCTTGTTCAAGGGGAAAGAAGCTTAGTATCCAGAGTGTTCCGTTATAGTTAGAAACAGATAAAATTCAGGTCGTCAAAAAATAGCTGTAATGCCGCTAAAATCATCAAATCATGCACTAAATGACCGTACAGCCTATAGCTCAGCCGGAGGGAACAAATGCCTGGTAAATTAATCTCCGGATAGCAGCCGCAATATAGACAGTTCCCCTACCAATTCACTTCAAATTAACATTTAGCAAAGACATTTTTTTCGCAGACGAAACTTGACCAACGAAATAATAACCCGAAACTCCTGATAAAACCAGTAAAGCTTCTACAAAAAACGCGATGACAAAACACATTCAGAATATAATTCTAAAGGTATTTCGTCATCGCATTACAGTCGCTCGTCACTTAAAATACTGATTAGACGCAGCCACGACCACAAGCTATTTTCCGTGGCAATGCTTGAATTTTTTACCACTACCGCAAGGACATGGGTCATTGCGCTTCACTTTTGCCTGATCCCGCTGGAAGGTTTCTACTTTCTTACGTGGCGTCGCGCCTTCGGCCGCGCGGCGTTGCGCCTCCTCCGCCGCAGAACGATTCGTAGAGGTCTTTGCTTCCACCGGACGGCGCGGTGCCCGCGCCTCCTGCACATCCTTAGGATCCTGCAACACCAGATCTCCTTTAGCCAGGTAGGCCGTGGTTGACTCGTTCACCGTACGGATCAGCGCCTCGAACAGCGTGTACGCCTCCATTTTGTAAACTACCAGTGGATCCTTCTGCTCAAAGGAAGCCAGGTTCGTAGCGCCCTTGAGTTCATCCATTGAGCGCAAGTGCTCTTTCCAGTGCTCATCAATGATGGCAAGCGTTACCGTTTGCTCGATATCAGAGATGATGCTCCGGCCATCAGTCTCAATCGCCTTTTCAATGTCAGCAGTAATCACCAGTGGGTGCGTGCTACCATCCGTAAACGGAATAATAATCCGCTTGTAACGACCAGGCTGCTCTTCATTAACCCGCTTAATTGTTGGCATTACCCGCTCTACCAGCAGTAGCATTTTACGCTGATAAAAGGAAACGAATTCTTCGAGCAGACGGTCTGCAACGGTATTGACATCCTGTCCGTTAAAGTCTGCCGTATCGATTTTAGTATCAAAACCAAGTAGACGCTGGACATCAAGGCGGAATGTATCTGCATCGCCCTGCTTCTTATTACCAAAGGCAATATCATCGATCATGCCCTCAAACATCGTGTTGAGGTCCAGGCTAAGGCGCTCTCCACTCAAAGCGTTGTTACGCTTTTTGTAAATCGCTTCCCGCTGAATGTTCATGACATCATCATACTCAAGCAGACGTTTACGGGTACCAAAGTTGTTTTCTTCAACCTTCTTCTGGTTCTTTTCAATCGCTTTAGTTACCTGCTTCGACTGAATGACGTCACCTTCTTTATGGCCCAGGAGGTCCATGGCTTTCGCGATCCGTTCACTCTGGAAGAAACGCATCAGGCGGTCGTCAAGCGAGACGTAGAACTGGCTGGAACCAGGGTCTCCCTGGCGGCCGGCACGGCCGCGCAGCTGACGGTCAACCCGGCGGCTATCGTGCCGCTCGGTACCAATGATGGCCAGACCTCCAGCGGCTTTCACCTCTTCGGAAATTTTGATGTCTGTACCACGACCTGCCATGTTCGTAGCAATGGTCACCTTACCCGCACGGCCCGCTTCAGCAACGATATCAGCTTCCCGCTGGTGCTGCTTCGCATTCAGTACGTTATGGTCTATCCCACGGGCCCGCAACAGGCGACTAAGCTTTTCGCTGATCTCAACGGTAGTAGTACCTACCAGTACGGGGCGTCCTTGCTGGGACAGTTCCGTGATGTCATCAATGACTGCATTGAATTTCTCACGCTCGGTTTTGTAAACCAGGTCTTCCCGGTCATCCCGCTGGATGGGGCGGTTTGTAGGAATAACTACTACGTCAAGTTTGTAGATATCCCAGAATTCACCAGCCTCCGTTTCCGCCGTACCGGTCATTCCCGCAAGCTTGTGGTACATCCGGAAGAAGTTCTGAAGCGTCACTGTTGCGTAGGTCTGTGTGATCTCACCGATCTTCACTTTCTCTTTCGCCTCCAGTGCCTGGTGCAGTCCGTCGCTGTAACGACGACCATCCATCATCCGGCCAGTCTGCTCATCGACAATTTTCACCTGGTTGTCCATCACCACGTATTCTGAGTCCCGCTCAAAAAGGGTGTAGGCCTTCAGCAATTGATGGATGGCGTGCAGTCGCTTCGACTTGACGGAGAAATCCTGAGAGATCTTATTCTTCTTGAGGGTCTTCTCCTCATCGGTCAGTCCTTCCTCATGGTCAACATTGGCCATATCGGTAGCCAGGTCCGTCATGATGAAGAAATTAGGATCGTCGTTGTAGTTAGACAAGAACCCTACACCTTTATCCGTGAGGTCAACCTGGCGGTTCTTTTCATCGATGGTGAAAAGTAACTCGGCGTCTACCTCCGGCATCCGCTTGTTCTTTTCGGCCATGTAGACATTTTCCGTCTTGTTCAGCAAGACTTTAACCCCTTCCTCCGAGAGGAATTTAATCAGTGGCCGGCTCTTAGGCATTGCGCGGTAAGCACGGTAAAGCGGCAGACCTGCCTCTCCTTCCTCGGAGCCAATGTACCCTTCTTTGAACAGGCGCTTGGCTTCCACCAGAAACTTATTCGAAAGCTTCTGCTGTGCTTCCACCAGCTGTTCAATATTTGGCTTAAGCTCCTCGTAGTCTTTATCGTCAGAGCTATTGGTTACCGGACCAGAAATGATCAGCGGAGTACGGGCATCATCGATCAGTACCGAGTCCACCTCGTCAATCATGGCGTAGTGGTGCTTGCCCTGTACTTTATCGGTCAGGTTGCGCACCATGTTATCCCGCAGGTAGTCAAAACCGAATTCATTATTAGTACCGTAAGTGATGTCGCACTGGTAAGCAGCACGGCGCTCAGGGCTATGCGACTTGTAGTAGTCGATACAGCTTATGCTCAGCTTCAGGAATTCCATCAGCGGACCAATCCACTCGGCATCCCGTCGGGCGAGGTAATCGTTTACGGTAATAACGTGGACGCCCTGTCCGCTCAACCCATTCAAATAGGCAGGAAGGGTGGCTACGAGGGTCTTACCCTCACCGGTCTGCATCTCAGAAATCTTCCCTTCGTGCAGGGCCATACCACCGATAAGCTGCACGTCATAATGCACCATTTTCCATTCGATGGTGGCACCGGCAGCAGTCCAGGTATTACTGTATACAGCTTCGTCTCCCTCAATCCGTACGTGGTCTTTCTTCGCATTTGCGGCCAGGTCTCGGTCAGCATCAGTTGCCGTGACGCGTAATTCTCCGAATTCCGTGAGGCGACGCGCAGCTTCTTTAACGGTGGCAAAGGCTTCGGGTAAGATCTCTTTCAGCACTACCTCCAATTCCTTATCCCGTGTCTCCTTCAGGGTGTCAATCTGCTTATAGAGACGCTCTTTCTCCCGAAAGTTAGCTTCGGTTTCAACCTGTTCGTTGAGGCTCTTGAGCTCATTGTCAATGTCTGCCAGATAGTCTGCAATCCTGGCCCGAAAATCATCAGTGCGATTACGCAACTCATCATTAGACAGAGAGGAAAGGCCAGCGTAGATATCGTTGATTTTAGCAACGACGGGCTGGTACATTGCTACATCACGATCCTGCTTGGAACCGAACAGCTTTTTCAGGGCTTTGAACATGGAATCAAAATTATGTGTCGGCAAAATTCACTTTGCACCCGCGTCCGCGCCTTATCTGATTCCACCGGGAAACACTGACTACGTAACGAGGCACTAGGCGTACCGACTGTTTAAGACCGCAAAGATACCGCGACCTGTGGAGCTTTGCCGCATATACCGCGCCAAAGCAGAGTACGCGACAAATTGTCACCTAAAAGCAAGCTTTGACTGACAGCCTTTCGGCGGAAGGGGCATGATTTTTCCGCGTATGACAGCCGTGCCTTAGCATAACGAAGGAGACCGTTCAAGGGCGCGGACGCAGGATGCAGGGTGAAGACGATTAGCGCAAGGTGCTGCCTGCCCAAGCGCTTACATCGGCCGGCCGGGATTGTCATTGACCAGCATCTCGCGCGACTGCGCCAGCAAGCCCGCCCGCTCTTCCAATGAGAGCGCAACCGGCAACTGGGCGATACCGATAAGGCGACGCATGATCTCCACCGCCCGGAAACGATGTATGAGCAGATGGTCAAAGTCTGGCGCCTTTTGATAGTGTCGATAGACGAAGTCTGTCCAGGGCAAACCTGCTAATTGCAGGTGCGCGGCAATCACGCCTACATCAAATTCTGGTCGACCGGGATGCGCGAACTCTCCGTCAATCACGAACACACCAGCTTCCCGCTGCATGAACGATCCCGGATAAAAGTCACCATGTACAAGCACTGGGCCGTCACTCAGGTAAACTTCGCCAAGTTTTGCGGCAGCGGCACGCAAGACCTCGTCATGCTGATAGGGCTTGGCCAAGGCACCCAATCCCGGGAGTATATCATCTAAAGGAAAGCCATTATCCGGCTGGAACGGCAGCTCGAAAATATGAGCATGGTTCAGTGCTCTTAAGTCCCGGTTCACCGGAAAATCGCCTGCGGGGATCTTGTGAAGATGAGAGAGATAGTCGGCCAGGCCGTTCACCGCCGACATCGTCAGCGGCTTAATGGCCCGGTAGAGGTAGCTCATATCGACCGCCTCAGCGAGGTACTCCAGGATCAGTACATAGTTATCCGCATCATAGTACAGCACCTGCGGCTGCCGGCTGGAAAGCGCCGTAACGCCAGCAGTGGCCTGCAGGTAAGCATGCTCCACACCAATGCGCCCGATGGGCGCCGGGATATCCGGAAAACGCGCCACCCACGGGCGGCTCTGTTTCACCACAAAAGTCCGCATATCGGTGCTCACCTTAAGGGCAATATTCATGTTCCCTTCTCCGGCAGACACCACCTCCGTGATGCTTTCCCCTTCCGACAAAAACGCTTTTTCGGTCAGGTAACGCGTTAGGAGGTCCGGAGCGTCGGCAGTTAAGTACCAGGAGCTTCCGGTAGTAGCGTGAAAAGTGTCGGCAGGAGATTGCATGTGGAGAGTTTGTATACGGTAAGATATACAGTTTGTGGTGGGGAGTAGTTGTGACGTTTCACGTCAAAAAAGCAAGCGGTCCACATATACAGAATGCGGCACCAGCCTGAATACATACCGGTATTTTTGCCTTAAACAGAGACAACAAATAGGTTTATAATTCATATTTTCTAACTATTTTTGTCTTCTTGCAGGAAATGTTACTTCCCGGTGAACTCCACCCCCGATCCGAGGCTTTATTTCCGAGTATACTGTATCCATTATGACGCACTCCGCCGTAGACCTTCGTACCGCTGTTTTCATTAAAGGTGCCCGCGCCAACAATCTGAAGAACGTCGATCTGGAGATTCCCAAAAACCAGCTCGTAGTTGTAACGGGAGTAAGTGGTAGCGGCAAGTCAAGCATTACTATGGATACGCTATTTGCCGAGGGGCAACGGCGTTACGTGGAAAGCCTGAGTAGCTATGCCCGTCAGTTTCTGATGCGGATGAAAAAGCCAGAGGTAGATTACATCCGGGGCATTGCGCCAGCCATCGCGATCGAACAGAAAACGACCACTGCCAATGCCCGTAGTACCGTTGGCACCCTGACTGAAATCTACGACTACTTCCGCCTGCTCTACGCACGGGCTGGACACACTTACAGTCCAGTCAGCGGTAAGGAAGTAAAACGCCATCGCGTTGCTGACGTAGTAGACCACATCACCAGCCTCGACGACGGCAGCCGAATTCATCTCTTCGCTCCCCTACCCCGCGACTACGATGATCGCACCCTGAAACTCGAATTGGAACTCCTCTTACAGAAAGGATACACCCGGGTCATGGTGGCAGACGAAATAAGCCAGATTGATGACATCCTGGCCAGCAACCTCCCGAGCCTGAGTAAAACCCTCAAAGAGCTTTCCGATACCGAAGAAATGATGGTCCTCGTTGACCGCTTCATTGTCCGTGACGGTGACGAAGAGAACAATAAGCGGATCGCTGACTCGGTGGGCACCGCCTTCAGCGAAGGCGGCGGGGAAGTAATCGTCTGGCAGTCCTCAGCTAACTGGACCGCCTGGAACAACCGCTTCGAGCTCGACGACATGACCTTCCTCGAGCCATCTCCCGCCCTGTTCAACTACAACAACCCTTACGGTGCCTGCCCAAAATGCGAGGGCTTCGGTCGCACCATGGGGATCGATGAAGACAAGGTCATCCCCGACCCTTCTAAATCTGTCTATGAAGGTGCGGTAGCTTGCTGGTCGGGTAGCACCTTCGGAAGCTGGGAAAAGGATTTTCTGCGGCAGGCCAACAAATTCGACTTTCCGGTACACACTGCTTACAGCCAGCTTACCCGCGAGCAAAAAGGTATCCTGTGGGATGGGAATCGTCACGTGGGCGGCATCAATGACTTCTTTGAGGAGCTCGGTAAAAAGCTCTACAAGATTCAGAACCGCATCATGCTCGCCCGCTACCGCGGGCGCACTACCTGTAATGTCTGCCGTGGCGGTCGGTTACGTAAGGAAGCAGCGTACGTCAAAGTCGGTGGCTTTGCCATCACTGAACTGCTCGACCTGCCCATTGACTTGCTCCAACAACACTTCCTGAAGCTGGAGCTGAACGAACATGACGCTGCCGTAGCCAAACGCTTGCTCCTGGAGATCAACAATCGTCTTCAGTCCATGATGGACCTCGGCCTGAGCTACCTGACCATCAACCGGCTTAGTTCTACCTTATCCGGCGGAGAGAGCCAGCGGATCAACCTTACGCGTACGCTGGGGAGTAATCTCACTGCCTCCATGTATATCCTGGACGAGCCAAGCGTTGGCCTTCACCCCCGGGATACTGACCGCTTGGTGGCGGTTTTGCGCCGGCTACGCGACCTTGGCAACACGGTGCTCGTCGTAGAGCACGAAGAGGGAATCATCGCCGCTGCGGATTATCTCATTGACGTTGGTCCGGCAGCGGGTGTCCACGGCGGCGAGATCATCTTCGCCGGCCCGTATGAAGACATCCATACCGATGCAACGGAGAGTCTTACCACCAAATATATGAGTGGCCGGATGGTAGTTCCGGTTCCGGAGCAACGCCGCCGCCTAACAAACTGGATCACCATCGAAGGTGCCCAGATGCACAACCTAAAAAAGGTAGATGCCAAAATTCCGCTGAATGCCCTGACGGTTGTCTCCGGTGTTTCAGGTAGCGGTAAAACGAGCCTCATCAAGGGTATCCTCTATCCGGCATTACGCCGGACTTTCGGAGAAGGCTCCAGCCAGGCACCCGGCGCTCACGCCGGGATTACGGGAGATATTAACCAACTTACTCAGGTAGAAATGGTGAGCCAGAGCCCGATCGGAAAGTCTAGTCGCTCCAATCCTGTTACTTACGTAGGCGCATACGACACTATCCGCAATATGATGGCCAGTCAGCAGCTCTCTAAAATTCGGGGTTACAAACCAGGCCATTTCAGTTTTAACGTTGATGGCGGGCGCTGTGATAGTTGCAAGGGGGAAGGAGAACAGACCGTCGAAATGCAGTTCCTGGCAGATGTCCGGCTGGAGTGTGAAGAGTGCGGCGGTGCGCGCTTTAAGCGCGAAATGCTGGACGTTCGTTACAACGAAAAGAACATTGCCGAGATTCTCGATCTAAGCGTTGACGAGGCCGTAGAGTTCTTCGCGGGGCACAAGGACATCAGCAAAAAACTCAAACCACTTCAGGATGTCGGCCTGGGCTACATTACCCTCGGTCAGTCCTCATCTACCCTCTCCGGAGGCGAGGCCCAGCGCGTCAAGCTAGCCAGCTTTCTGACCAAGGAGCGCCGCAATGAGCAAATCCTGTTCATCTTTGACGAACCGACCACTGGCCTGCACTTCCATGATGTAGCCATTCTCCTTGACGCCCTCAATGCACTCGTTGAGCGCGGGCATACGGTCTTGGTTGTGGAACACAATATGGACGTCATCAAATCTGCGGACTGGGTCATTGACCTCGGCCCGGAAGGAGGTCGTGATGGTGGCCACATCGTATTCCAGGGCACCCCGGAGGCCATCGTAGAAAACGGCGAAGGGTACACGGCCAAGTACTTGAAGAAGGCTTTGGGGTGATACTTTATGTGCATCACCCTAAAACCTAATTAATAACTTACTCAGTTCTTAGCCATACCAGTGCTGCTTCCAAAGCCGTATCTTTTCCTTCCGTTGGTTCAATCACTTCATCGGGGACGATCGTTTCGCCCACTGGCTTGTTATTCCGGTCTGCATACACCGAGATCGTCAAGTACAATACGGCTCCGTCAGGAAGACGATAGTTGTTATTGGTAGTGGCATAACCTGCCGTTGGCAGGCCGAAGCTGCGAGACCGGGGATGAGCAATAAAGGCCGTAGTCGTCACCTCTCCGGAGCTAGCTGTAACGGGACCAGTTAGCACAGCAATACGTGCCTTTGGGTTTTTCAGCTGATAGTTGCGGGTCTCGACAATATCGTGCCCTGACAGGGCACTCTTCCCCCCGGTATAGGACCAAGGTTGCGCATTACTGCCATCCGGCGCTTGAAAATGACCACAGGTCCCAGCACCCAAAAGGGGCCCAACTCCCGCAATCATAGGCCAGCAATTGCCGCCGCCATTCTCACGCAAATCAAGCACCCACCCCGTTACGTCTTCACCGTCCAGGCTCATAATCAATCCCTGCAAGCTATCGGCAAATACTTCCAGGGTAAGCTGATTACCGCCCCCCATAGAAGGCATCGAGAGATAGGCTACCGAGTCATCGATTTTATACCCTTTGGTGTATTCGAGGTTTGGCTTTATTTCATCTTCCGACAGGTTATCTCCTGACAACTCAGCGGCATTATCTGGCTCCATGAAGAAACTGTGCTTGTTGATTCGCTTGGCCAGGTAGTGTAGCGTCGGGTACACATCTGAAGGAGTTTGCGCTCCCAGGCTAAGGTTATGAGCATCTGCGCGCAAAGCATCCCAGTCGATCTTTTCCCGGTAAAGCGCATACGCTTGGACGGTATCGAAAAAGGCTTCGAGATAGGACATAGCCTCCGGACTGGTTCGCATTTCAGCTACCTGATGTTTCGTAAAGGTGATGTCATCAAACCAGGCTTGCCCGGTTCCGCCTAAAAAACACCCCAACCGCAGAGTGTCCATGCGTTGATCAATCACCAAATCAAACTGAACGGTGGTCCAATCATTATCTCCGGTGAGTGGTGCAGACTGCCGGTAGCCTTCTACATTGCCTTTAATCTTACCGTAGACGTAAACCTGAGCGCCTTGGCCCGCCACACCAAGCGTACGGATCCGGGCACTAACGGAATAGCGAGTTGCGGTCTTTAGGGAAACGGGAACATCCTGACGAACATACCCACTCTCATATTCCGTAAAAGGTGCTTTAAGGGTTGCACAGTAACCATTCGCACCAGGTGCCTGTTCGCGGAATGCTTCCTGCGTCAAACGAGCAGAAGCCCACGCATTGTCTCGCTCAAAATCGAGGTTATGTAAGGTTTGCGAACCTAGGGTTATTGGGAGGATAAGTAAAGAAATGAAATAGAGAAAAGTCTTCATTGGGAGTGGTTTTACCAGCAATTTGGGCAAACTCCTCCTTGCTCGACTCCTTGATTTCGTGAACGCGGGTAATTGAGGCGCGGACGCGGGTGCAAGGGAAAGGATCAAGCGCAGAGAGCTTGTACTTTTGTGTTATACCAAATGATCAATGCCCAAACGCTATAACTTATCGCTGTATTGGACCTGCCAACTGTTTGGCTGGGGGGCTGTCGTTCCTTATTGGTTATACTACCAGCTGATTAATTCCCCCTTTCTCGAAAGCTTACTCGTAGTCGTATTCCAGGCAGCCTTACAAGTTCTGGCAACTGACCAGTACCGACGGCTGGCGCACCGCTGGGGTTGGCTACGGTTAAATCCTGCTAAGCAGATCCCCCGAATTATACTAGCATGGCTGGCCTTGATTGCCCTGTATCTCTTCATGGTTTACACCATTTACAACCTCCAGCACGACGGCAATTTCTGGGACAACAACATCTGGCTCGGCGCACTTGCTGGAGGAACACGCTACCACGCTATCTGGCTCCTGGCCTTCCACCTCTATCACTTTGCGCAACAGATGGCCGATCAACGTGCCGTTGCCGCCCGCAACGCTCAACTCGCGGCCGAAGCCCAGCTTGCTAA
Source organism: uncultured Lewinella sp. (assembly GCA_964616365.1). Taxonomy (GTDB): domain Bacteria; phylum Bacteroidota; class Bacteroidia; order Chitinophagales; family Saprospiraceae; genus Neolewinella. Next base: position 2,529 of record CAZTTF010000017.1, on the reverse strand, counting down.
ACTGAGCAATGAACTCAACCCGCACTTCCTCTTCAATGCCCTGAATGGCATCAAAGCCCTCACCCGGGAGAATCCAGCCAACGCGCGAAAGGGTATCGACCGACTTGCAGAGCTACTACGCTATTCGCTACGGCAGAGTGAACGCAGTCTTGTTCCTTTCCCCGAGGAACAAAGAATTATCGAAGAATACATTGCCCTAGAGCAAATGCGACTGGAGGAGCGCCTGGCTCTGCAATGGCATCTTCCGTCCCCTCTCCCTGAACTCTTCCTACCTCCACTCAGCCTGCACACCCTCGTAGAAAATGCCGTGAAACACGGCATCACCCAATTACCGGAAGGAGGAAGTATCTCCGTCAGTCTCACAAAAAATGAAAACCAGTGGACCTTCACCGTCACCAACGATGGCAGATACACTCCGAATATTCCTGGCTCTGGCCTAAAGAACCTTCGCCAGCGACTCCGATTGCAGTATGGCGACAAAGCTAAACTGGACATATCCAACCTTACCTCAGCTCCTTCCCCAATGGTAATCGCTAGCCTAAGTATTCCGCTATGAACTTATTACGCTGCCTGATTATTGATGACGAACGCCTCGCACGGGTGGAAATGGCGGCTTTACTGGAGGAGGTCGGTGGTTGCCACGTCCTGGGGCAGGCAGCCAACGCACGCCAGGCAAGATCGCAGATCCAACAACACCAACCAGATGTCATTTTCCTCGACATTAACATGCCAGGGGAGAATGGTTTCGCCTTGTTGGAATCGTTAGATGACTGCCCGCTAGTGGTATTTGTTACAGCCTACGACCAATACGCTATCCGTGCCTTCGAAGTGCATGCGTTGGACTACCTTATGAAACCAGTAACCACCGAGCGGCTGAAAAGCACCTTACAGGTAGTCCGAAAGCGTCTGAATAAAGACCGTCGACAACAGCTCTTTATTGCTGATCGGGACGGCGGAAAATTCATTTTCCTCGATGACATCTTCCTTGTCCGCGCTTACGACCATTACGTGCGGCTCTATCATGATGCCGGTAGCAATATGCTACACCAACCACTGGGTAAATTTATTTCCCGGCTGCCCGAGCAAGAATTCTTCCGGGCAAATCGATCCACCGTTATCCGTATTACCTCCATTGGGGACATCAAGGTGCTCAGCCGGGGACGCTACGCAATGCATCTACCAGGTGGAGAAGTCGTCACTGTTTCTGAACGGCAAAGCGTAGCATGGAGGCGGAGGTTCAATTGCTAGTGATGGTAAGTCTTTCCATTGGCGGACTCAATGAAAAACTCATTGTCCATCCATTGGAACCGGACTCATACGTTACGACGCCAGCAGGTAAAGCGCTAGGTAGAATACACCGAAGGCTTAGTATACACTTAACTAGTCTGCTTTTCTCCCAATACTTTCGCCCATTTGCACGAAGGTTTCCAATCCGTTGCGGGTATTCTCCAGAATGTCCTGATCAACTACTAACTTTCCTTTAGCTGCCAGTACAACTACAGTTGAGCCACCAAAAGCAAAATATCCCATCTCATCTCCCTTAGCCACCTCTTCGCCCGGCGTATAAGTCTCGATGATGCTTCCCACCATTGTTGCTCCGATCGGTACGATTACCAATTGTCCAAGGTCATCTGTTGCAAGCAGGCAGCGTTCTCTTTTGTTCTCACAAAAGACCTTCGCGAAGTTCTTCGCAATCGCATAGGGGGACACCGAATAAAGACTCCCCTTGATCTCTTCTGCAGCAGAGGGTACTCCGGTATAAGGAAAATGATAGCGGTGGTAGTCATTCGGTGCTAACCGAAGAATTAACAACGTCCCTCCTTGATACTCTTCAGCCAGTAGGTCATCTGCAAGGAAGTCGCTCAAGGTAAAGGCGCTCCCCTTGACAAAGAATTGCTGTAAGTCTTGTATTTCCTGGAATGCGAGCAACCGACCATCTCCCGGAGATACAAATCCCTCTCCAATCGGTCTGGCTCCCGGCTTAAGTTTTCGGTAAAAGAAGTCGTTAAAGGAGGAAAACTCTTCAATCTGGCGACGAGACTCCGTCATATCGATCCCTAACGAGGATACAAAGTCAGGAATTTTCCGGACAGATTTGGGATCGTCCATTCTGCGGCCATAAAGCTCTGATATAAACTTTCGCTTTGCCAGTGGCAAAAGTGTCAACTTCCCTAATGGGTTGTTGTAGAGTAACTTCAGCAAACCCTCCCCGGGAGGGGACTCGGTATGCTTTTCTCCCGTCTTACGATCGACAAACTGAATCTTCAAGGTGAAGCTTTTTATTCCGCTGCGCGTAAATTGTTGTGGGCATAAAACTCTTACTCTGACGAGTAAGTTCGTTGACGAACAACATTATCGCACTAGCCAGTCAATACATTCAGTACGATTTACCCAAAATGGAGAAAGCCCCGTTGCAGTTCTGCAACGAGGCTTTCATAAAATTGGCAGCGACCTACTCTCCCGGGATCTTGTCCAAGTACCATCGGCGCTGGGCAGCTTAACTTCTCTGTTCGGAATGGTAAGAGGTGA
>CAZTTF010000016.1:0-25383 GCA_964616365.1 uncultured Lewinella sp. | reverse complement strand
AGTAAATACCGCTGAGCCGCCAAAGTCAATCACCTCCCAGTTCTCAGGAGCAAGTGCTCCAGTAAAACCGTTAGTCGTAACCTCCGCAGGGGCAGCAGAGGAAATTACATAGGTAAACTCGCCACAGCCGTCAATGATCGGGCCGTTAGAAGGATCGCTGTCCTGAACAACGATATCGAAGTCAAAGACATCAAGACAAGCAACGTTGCCAGACAGTACCATAGAAGGTAGTAGCAGCGCACGACACTCATCGTTGAGCGTCACGTTAATGTTACTACGGCAAGCCAGGTTGGGCTGGTTAAAGTCGATCGTTACCGTGAAGGTGGAAATGCCAACGTTGCCGCTGGCGTCCGTTGCCGTTACAGTTACCTCGTTTTCACCGATGTCTTCACAGGTAAAAGTCAGTGAACGACTGAACTCTACCGATACGATTTCACAGTTTTCCACAATGCTAACAATAGCATCATCTTCGCTAACAGTAAAGGTACCATCAAGGTCATCTAGCGTGCCCACTTGATCAGCAGTCGTTACGATTGGATCAAGGTTATCGATAACATTAACAAGTACAGTACAAGTATTCTCATTGCCGTTGGCATCGGTTGCAGTAACTGTTGCAGTACTGTTCCCAACTCCCATGCTGATGATAGGCGCATAGCGCAGTTGAACACCAGTAGCATAACCATCAGCTGGAGTACCCGGGTAGACATTCATGCCGACAATAACATTACCTGCAGGAGCAAAGTCCATTGGGGTATCTGTGGATGCAAAGAAGCCTTCACCGTCAAGGCGATCTCCAGTAGTGAAGCCCACACTATTGTCTCCTCCATTAGCTACGTAAGAAAAGTCTTGGCTGTATCCGACAAAATCAACCAGGAAGTCACCAATGCCGGCCAAACCGCCAACCATTGGGCCATCAAATAGGATTGTATCTGGAGCAGCACCACCGTCACTGCTTCCCGTGGTGCAAGTACCAACAATATCAGTGCCAAGTGAGCCGTCAGGGAGTAGTTCTGCACAAAGGAGACTCATTTGATCGATAAGACCGCCTACCATGCCTTCGTAACCAATGGCAACAAAGCCTTCAGGACAATCACAAACTGAGGTTGGGGCTCCTGCAGCAGTGCCTTCCCAGGCAGCAAGAGAACCTGCCACAGGACCTACAGAGAAAGAAGCGACTCCAGCACCATCACAGTCGAAAACGGCTGGATCAACAACCAGTGCGACATCAACAGAATCCGTGCAATTATCAGAAAGTGAAGCAACTACATCCGCAGGATCATCGATAGTAGCAACACCGTTTTCATCAAGGAAAATGGTGATGTCCTGGCAAACGAGTGTAGGATCAATGTTGTCTTCGACCACAACCGTGTAATCACAGCCAACTACTTCGCCGCTACCGTTAACGTCGTTAAACACCAGACGACGAGTAATGTCTTGTCCCACGTCCTCACAGTCAAACATGCGTGCAGTAGGGCCACCCATTGTGAAAGGGCCATTAAGGTTACTCAAACAGTTGTCATCAATGCTAATTAAAGCTAGATCGTTGGGCATTTCAGCCATTCCATTCTCGTCTAACTCGACGGTAACGGAGGTTTCACAGACGAGTACTGGAGTGGTATTGTCTACTACCGTCACCGTGTAGTCACAGCCAATAACCTCGCCGCTTCCGTCCTGTGCGTTGTACACCATACGGCGATCGAATGTCTGATCGACGTCATCGCAATCAAACATACGTGCGGTAGGGCCTCCGACCGTAAAGGGTCCGTTCACCCGGTCAGTACAACCGCCCGTGAAACTGATAAGAGGAAGGTCGTTGGCGTACTCAACCGTACCGTCGGTACCAAGCTCTACCGTTACGGCAGGCTCACACTGTAGTTCGCACGGAGGACATTCTAGAATTTCTACCGGAATCATCGCTGAGGAGCAACCACCGTTAACCTGGTCAAGAACCTGAATCATTACCATTTCACCGGGGTCTGCGGGGGCGAATGTTAATTGACCACCACTGATGACGGTACCATCAGTTGCTAGTCCTGCTGGAGGATTATTTGCCGTAACGGTGCTACCATCACGGGTAACGGTAATAAGGTAATCACCACTACCGCCAGTCACATCAAAACTGATGTCAGCGAAGGTTTGGTCGAGCTCTACACCGTTGCTTCCGCAACGGACGTTGGTGACCTGAACGTTGGTGATTTCGCAGGAAGGTGCTGCTGTACCTGGAATCTCCGCAGGTGTACTGCCACCACAAAAATTTATGGTACCTGGAGTAGCCCAAGCTACGGTTACTGGTGTATTGGGATCAGTTTGTTCAATTGTCCAAAATTGAAATGTTCCGTTAGGGCGTCCAATACCCCCAATCAGTGGACAATTAGTACAAGTACCATTAGTAATAGCTAAGTTTTGTGGAGCGAAGGTAGAGCCTTCATCCCAGTCCATCCTTAACATTATAGTAGTTCCGGAGATAGATTCGAGCGATACTTGTGCTCCAGAGCTACTACCTGTACAGGTTAGTAGCGTCTGCGCTTGGGCTAAATTAAAACTTGCAAGGACAAGTAATAATGAGGTGATACCCCAACCCATCTTTTTCATGGGAAAGGCTACCCCTCTTGGGCTAGGTAGAAAATTATACATAAAATCGTCTTTATTCTGAGATTAAAACTGGGTATAAAAGTACAAAGGAGACGCTCTTTTCGCCAAACAGACATACAGGAATGTTCTGGATGGTAAAAAAAAACCAGAAAAAGGCGGGAAATCACTGAAAATCAGGGCAAAATCTCTTCGCACATTGCTCCCCCTTTGCCTGACACTGGCGGTCGCGCAAAATCATTCGCTAATAGCAAGATTTACTGGGGGAATAACTTCAGTGTTTACGCAGTAACCATTGGAGGTAGTTGGCACATAAATGTAGCCCGCTGAAAAACAATAAGGTAACCTGGCAGGTACGGCACGTATTAGGTGCACCTCTTAGCACTATTCGCCTTAGGTTTTGAGCGTAAACGGGGGATATCTTCATCAATACCCGCCAAAGTGAGGGATAAATTTCCAGCAGCTTGCTTGCGGGAGTATTTTTGTACTCAAACCCTAAACTAGCAGACCTAATTTGAACTTACCACCCGGTCACGCTGCCTTAAAATTCCCTACCTTGCATCCTGCGTCCGCGCCTTATTTTAGGAACTAGGAACTAGGAGCTAGGGGTTAGGAGCTAGGCTGTAAACAGATCTATTCAATTGCGTATGCCACGTCAACTTCTCGAAACCGACCAGAAAGCGCTGGAGGTCAACCTCAACCCAAAGATTTACGGCACCTTTGCAGAAATCGGTGCGGGGCAGGAAGTGGCGCGCTACTTCTTCCAGGTGGGTGCCGCTGCGGGCACCATCGCCAAAACGATGAGTGCTTACGACAAGGTCTATTCTGACCAGATTTACGGCGTAGAACCTACCGGCCGCTACGTCTGCGAAAACCGCATTCACAAGATGCTCAACCACGAGTATGAGCTGATGGTGGATCGCCTACGGCACGATAAGCCGGACACCAATTTTTTCGTCTTCGCCGACACTGTTGCCGCCATCAATTACAGCCGCACGATCCGGGGCAATGGGTGGTTGGGATTACGCTTCCAGCTTAATCCGGAAAATGGCACCCACAATGACTTACTCCTACACGTACGCATGCTGGATAACGATAACCAGTTACAGCAGCAGGCCATTGGCATTCTGGGCGTAAATATGATCTACGGAGCTTATCACTATCACGATGATCCGGAAACGCTTCTGATTAGTCTACTTGACGGCCTCAAAGGCCGTGTGGCCATCGATATGATTGTCCTCGACGGACCGGATTTCCCCGTAGACAACCGGCTACTTAGTCTCTGGCTGGTAAAACACGGGCTCACGGACATTACGATGTTCAACCCTGCTGGCCGGAGCATTCACCCCAGTGAATTCCTCTACCGGAAATCGGTCATGGTTGTTCGCGGTAGTTTTCGTCCTGCCACCCTGGTTAATGAAGACATGCTGCGGGCTGGGTACCAAAAGTTCAGGGAGTCTGAAGGGATTGACCCAACCAAGAGCTTCCTGCTCACCGAGCTTACGCTGGATAACCTCCAGCACAGTGCCGAGTTGAACGAACGCGACTACCTGCACCGCGCTACGCTGTTGAATGCACTGGGGCAAACGGTAGTGATTTCTAATTATAAGCGTTATGGCGAACTGGTAGACTATCTGAGTCTTTACAAAGTGGCGCCGGTAGGCATCGTGATGGGGGTGAATGAATTGCTGGAGCTGATCAGCTCCAAATACCACGAAAATCAGGACGGAAGGCTGTTGGCTTCCTTCGGGGAAATATTCACCCGCAACGTTAAGATCTACGTTTACCCTGCCCGGCAGGAAGGCTCGGCCGAATTAATGACGGCAACAAACTTACCGCTGCCAGAGGGAGTCCGGTTCTTGTACCAGCATATTCTCGACAGCCAACAGGTTGTAGACATTTCGAATTTCAATGCCAATAACCTCCACATCTATTCCAAAGACGTACTCGCCAAAATCACGGCAGGAGAAGATGGCTGGGAAAAAATGGTGCCAGAAAAGGTAGCGCGGCTAATCAAAGACCAAAACCTTTTTGGCTACCCCAGTGAGAAGATGGCATTTGAGTATTAAGGGTTGAGTTGTTGCACAGCTAAAGATGTCGCTTTTGATAGCTGCCCTAACGTAAAGAACTGACTTCTGTGGGTGCAACCAATGCTTCCAGTCGGTCCTCCAATACTTCCCGCCAGCCAAAAAAGCACGCTATCCTACCCCGGGTATTCACCGCCATATAGTAGGGCAAAAAAGGGTTGCAATTCATCCGGGCACAGGTCTTTTCTGACGACTGATAAACAGGCAGCGAGATCTGTTCTCTGTTGACAAAACTTGCCAGGGAATCCTGAAAACTGTGCCGACTGACAAAAGCGAGGTCCAGCTTACGCTGTTCTTCCACCGGTAATTCCTGATAAAGACTATCGAGGTAGCGTACATCGTCACCTTGATAAAAGCCCAGGTGAAAAAAGTATACCACAAGTGTTTTGTCTTTAGTGCGCTTGATTGTTGTCGCAGCACCGGACAAGTCCTTTACCGGGATCGCTTTGTAGTAAGCATCCATTTCCGCAGTAAGGGGCATTCCCCGGGCAGCATCATAAGCTTCGACGGTAATGCTGCCATGGTCATCAGCAACAGAGCGCAGCACGTAGTGTCTGCGGCCAACCCGAAAAACAGTTTGCCGCCCAATCGGGCCAACGGTAATCTGATCCATCGAGATGGGTACTACCTCATTGCCGTAGGGGGCCAGCACCAGATAATCCGGATGCTCCAGATCAAAGGATTGCCAATCGAACGCACGGCCAGTAACCCGCATGACGCCAATGCGCAGAGAATCGACTCCCAGGACCACATCTGCCGCCGGGACATCTACCGTTACCCGGTTATTATCAAGTAAGCGCACAACACTTCTGGCGTAGCTGATGGTATCTATTTGGCGCTCCCAGCCGGGATAATGTTGGGATGCCCGCAGTTCCCCTTTTACCATTCTCGCCTCGTACCAAATACCATTGCTACGGAGCTTCAGTTGATTCTCAAGCGGTGCAATAGTGTCAGCATTTGCCATCACTTCTTCCCAGTGGGCAGTATCGGCTACAGTCCAGTACACCTGCCGGTTACTGACTCCGGTTGTCCGAATAGAATCCTGCAGATCAATTACGTAGAGGTTTTCAGCTCCCGCATAGCCACAGCCTCCAATCATGGCCAAGGTAAAGAGGAAAAGTAAGGTTACGATAACAAGGTGTAAAGGCCGGAAATCCATGGGCACAAGTTCGGAACGCCTTCCCGGCCGGGCAACGCCCGGCGTGTCAACGATTGGTTAACGGCAACGCGGTGTAGAGCGCCCGCAACAGTGCTTCCCGCAGATTACCTGGGTCTCCGAAGCTGTCCGGATTGAAAGCATCCGTATTGCTCAGAATAATGATGCAGGCATCGTCCTCAGGCAAACGCACGAGTACAACGTTTGCGCCCAATATTCCCCCACGGCGCTCCATGACCAACGGTTGCTCCTCTACGTAGGGGTAGCGATAATTCCACACACCATAGCCGCCATAGTTATTTTCAGGAAAGGCCGTGGATAGCAAAGCACGGGAAGCTGCCGAAAACAGAACTGTTGACTCCAGGGCCTGGTCCAACAGCCATAAATCTTTAGCGGTACTGTACATATTCGCTGCGGCATAAAAATTCTCGATGTAAAAAGAGGGATCCTGTTGTAGCTGTTGCGTACGGCCTACCTGGTAGGTGTAGGCAAAATTAGCCGGATAATCGCCGTAGGCAAGGAACCCGGTATTTGCCATTTTCGCGAGAGTTAGAATACGCTTTGTCACAACCTCCTGCCACGGCATCCCACGCAGTTGCTCTACGATCAAACCCAAAAGGACATAGTCGAGGTTGTTGTAATTGTATGCCCCATATTTCGATTTCGCCCGGTTCTTCAGGGTGGCACGGACATATTCAAGGGGAGAACGCGGTGCCCGATAAATGGTAGATCGTTCGTTGGGCAATCCGCTGTTGTGAAGGAGTAAATCTTCGATAGAAATCCGGTTAGCTCCAGGAATAGCTTCGTCAGGAAAATAAGTAACCAACTTATCATCAAGGCTCAACTTACCCTCCTCTTGTAACTGTAGGATGGTGATTGCCGTAAAGAGCTTGGTCACTGAGGCGATGCTGAAGCGCGTGTCTGGCGCCATTTCAACTCCGGATTGATAGTAAGCCATTCCATCAGCGCGATGCAATAGGACCTCACCTTTCCGGGCAATAAAAACGACGCCGGAAAAACCTTGTTTTTCCACTTCGGCACTGACCAGGCTGTCCAATTCGGCTCGCAGACTGGATTGAGCCTGTAGGGGCACGGACGAAAAACAAATCATCACAAATAAGAAAAGACGCATAGCAATTGTATTTGCTACAAACCACCGTCAAAAACAGGTAGTCAGCGTAGCAAAACGCGTTTTGACCCCGATTTCAGGGGGATACTATTCCTTTTTAGCGGTTAGTCCTTTCGCTTTAAGGAAAGCTGAAGGGGTTACTCCCCGGAAACGCTTGAACGCCCGGTTAAAGGAAGACTTGGAGTTAAAGCCACTGTCCAGCGCAATCGCCAGTAGGGTAAATTGCTCCAGGTCGCCGGCTTCCAGCCGGCCCACTAGGTAGTCTACCCGTTGGCGATTAACAAAGTCAACAAACGACTGCTGAAAGCCATGATTCAGGTGGCGGGAGACCTGACGAACGGGCAACCGTAACTGACCGGCGAATGCTTTTAAGGTCAACTCCGATTGCCGAAAATCCTGAAAGTCCTGCATTCGCTGTTCAATACGCTGGAGAATGTCCTGATCCGGGGTAAAATCCGGGGACGTTTCGGCGACGGTCGCAGGGGTGAAATCAAGTGCACCCATGGCCTGCTGCCGCAGGCCACCGGCAGACAGGATCAACACCACAACACCCATTGCCAGGGCATTTACTGATTGCCAGTGGAATACCCGGTCAGCATCCCGCACAATAAAATCGACTCCCCAAAGGGCGCAGAGTAGCAGCATCAGGCCAACCACAACTTGTAGCCACTGCAGACGAATCTGCGAAAACGCAGAATAATGCTCCCTTAGCCAATGCTGGAACTGGCGTATCCTCCAGACCGCTGCCAGCCCATATCCGGAAAGTAAAGCAAGCGTCAGATAAAATTCCAGGCTATAGGTTATTGGCCCGTGCACTTCAAACCAGAACCAGCGTCGGAAAGAATAGTCCTGAAAGAACAAGAAAAAATACAGGCCTGCCTGACAGAAAACAGGAATGAAATGCAGCAAATCCCGCTTGTGGAAAGACATCGTTGGTTGCGTAAGACTACGAACGTACAAGTAAAGCAAAGGGCCCAGGCTCAACGAGTAAAAGATGGGCTGAAAATAGAAGTCGGGATCCTGCTGGTAGATACCTGCCTGTTGGTAAAAGCCATCAATTAGCCACAGCGAAAAAGAAAGCACAAGCAGGGATAGCAGCCGGTTAGCCAGGATGTTTTTCCGGGAGGCCACCAGCAAGAAAAACGCAAATATCCCCTGAGCGATAATCGCCCCCAATAAAAAAACCGGTATGGTCAGATTAACCGTCATGCAGCATATGGCTTACCGAAAGGTAACCTTAGCGCAATGACTCCACAAATTCCCGCACGCCGTGATGGCTGACTGTTACTCCCTGAAAGTGGCGTTCAGTAGCCACTCGCTCGTCTGCCGTAGCGTTCAGCGAAGAAAGAATGTTCTGCAGGTGCATCTTCATGTGTCCTTTCTGAATTCCGGTAGTTACCAGGCTACGGAGAGCAGCAAAATTCTGCGCTAATCCCGTGGCAGCCATAATCCCCATCAGCTCTCTGGCACTGGGTCGGCCGAGTAATTCCAGCGACAGGTTGGCCAGTGGGTGTAGCTTTGTGAGGCCACCAACAGTACCCAGGGCAAGCGGAAGGCTCAGCTCAAAATGAAAAGTACCGTTGCTGAGTTCACAGCGACTAAGGCTGCGGTACTGCCCATCCTGGGCAGCAAAGGCGTGGGTAGCTGCCTCAATGGCTCGGAAATCATTACCCGTCGCCAATACTACAGCATCGACACCGTTCATGATTCCTTTATTGTGGGTAACTGCCCGGTAGGGGTCCTGACGGGCAATATCTACCGCTAGCTTGAACCGGCGGGCAAAATCAGCAGCATCAACACTACTGCCCTTGATGTTCATCGCCTCTACGGGACTGCTCACCCAGGTCCTGACGAGACAGTTCGGCGTGTGGTTACTCAAAATCGCCATTATGACTTCCAGCTCCCGCTCCCCGCCATTGAGGGCCGGAGAGTCAGCCGCCCACCTTTCCAATTCATGGCCGTAGGCCTCCAGGATAGTATTGATGAAGTTGGCTCCCATGCTGTCGGCCGTGCCGAAGCTAACGAGTAATTGGTAGTAATCTGGCGCCACTTCAGGCAGGTGTTTCCAAGTAATGTTACGGACACCGCCGCCTCGGGACTCCATGCGTTGGGTAAGTTCAGCCGTTTGGGCGCGGACGCGGGTGCAAAGTTCAGCAAGCAGAGCAGCACGTCGCTCCGGCTGGCCAGACCACCGGAAGTGCAACTGACCAAGTTTTTCCGTAGCGACAACCTCTGCGTGAAACCCTCCACGCGGCATCCAGTACTTCGCCGCCGCGCTCGCGGCGGCCACCACACTGCTCTCTTCGATAACCATCGGAACAGCATAGGTCTTTCCGTTCACCACAAAATTCGGTGCCACCCCAAAAGGCATCGGAAAGTTAGCTACGGTATTCTCGCTGAAGTTGTCCAGAATCTCCTGCAAGGCGGAGTCGGTGTCAAAACGAGACAGATCTCCTCCATCACCTTCCACCAGGAAGTGATCAGACAGCCATTTACGCTGTTCCGATTTAGTGAGCTTCGAGAAGCCGTTGATCTGCTTAGGATTCATCATTAGTGACAGTTAAGCGTTGCGCGCAATAGTTGAGCACCTAAAATTTTCGGTTTCTATTTTCTTACCCGTAAGTAGGCATAGGCGAGTTCCAGTCCTCGCAGCTGAGTATTGACATAGCGTTGCAGGGTCGCATAATCCTCCCTGGCGTAGCGCAGGAATGCTGAAGCCTGGGCATAAATAGCCGGTAACTGGGAATGCTGGGTGAGGTAGTAACCATCAAGGAAGTTACGAATCCCTCCGCTGGCAATCAGGTGCGCACATTGCACCCGCGGCCGCGCCTCCTTGTCTGCCATGACCTGATTTACCATTGCTACCATTTCTTCGGCGGAATGCCCGAGGTTAACCACTGGCTCGTATGCCCGGCGCAGTAACTCATCGCTACGCAGTAGCTCTAGCTTGGCAAAATTAGTCCCACCATTAGCAGCGGTATCGATCGCGAGCAGGGGCAATTCGAGTAAACTCCGCATGCTTGCGGGGCCCATGCCCTGCCCAACGGCCTTGACAATGATGGCCATCTGCGGGAATGCCGCCAGGGTCGCCTTAACCGTTACCAGGGGAGACACCGTGAACCGATCCCCCTCCGGTTGCATGGCCTCCTGCAGGGGGTTGACGTGGATAATCAGACCATCCACCCGCAAGGCATCAACCATCTGTTGAATCTCCAGCTCGCGGCCATCATCAAAAAGCTCCTGGATCTGAGCGACTCCAAGATTAGCGTAAAGTGGCACTTCATCTCCCGTAACCGGGCGGATATCGAAGTCACGAAGGCGGTCATGTCCGTACAAAAGTGGCCGGCAGGAGCCAAGCCCCATTCCCAGGCCAAATTCAGCACATGCCCTTCCCAGGTTCTGGTTAATCACGTAAGCCTTCTCGGTTCCTCCGGTCATGCTGCTTACCCACAAGGGGGCACGCATAATTTTACCGCCAAAATCGAAGGCGGGTAAGGAGCCAGGGGCCGGATGGGCCGCCAGCATGGGCTCGTAATCAAAACGATCATCAAGGGCTACCCGGTCCACCTGAGACCGGAAGGCCAACTCAATATGATCTTCTTTACGGCTGGCAGCGGTGGGATCCTGGGGAGGATCATTGATTTCCGCAGCGTGAAGGTTGTCAGACATATGCTCGAAATAGAGGGGGTCAGGGAAGCATCACCAGGCAAGTGGGAGGCAACACCAACGACTTTGCAAAAGTACTTCTCACCCGGGAAGTAGTGGGTGTAGTACGCGCAACATCAGGAAATGGTAATGGTTTAGCGTACCGTACCGCCTTTTGTCCGGATGCCCGCCGGACAGCAAGTGGAGTCCAGCAGCTCAGCCCTCATCAGGGGTGAGAGGGAAAAATCCTTTTGGTGTCTTCAGATCGTTTGCCATAGACAAAAAAAAGGAGGGCACCCAACGGGCGCCCTCTAAAATGGTCTTTCCAAAAAGCAAACACTTGAACAAAATCTTCTGTAAGATAGGAATTTTTCAACTTTGATGGTTGCAATTCATCATAGTATTCGGACCTTACGGTGCGTAAAATGGCAATCTTCCCCGATCTATTGCCCAAAACCTTAGCTAAATTTTCATTTTTAACACTTACCGCTACACATAACTGTGATGATTTTGCCTGTTCCTTCCCCGTCCAGGCAAATAAAAAGATTCACCGGATGGTCAAACCAATTTGAAGTACATACTGATGAAGAACACCTCCATTTTCATTCCGCTTTTATTGATTGGCTGTCTTGCAGCCCTGATATATCTCTTTTTTGCGGCGCTCCGCGCCGCTGAGGAAGGTGGTAATCAAAACCAGGACCCCATCGTCTTAAACGAAGAGGACTACCGCGAACCACCACCAGCTGCCGACACCGTCGCCCTGGACACCGCAATGGATACTGCTCCCGGATCGGATTTCCTGGCAGAGGTTCCTGAGTCAGAAAAAGTAATGGATAGCGATCCCGCTACGCCAGCCAATACCGAAGACCTGCCAGGTGGAACTCCTGAGGCCTCTCCAGCCACTGCCCCCGATCAGGTAGCCACTCCCGTAAGTGCCCGCGGCAGTAGCGGACGATACCTCGTTATTGCTGGTACCTTCACTCAAATGGCGGGGGCCAAGGACCGGGCTGCGGCGCTCCGCGCCGCCGGGTTCAGTGACACTACCGTAGAAAAGTTCAACCGGGGCAAATACGCCGTCGCGCTGGCGGGGCAATCCGACAGCTACCGCACCGCAGCAGCCTTAGCTGAACGGATCAAGGATCGAGGCTTTGAGGTGAGGGTGATGAAGCGCCGCTAAGCGGCGCAGAAAGACCTTCTACGGTTTTGGGCTAGCTAAACACGGCTGCCAAAAGGCTTTCCAGAGCTTCTTGATCGATGGCATCAAAAGAAGCCTCGAGCGTACTATCGACGTCAAATACACCAAGCAAGCTGCCGTCTGCCCGGCGTACCGGGACAACAATTTCGGAGCGACTATTCGGGTCGCAGACAATGTGTTCCCGCCCGGGTTCCAGGGCATGAGTATCGGTGACAATTTTGGTCTGGCCCGATGCGGCAACGGTTCCACATACTCCTTTCCCAAAGCTAATGTACAAGCAGCCTAAGGTCCCCTGATAAGGTCCAACAACTAATTGCTCCGGCTCTCTTACCAGATAAAAACCTGCCCAGTAGTAGTAGGGCAAATGGGTTTTGAGCAGACAGTTAATCGTAACCATTTTAATCATCTCATCCTGCTCATTACCCAGTGTGGCGAGAATATCCTGACGGGCAGCAGCATAGGCTGCGCGTTTTTCACTAGCCTCAAGGTTGCGGGAAGGCTTGATGAAGTACGGCATGGTTGCAGATGCAGACATGGTAGGTTGGATTGTCGGTTGTCGGTTGTCGGTTGTCGGTTGTCGGTTGTCGGAAGAGAACCTATTACCGTAGATTCGGTTGAATCAATCCATGGTCAATTCCGGCATTTCCCCCCAGGTACGGAACAGGAAGCCACAAAGGACACCAAAGACGAACCCTCCAATATGGGCCCACCACGCAATGCCCCCACTGGTGCTCCCTAGGCTTGAGATGCCCGCGGATGACTGTTGGTAAAACCAGAACCCGAGAAAGAGAAAGGCTGGAACAGATATGCGGATAATGAAAAGATAGCCCCTGATATTAGACTTGGGAAACATAACGATGTAAGCGCCCATTACGGCGGAGAGGGCGCCGCTGGCGCCCACCGCCGGGACATCACTTCCAGCATTAAAGTAGATGTGGCAGAGGCCGGCAGCTAATCCTCCCAGCAGGTAAAAAATCACGAAGCGGGAACTCCCGATGGTGGCTTCAATATTATCAGCAAAAATCCACATGTACAGCATATTCCCGATCAGGTGCATCCAGCTCCCGTGGAGAAAAGTACTGGTCAGCAAAGTATGGTAATCTGTTCCCGCTTCAATTTCAGCGGGGATACAACCGAAGTCGTAGACAAACTGTCCAAACTGCGCACCATCCAACGTAGCCTGATATAAGAATATGAGTACGTTGAGGGCGATAAAGCCGTAGGCGAAAAAGGGAGTATGGCCTTTATGGACCTGGTCATCACCAATGGGAAAGAACATAGGCTGAAAGCGGGTTTGTCTGTTATGTTGGCTTGGTCAGGTAGCGGTTAGTCTACCGATGCCTTACCAACCTTGACGGTGAGTACGTAGTTGTCGGGATTAATTTCTCCCTGATCGGTTGGGTAAGGGCTGAGTTTCATGATCGTCACGTTCCCACCGGGAACGGAGAAGCGGCCAGGAGCCCGGCCGTTGGCCGGGACGTCCACCCGCAATGAACCACCCTCAGGCAGGGTAATCAGTAAGACAGCCTCTCCGGCACGAAAGCAATCTACCCCCGTTGGGCACCGGCTATCGGTCAACACCCTCGAAAAAGTGAAAGCCGTGGGCGTTTTGCGGATGCCGAGGCTTTGACCAACGGTCAACTCCGTCACCTCATCGTAGGCGACCCAGTTCATGTCTCCGGTGGGGGCTGCGTCGCCCATTTTATCCTCTGAAGTCGAAGCAGGGCCTGCCGTTTTCGGAGAACATCCCCAGACAAATAGCACGGCGATTAACAAGAGCGGACGAAGGGTCATAACTGTTTATTTGCCGCCAAGTTAGTCAATGAGGGCCATTACCTCTGTTGCCTAAACTACCCCACCCCAAGCGTACATCTTTCATGGGGGACAACGCAAGCATAACGTGAATACTCCCAGGCCGCCAAAACAAAGGCGATTCCTTGGCAGCGTCTAGGTTTCCTGAGGCTATCAGACCGGACGATCTTAAGGAAAAATGCCAAAAACCACTTTGCCTTTAGTACCCACCCCGACACCTGCTTCCGAGCCAATGAAACAATCTACCTCCTTAAAATATTAGATTTACCGTGTTTTTACGGCAAATGCTTGCTGTATTAATTCCATTAAACCCCAGAGGACTAGCCTGAAAGGTTCCCCCTCCAAGGATCAATTATCACTAAAGTCGCATTCTTAACCAATCCATAACCATGAGGAAACTACTATTACTACTTGCGCTATTCGCAAGCACCCCTTACTTGTCCGCACAGGACCCAGAGCCGGAAGGCACTGAAACCGAAGAAAAAGAAGAAGAAAAAAAGAGCCCTTACGAGGAGCTACTGGAAGATGCAGAAATGCAGGAAGGTCTTTTTCACGTCATTAGCAAAGACGGTAAAACGTACTTCGAATTACCAATGGATCTATTGGAGAAAGAGATTCTGGTGGTAAGCCGCATCAGCGGCTTCGTCAAAGGCCTTAACTTTGGTGGTGCAGGTACCAGAAGCCGGCCCCAGCAGGTAGTTCGTTGGCAAAAACACGGTGACAAGCTTTTGCTCCGCAGCGTGAGCTACAACAGCGTAGCTGACCCTGACAACCCTGTATACGAATCCGTAAAGAACAACAACTTCGAGCCGATTGTCGCTACGTTTGACGTCAAGACAATGGGTAAGGACAGCATGACTTACGTTGCTGACGTAACGAAGCTGTTTACCACCGATATCCCGATGATCGGAGCGATGTACGATAGCCAGCGCAAGAGCTTTGGTATTCGCGGGCTCGACAAGTCACGGAGCATGGTGGTACGCACCAAGGCATTCCCGAAGAACGTGGAAGTTCGTCACGTACTGACCTACACCGGCAGCAAGCTCCCCGACAACCAACTCACCGGAACCCTTTCCGTGGAGATGAACCAGAGCTTCATCATCCTGCCAGAAGACCCCATGCAGCCACGGGCTTACGACCCTCGTGTCTCTTACTTCAGCATCCGTCAGACCAACTATAGCCTCGACGAGCAGCGCGCGCAGGCACAGCGTTTCATTACCCGCTGGCGCCTGGAGCCCGTGGACATGGAAGCGTGGAAGAAAGGTAAATTGGTAGAGGTAAAAAAGCCAATCGTTTACTACATCGACCCGGCTACTCCGGAAGACTGGGCGCCATACATCGCGCAGGGCGTTGACGACTGGGCTAAAGTTTTCGAGTCTATCGGCCTCAAGAACGCCATTATGTCCAAGCGGGCACCCACTAAGGAAGAAGATCCAGACTGGAGCCCTGAAGACGTACGCTACTCAGTGATCCGCTACGTCACGACGGATATTCAAAACGCCATGGGTCCACACGTACACGATCCTCGTACCGGAGAGATTCTGGAATCAGACATCATCTGGTACCACAACGTAATGCGCCTGCTGCGCAACTGGTACCTCATCCAGACCGCGGCGGTTAACCCCGAAGCACGCACGCCAAAGTTCAAGAAGGAAGTGATGGGTGAATTGATCCGCTTCGTCTCGGCCCACGAAGTGGGCCATACACTTGGTCTGCCCCACAACATGGGCAGCTCTGCGGCTTACTCCGTGGAACAGCTCCGCAGCCCCGGCTTCGTGCAGAAAAATGGAACAGCGCCAAGTATCATGGACTACGCACGCTTCAATTACGTGGCGCAGCCAGAGGATAAAGACGCCGGGCTCCACCCCGGCATTGGCCCTTATGACTACCACTCAATTGCCTTTGGCTATAAGCCGATCCCCGGCGAAACGACCGAAAGCGAGCGTCCCATCCTGAACGCCATGATCAAAGAAAAGGCAGATGACCCCATCTACCGCTTTGGTTTTGCCAATGGTGTTGACCCAAGTGCTCAGACCGAAGACCTCAGCGGTGACGCCGTAGCCGCCTCCAACCTGGGCATCAAGAACCTCCAGCGCATCGTACCTAACATCATCGAATGGATGAGCGAAGACGGGAAGTTCTTCGACAATGTTGAGGAAGTATATGACAACGTAATTGGTCAGCTGCGCCGCTACACCGGCCACGTGACGACCAACGTTGGTGGTGTAACTGGTTGGCAGCGGACTGCCGACGAAAACAAAGCCGTCTACGAAGTAGTATCCGCTGATAAGCAGCGCGCAGCTGTTGACTTTATCAACAAGCAAATCTTTACCACTCCGGAGTGGCTGCTGGACCAGGACATCATGTCCCGCATCTCTTCAAGTGGCGTCAACCAAAAGATTCTCCGCCTCCAGGCTGGCGCACTGCGCTCCCTCATGAGCACGACCCGCCTCAACCGCCTTGCGGAGCAAAAGGCGTTGGACAACAATGCTTACGGCCTGATGGACCTCATGAACCAGACCCGAGGTGGCGTTTTCACGGCAGCAAATACCAACTCTGCTATCGGACGTAGCCTGCAGATGGCTTACGTGGACGCACTGACCGGCCTGCTTACTAACTCACGCGTTACGGCCGACGTAATGGCGGCCGCACGTGCGAACCTTAACAGCATCGCCGCCAGTCTTCCAGACAACGCTGATGGGCTTACCCTCGCTTCTGCGCATCAGCAAGCCCTCGGTCAGAAGATCGAGCTCGCGCTGAAAGGAGTAGATGCCCTGATGGGTAAATAACAAAAGTTAGGAATCGGGAGTCAGGAGCTAGGAATCAGAAACTAGCTCCTGACTCTTAATTCCTCCTTGTTTTACCATTCCAGTACATCCCCTACTGCCAGGTTATGCAGTTCGGCAAAGCCAGCGTTCACCTCCAGTACATAAGCTGCTGGAACGTCGCTGGGAACCGGCGTTTCGCTCAAAGGCGTCGTATTACGTTTGATGGACACGATTTCCTTTTGCGCATTTGCGTAGATAATGTCTAGCGGAATCAGGGTGTTTTTCATCCAGAAAGACTGCGGTCTTTCGTCGGGCATCACAAACAACATGCCCTGGTCTGCGGCCATCTCCTGGCGGAACATTAACCCCTGGATGATGCTTGCTTCGTCAGCCACAATTTCAATATCGAGTTCGGTTAGCGGCTCATCAGCTCCATCGCGGTAAATACCTAAATCGCCGTCGTCCGTAAATACGGGCGGGGTCGCAGGTGCTGTGGGTTCCATCGGAGGTGGCGGTGCGGGATCCGTGACCGGAGGAGGTGGTGGCGGCGGTGGCGGGGCCGCTGGCCCGCCCCCAAAACCGGGGATGCTCGTCAAAATGAAAGAGATTAGCGCCAGGCCGAGCAGGGTAATGATAGTGATCTGCGACCAGTTAATCCGTTTCTTCGGCCGGTAAGGCTTGTTTGCGGGAGATTTTTTCGGTGTAGCCAAAAGATTATGATTTTTTTAGGGTACAAATATAGTTGCTGCGCAACCGGTTGACGCTTGAGACGTTTGGTATACTACCTGAAGCGGGCACGAAGTAATCTATTTCGCCCGTTTGTATACTCAGGTCTTCAGTTTTCCGAATACCAACTGGTCAGGTGCTTGTGCAACGCGGCTACGCTGGGATTCACCGCTGAGTCAACCTTGGGTTTACACCGATTTCTTGCTGGAGGGCCGTTGCGCCCTTCCGCCAAAAACTACTGGCTAAAATGGTCGAACAAAGCGACCCGACAACGCTCCCTTCTACAGACGCAACGGCGGCTAAGCACCGTGCCGAAGCCCTCATCCCTACGCCCTACGGCGAGTTCCGGATGATTGCCTACTCTGCAAGTCCCGAAGACTATGCTCCGCACATTGCCCTGGTCCATCCCGATATGGACCCGAATAGCGAAGTAGTTGTCCGCATCCACTCAGAGTGCATTACCGGCGACTTGTTCGGCTCCAAACGCTGTGACTGCGGTGAGCAGCTCAACCGGGCCATGAAGATTACCGCTCAAATGAAAGGCGCAGTCATCTACCTCCGCCAGGAAGGCCGGGGTATTGGCATTATTAATAAGCTCAAAGCCTATCAGCTGCAGGATCAGGGCCTGGACACCATCGAGGCCAACCTTCACCTTGGTTTCGAAATTGATGCGCGCCACTACGAAGTGGCGCAGGCGATGCTGGCCGACCTCGGCATCACTAAGATTCAGCTACTGACCAATAACCCCGAAAAAGTCGACGCCTTCGGCGACGGCCCGGTAGAAGTTGTACGCCGACTTCCCATCATCATCGACCCGGTGAAAGAAAACAAGGGGTACCTCCACACCAAGGAGGTGAGCATGGGCCACTGGCTAAAACTGTAGTAGCAGCGGCTTCAGTCGCCAGTTCAACGTATGCGGTCGCAGTCGCAGACTATCCTATCCTCACTTGGCACCCCGCGGCAGCGCCTCCGAAGTCTCTCCCGTATATTTCGAATTGCAAAGGTTAAATTGCACATTCTAAATACGCCCAATGAGACTTTCCCTTTTCCTCCTCTGCTGGTGCCTGAGCATCGGCCTGTTTGCCCAAAGTGACAACGAAGCACCTCCGTTAGCAGATAGCTACAGCGGACTTGAGTTCCGAAATATTGGCCCCTTCCGTGGCGGCCGGACTAACGCCGTCACCGGCGTACCTGGCAACCCGCTCCGTTACTATTTCGGAGGCGTAGGCGGTGGTATCTGGCAAACTGATGATGCCGGACAAAGCTGGCGCAACATCTCGGACGGACAGCTTAACACCAGTTCCATTGGCGCCATTGCCATTGCCCCCAGTGATGTTAATGTTATCTACGTCGGGACCGGAGAACACGCCGTTCGGGGCGTCATGACTTCCGCCGGAGACGGTATGTACCGTTCCACCGACGCTGGCAAAACCTGGACCCACCTCGGGCTCGATGACAGTCGCCACATCGCCGAAATCAGAGTACACCCCAGCAATCCGGACCTCGTCTATGTTGCCGTGCAAGGCGCCCTCCATGGCGACAGTGACACCCGGGGTGTTTACCGCAGTACCGATGGAGGTGCCAACTGGGAAAACGTCCTTTTCGTAGACGCCACCACCGGTGCAGCAGACCTTAGCATGGACCCGAGCAACCCGCGTATCCTTTATGCTGGCATGTGGGAGCACCGGCGCTTCCCCTGGGCAGTTAAAAGTGGTGGCCCCGGCAGTGGCCTCTATAAATCTACCGACGGAGGAACCAGCTGGGAGCAATTGAAGGCTGGCCTGCCAGACACCCTGGGCAAGGTAGCCATCGACGTTAGCCCCGCCAACCCCGAACGGGTGTTTGCCAACATCGAAGCAGCCGGTGACAAAGGCGGTGTTTACCGTTCTGACGATGCCGGAAAATCGTGGCAACAAGTCACCAAAGACCGGGCCACCATTGCCCGCGCCTGGTACTACATTGAGATCTTTGCGGACCCTGTAGACCAGAACACAGTGTACGTCCTCAACGCAGGCATGCTTAAATCAATTGACGGTGGGCGGAGCTTCCGTCCCATCCGCAATCCACACAGCGATCAGCATCACCTGTGGATCAACCCGGACAACAACCAGAATATGATTTTGGCCAACGACGGTGGCGCCTGTGTCTCCTTTAACGGCGGCGGCAGTTGGAGTACGCAGCAGAACCAACCCACGGCGCAGTTTTACCGGGTAATTACCGACGAGCAATTCCCCTACCGCGTCTACGGAGGCCAGCAGGACAACTCCGCAGTAGACATCGTCAGCCGTACCCGCGCCGGCGGCATCGGCTGGAAAGACTGGCAACCTACCGCAGGCGGAGAGTCGGCGTTCATTGCTTTTGACGACCCTAAAAATCCACGCTACGTATACGGTGGCAGTTACCAGGGGAACATTTCCGTGAAAGACAACAAAACCGGTACGACGCAGGACATCATGGCCTATCCGGTAGCAGGACTAGGCACCACGCCCAGCAAAATGCGCTACCGCTTTAACTGGAATGCCCCCATTGTGGCGCAGCCACAAAACCCGGGTATCCTTTACCACGCTGCCAACGTGGTCCTACGCTCAGACAACGGTGGTAACAGCTGGACGGAAATCAGTAAGGACCTCACGCGAAACGACAAGTCCAAGCAGGGCCTTGGCGGCTACCCCTTTACCAACGAGGGAGCCGGTGGTGAAAACTACAACACCATCAGCTACCTGGTGGCTTCGCCCCACCAGGCGGGTGACCTCTGGGTGGGCACTGACGACGGCCTCGTCTGGCGGACAACTGACGAAGGGAAAAGCTGGAAAGAGATCACCCCTAAGGACATCGGCGAGACCCTGATCAACGCCATCGAGGTCTCCCCGCACGATGCCGAAACAGCTTACCTGGCCATTACGGGCTACAAGTTCAACGACTTCAGCCCTGGCGTCTACGTTACTACCAACGGGGGTAAGCGTTGGGAGAAACGCGTCAATGGTATTGCGGACGAATCCTTCGTGCGGGTAGTGCGCGAAGACCCTGTTCGTGCAGGCCTGCTGTATGCGGGGACTGAGCGCGGGCTTTACCTTTCTTACGACGCCGGAGAAAACTGGGAGCCCTTCCAGCTCAACCTGCCGGTCTCTCCGATTCTGGACCTCACCATTCGGGACAATGACCTGATCGTGGCCACTTCCGGACGTGCATTCTGGATTCTTGATGACCTGAGCGCCATTCAACAAAGTGCTGGTTCGCTGGGCGATGAAGTTGTCCTTTTCACGCCTAAGCCGACCTACCGTTACAACCTCGGCGGTGGTGGCCGGGAATTCGGGGCAGACAATCCGGAAGTGGGAATCGTCTTTGACTATTTCCTACCGGAGAAAATGGATACCACAGTACTTACACTTGAGGTGCTGGACGAGAATGGGACCGTAGTGCGTACCTACGCTAACCAAAAAGACAAAAGCTTTAAAAGCTGGCCCGGTGGGCCACCACCACCGCAGGTTATTCCCGCAAACAAGGGCACGAATCGCTTCAACTGGGATTTACGGCGGGAGACACTACCTGCCGTAGACGGCGTATTTACCCTGGGAGACTACCGGGGCAGCCTCGCACCTCCGGGAGCATACACCCTGCGGATTTCCAGCCCGGAAGACACACTGGCAGTTACCGCCGAGTTGCTGCCAGACCCCACGTTGGAGGCTACTCAGGAAGACTACGCCAAGCAGCAGGCCATTCTGCGGCCAATAGAGGCGCTGGTGCGGGAGATGCACGGATCAGTCAACCGGATGCGCAAAGTAAAAAGCCAGTTGCAAAGCCTCAACCAGTTGCTTACTGAATTCGAGGACACCGAAGACCTAATTACTGCTGGCAAGCGTATTGTGGAGCAAATCACGAACTGGGAGGAAAACCTGATCCAGCCAGATCAAAAAACTTTCCAGGACGTGATCAACTTCCCGAACCAGCTTGCTGCTGAGTTGATGAACCTCAAAAGCCGGGTTGATGGTGCCGTTCCGGCCGCTACCGTTGGTGCAGAACAGCGTTTGGAAGACCTGACGCGGGTGTGGGGCATTCATTACGGAGAACTGACCCGGATCATTGAAGAAGAGCTGGCCGGCTTCAACACCAAGTACAAAGAGCTGGGGCTTCCGGCACTGATCATTCCGGGGCGCGCGGCCGCAGGTGCCAAGAAACCCTGATAAGCGAAGCGGTGGTACGGTGAGCAACCCAATGAGGGGCTCCGTACCGCCCTACTTTGCTTTTCACCCTTACCATTGCACCGGCGTCCGCGGCAAAAAAAGCGAGACAGCATTGCACATCTCGTATTTGTTTCCGTTGTTACAGCAGTTAACCAAATCAATCCAAAATTATGCAAAAGCCATATCGTCGTCAACCCTTCTGGTACAAGGATGCCATCATCTACGAACTGAACATCAAGGGTTTTTACGATAGTAATAACGACGGTATCGGAGATTTTGCCGGGCTGGAAAAGAAGCTGGACTACCTGGAGGAATTGGGGGTTACCGCTATTTGGTTACTTCCCTTCTACCCTAGCCCACTTCGTGACGACGGGTACGATATTCAGGATTACTATTCGGTAGCTTCCCGCTACGGTAACGTCGATGATTTCAAGCGCTTCCTCGACGCAGCCCACGACCGTAACCTCCAGGTAATTACCGAACTCGTTATTAACCATACCTCGGATCAGCACCCCTGGTTCCAGCGCGCGCGGCGCGCACCCAAGGGAAGCCCCGAACGGGATTACTACGTCTGGAGTGATACCGATGAGAAATGGCCCGATGTGCGTATCATTTTTACGGATACTGAGGAAAGTAATTGGACCTGGGACCCCGTAGCTGGCCAGTACTACTGGCATCGTTTTTTCAGCCACCAGCCAGACCTCAACTACGATAGCCCCGACGTACAACAGGAGATCATCAACATCCTCGACTATTGGATGAATATGGGTATTGATGGCTTCCGCCTGGATGCCATCCCTTACCTCTTCGAGCGGGAGGGAACCAACGGTGAAAACCTGCCGGAAACTCACGAGTACCTAAAAAAACTGCGGAAGCACGTCGACGAGAATTACGACAACGTACTCTTCCTGGCCGAAGCCAATATGTGGCCGGAAGATAGTGCCAGCTACTTCGGAGATGGTGACGAGTGCCACATGAACTACCACTTCCCGCTCATGCCCCGGATGTACATGAGTGTAAAGCTGGAAGATCGTCACCCCATTACGGACATCTTTGACCAAACGCCGGAGATCCCAGAGAACTGCCAGTGGGCCACTTTCCTGCGTAACCACGACGAGCTTACCCTGGAGATGGTTACGGAAGAGGAACGTGACTTCATGAACAACGCCTACGCCCCCGACGAACGGGCGAGGATCAACGTTGGTATCCGGCGGCGCCTTGCGCCGCTGATGGACAACGATCACAACAAGATCAAACTCCTCAACGTGCTCCTGATGAGCCTACCCGGCACTCCCGTACTTTACTATGGTGACGAGATTGGCATGGGAGATAATATCTACCTGAAAGACCGTGACGGCGTGCGTACCCCAATGCAGTGGAACAACAACCTCAACGCAGGCTTCAGTGAGGCAAATCCGCACAGCCTTTACATGCCCGTTATCCACGACACGGAATACAGCTACGAGTGGATAAACGTAAAGCGCCAGGAAGCGAACCCCAACAGTCTGCTGAACTGGACAAAAAAACTCTTGAACACCCGCACGGAATACAAGGTTTTTGGTCGGGGAACCATGACCTTCCTTAAGCCCAACAACAGCCACATCCTGGCCTTTATCCGGGAGTTCGAGGACGAAAAAATCCTGGTCGTCATCAACCTGAGTCGCCACGCACAATCAACGCAGCTTGACCTGGCAGAATATGCCAGCCACTCAGCGCACGAAGTCTTTGGACGTAGTCGCTTCGCGAACATTGAGGAAGAACCTTACCAGTTATCGCTGAGTGCTCATGGATACTACTGGCTCAAGCTGGAAAAGATTGACACCTCGCGTGACGATCGGAGAAACCTGAGTAGCGCAGACCTCAGCAGTAAGGACTTCATCTCCTTCTTCGACAAGCGTGCTAACCGCAAACATTTGTCCAACAAAGCCCTACCTGCTTACCTGAAGCACGTAGACTGGATGGGCACCCGGGCAGACCGGCTGGAATACATTACCATCGTAGATACCCGGATGCAGTGTTCCGGGCCCCGCAACTTCGGCTGGATGGTGCTGCGCCTCCATTACCTGGAAGGAATGGACGAGTTGGTGCAATTGCCCCTCTCCTTCTACCCCGGCGAGGCTGATGTAGACCATGCCGCTAAGGTTTGCCTCGCCAGTGTGGGCGATCAGGATTACACTATCGTAAACGGACTGCAAGACCCCGCCTACCGCAAAGGGCTCTTAAACGGGCTGGCAGATTTCGGGGGCCTACCCGGCGTTGTTTTTAGCGCCAAAGGCTTACTGGATACCGTCACTCAGCAAGAAGTTAACCTCGCGCATAACGGCACAGAATATGCCCTGCTCGAGAGTGATGACTTCCAGATCAAGTACTACCACCGGATTGGCTCTAAGACCGTCCCAGATCTGGAGATGAAAGCCTGGCTCAATACTAAAGGTTTCCCGAACGCACCTCACGTATTGGGCAGCCTGCACTACCAGCCCAACGCTAAAATGAATGCTACGCTGGCGATCTTTGAACCGCGCAGGCCTGCCGGAGAAGAACTTGCGTCAAGCTTCGTCGAAGAGCAGCTACACCGCTCTGCTTCTTCCATTCTTGACCAACTCGGCAAGACGGCGGACGTAGAGACTCCACTCAATGTCCGTTTGCTCGATCGCGTCAAAGATTTCGGTCAGATGCTGGCTGCGTTTCACGCAGCGACCCATCAGGAAACGGCCGATAACTTCACTACCGAGGCTTTGTCGCTCCACTATCAGCGTAGCGTCTATGCCGGCTTAAAAGGAGACGTACGCGCCACCATCGATTTGCTGAAAGAAAAACTCAGTTTGCTCGATGAGGATGCTGCTGGGCTGGCCGAAGCCGTCATTGCGCAGGAAGATAAAATCCATGAAAAGCTAAAAAGGATTTACCGCCATAAGATTGAGGCAGATAAGATTCGGATTCACGGAGACTTTACGCTGGAGCAAATCAGCATCAACGAGGACCAGGTGACCATCCGCAACTTTGATGGTGACCCTGATCGTCCGTTCAGCCAGCGCCGACTACGTCGTAGCCCGGCGAAGGACCTTGCTAACCTGATGCGCAGCATCAGCTATGCGGGGGGACTGGTGCTCGAGTCACTCTCCCCTGACCTGGACAATGACACCGCAGACGAACTGGAGCTTTGGCTCCGTTCCGCGGCAGATCACCTGTCCGCGGCGCTACTATCAGCCTACCGCGCAGCAGCCGTAAATAATCGTCTGCTTCCAGCAGACGAAGAAGACCTCAAAGTATTGCTGGATGTCTTCTGCATCGAAAAAAGCCTCCAGGAACTTCGCTATGACCTTAATTACCGGACAGCATTAGTCAATATTCCGTTACGGGGTTTATTGGAACTGGTGGTGGATTAGAAAAGGTAAGGCGCTGCCAAAACTGCGAGCAGTACCTGATCCGATGCCTTATTCAACCAAATGCCTTACTCCGCAATTAGGATGCCGTGATGCGCAAGCAGGCCATCCAGGCCCGCCCGGCTGAACCGGGCGCCTTTGAGTTGGTTGTCCGCAGGTACCAAGCGGTAATTGATCGCTGTAGAAAAATCAGCTTTGCGGAGGTTGGTGCGATAAAAGATGGTGCGACTCAGGTCGCACCCCTCAAAGCTACAGCCTTCAAGGTTTGCGCCGGTAAAATCAACTTCCAGCAAAAGGCAATCTCTAAAGGTGGTCTCTTTGAGTTGCCACTCCTGAAAAGTCGCTAGCTCCAGTCGGCAACCCACGCAAGTGATGTTGAAAAGGAAGGTAGAGCAATCATCAAAGTGTAAACCAAGGAGTTTGCATTTTGTGAAGAGAACCGTCTTGAAGCCTGTTTCAGACAGGCCGGCATTACTCAAATCACAATCTTCAAAATGGCAGTCAATAAAATTGCAGCCGGAGAGATTCGCATCCCTCAGCTTACAGTTGATAAATGTGCAGTGCTCATAATTCCCCGTATTGAGGCTTGTGGCCTGCTCAAACGTTTTATCCGCTTGGTATTCCATTCTGCAAGATAAGCCAGTGGTCCCTCAGGTAGACATCTGACCAGGTGCTAGCCTTAAGAAAGAATGGGCTTCGCCCATTTCCGGGG
>CAZTTF010000015.1:0-8812 GCA_964616365.1 uncultured Lewinella sp. | reverse complement strand
GGCATGACGGCCTTCGACCACGCGATCGGCGACAACAGCA
Organism: uncultured Lewinella sp.; assembly: GCA_964616365.1. Classification (GTDB taxonomy): domain Bacteria; phylum Bacteroidota; class Bacteroidia; order Chitinophagales; family Saprospiraceae; genus Neolewinella. The sequence continues at coordinate 8,772 of CAZTTF010000015.1, read as the reverse complement.
CGGGTAACGGTGCCGGCACCAGTGCTGGCGACCTGGCGACTTACCAGTCGCTGATTGCGAACAACAACCTGGCGCAGAACTCGTGGAACCTGGACTTCTTCGACGGAGCAGGCTTCACCTTTGACCCCACGGCCGATGGCCGTTACGATGTTTATGTTGCAGCCTTTGATGCCAACGGCAACGAGGTTGCCCGGACGAGCATCGCGGTGATCGCGGGTGCCGGCACGGGCACCTCTACGGGTGCTGCCAATGAACTGGCCTACTTCGACTGTGACGATCTGGGCGTCAACCTTGATGCGCTGGACCTCACGGTTACGGATGTCAACGGCAACAGCAGCACGTGCTCGGTAAGCGTTACGGTTACGGACGACATCGATCCGGTAGCGATCTGTCCGGCCGACATCACGGTGGATGCCGATGCTGGCGACTGCGGTGCTGTCGTCGACTTCATGGGCGACGTGACGGACAACTGCTCGGCGACACTGACGGCCGTTCCGGCTAGCGGCAGCTTCTTCACTGCGGGCACGACCTCGGTGGAGCTTACGGCCACGGACGGTGCGGGCAACACGAACGTGTGTACCTTCTCGGTGACGGTCAACGACACCGAAGCGCCGGTCGCCATCTGTCCCGACACCGCTCCGGTGGTAGTGCTGGACAGTGACGGCAACGGCATGCTGGCAGCAGACGCGCTCGCAGGTGCCAACAGTACGGACAACTGCAGTGTGACGGAGACAAGCCCGGCAACCACCTTCGGCTGCGCCGATGTGGGTACGGCTACGGTAGTGCTGACGGCGACGGACGGCATGGGCAACACGAACACCGCCAGCTGTACGGTAACGGTAGTGGACAACACGGCTCCTGTACTAACCTGTACAGAAAGTTTCGTGGTTGAACTACCGGACATGGTGCCTCCTGGTGGCGTTGTGGTCTCTGAGGCCGACATTATTTCGTTGGTCGTCATTAGCGAAAGTGATAATTGTACGGTTGATCCAATCGGTCCGATCGTATTAGGTACTGTAGCAGATAGAACATTCGACGAGAGTGATGTTGGCAACGTGAACCTGGAGCTTACGCTGGAAATCGAAGATGAAAGTGGTAATACAGGGACCTGTACTGTTGCTGTTGATGTGAGGGACGACGCTATGATCGCCCTTATCAAGAGTGCAACGTTTAACGATGAAAACGGAGATGGTTTTGCTCAGGAAGGAGAAACTATTAGTTATTCTTTCTTTGTCACGAATACGGGTGATGTACCTCTGACTAACGTCTCAGTATCTGATATGCTTACGCCGGTAATAGGTGGACCTATCGCGAGCTTAGCTCCTGGGGCCTTTGATTTTACGACGTTTACGGCAACTTATGCCGTTACGAGTGCTGACTTGGCGGCTGGCTTTGTGAGTAATCAGGCCCTTGTAACGGGAACTGATCCGGAGGGTAACCCCGTAACGGACCTCTCTGATGGAGACAGCAATCTGGAGGATGATCCAACGATTACCATACTACCTCCTGAGCCATTTGTACGCCTGGAGGCACGAATGCAACTGCAGGGCGCGTTATTAGGATCGGTGGACGGATTCATGCGTGATGATTTGAGAGCGCAAGGGTTTTTACCCGCATCCGAGCCTTATTCGGCGCTTGCCGAGTTTACTCAGGTAAATAACCTGGTAGTGGAGACAATTGCTGATCCGGCAACTGTTTTTAGTGACCAAGGAACCAATTCTATCGTCGACTGGGTTTTCGTAGAGCTTAGAAGTGCCACATCTCCTGAACAGGTTATTGCTACCCGAGCAGGGTTGTTACAAAAAGATGGTGACGTTGTAGACCTGGACGGTAGTTCATCACTGCTTTTCCGGAGAGTTGCAGAAGGAGACTATTATGTAGCTGTACGTCACCGTAACCATTTGGGGGCAATGACCGCGAATACGGTTACTATGACAGAGGGCGGAACTGCCGTTGATTTCACGGATATTTCAACTGACTTATGGAACAATACTCCTGCCTTTGATGGAGTGGAGCAAGCTGAAGTAAACAGTCAGTATGCCTTGTGGGCTGGAGATGCCGGTGGTAATGGTGTTGTCGTTTATGCTGGAAGTGGTAATGACCCTAGCATTATTTTCAATAAAGTTACTGGCGCCCCTACTAATGTATTTCAGTCTCAGTCGTTCAGACTGGAGGGATATCATCGTGAGGACGTAAATATGGACGGTGAAGTTGTTTACTCTGGTCAGAATAACGATCAATCTCCGATCTTCTCGATAGTTACCAGCCACCCTTTGAATGTCTTTGGAGCCTTTGCATTTAGTTTTTCTCAACAGCTTGCGGAATAATCGGAAGTCTTCGTTCTTGGCTTTCCTGAGACTTAGTTCCCCTTTCAGTTCGCTGGAAGGGGAACTTTAATTAAGGCCGTTTTTAATTGCTTTTTATGTCACTTCCCTTGCACCTGCGGCCGCGCCCTGACTACAACAGTTGTTAGCAACGAATCAGGATGCCCAGGTGAGGTGGTGTTTGATTAGCATAAGACGATTATTAGGGCTCTAAGTCAAGAAATATTTACATTTGAAACTTTCTACATAAGTAACGAGCGTAGTCGCTGTCTGCAAGCACTTGATATATGCAAACGGATAACAACAAGACAAAACTGGTACATGCTATCTGGGATGTACACAACGATAATTATGCCCGCAAACAAATAAAAGCGGACTCTGCCTTCGCTGAGCAGATGCTGCTTAATATTTTTTGCCCGGGTGTCAGCTATTTTTACATCGTTGACTTCTCAACACGACAATTTTCTTTTGTAAGTCCTGTAGTAGCAGAAGTGTTGGGGTACACGGTAGAGGAATTCACGTTCGATAAGATGTTGTCCCTGGTGCACCCCGACGAATTGGAGCACGTAGGAAACTGTGAAGGAAAAATCATCGATTTCCTGTTTAATCAGATAGCGCCCGAACAAATCAAGCAATATAAATTTACCTATAGCCTGAGGCTAAAGCACAAGGACGGAACCTTCCGGAGGATAATGCACCAGGCCATGGTCGTCTCTCAGGATGGGTTCGGAAGAATGGCACAGGTACTGGGTATTCAAACGGAAGTAGGACACCTAATGCCGGTAAATAATTACCGGCTGTCCATTATTGGATTGAACGGTGCGCCTTCTTACCTTGGTATTGACCCGGCAGCAGACAGTAAGGACCTGTACCGGGATGTCAGCAAAGGCTACTTTACCCCCCGGGAGCTGGAAGTTATTCGTTTGTTCGCCGATGGCTATACGGCACAAAAGGTGGCCGAAGTGCTGCAGCTATCAATTGGTACGGTGAGAACCCATCGCCAGAACGCACTACAAAAATCTAACTGTAGCAATATGACTAGCCTGGTGGCTAAATGCGTGCGCGAAGGCCTGGTGTAGTTTTGCCGGAGGGGTGGAAATACGTCAAAAAGCGTAGGCGGTTCGTGTGGTTGATGGGATAAATTTGTGTTTGTTGTAGAGCGTGATTGGAAATTCACGTGCTCTTTACCCATGTACCTATATGAATAACTCCTGTCGTTTTCAAGAGGCTTATTCGTGCTGTTGAGGGTGGATAGCCCAGTATTCTGTTCACCCTGCACTCCTTCATTATTTCAAGTTACCCACACGACCTAAGTAATAACACCCCTAATGCGAATCGAGAGCTGCAATTCGTCCGACGACTCGAGGCGATCCTGCCCTTGATGCGCATTTGTAGTTGAACAACCATAACAATACAGCAGTGAGCCAGTAAAGCAGCGACTTGCTTCCTGGCAGGCCATTTTGCCTAAACGGCCAGCTATTTAGCAAAATTATTTTAGCTGATACCTCCGCTGCTTTGTTGTTGTCCTGATCTTGGCCGTGTGGTCTACTCTAAAGTAGTCACCATGACGACCCATATTTTACCGTTTAGCCGGATCGTTTTTAACACAGTATTATTGACGGTTTGTTGCCTTTTTTTTGCCGGTGCTGCACTTCACGCCCAGCCGGGCACCATTGATGCCAGTTTTAACCCTACTGATCAGGGGTTTGGTTTTGGTGATGGGGCAAATGTTGACGTATATTCCATGGTAGTACAACCAGACGGCAAGATACTCATCGGAGGAGGCTTCACACTCTACGACGGCACACCACGCAACCGCATTGCTCGCCTGAACTCGGACGGCAGTTTGGACGCTAGCTTCGATCCCGGTACGGGAGTAAACAACGGGGGAGTTAGGGCCCTTGCCGTTCAGTCAGACGGCAAGATCCTCATTGGGGGAAGTTTCACGAGCTACAATGGTACGGGCCGCAACCGCATCGCGCGCTTGAACGCGGACGGCAGTTTGGACGCTAGCTTTGACCCCGGTACTGGGGCGAATAGTTCGGTTGAGGCCCTTGCGGTACAGCCAGACGGCAAGATCCTCATTGGGGGGTGGTTCACGAGCTACGACGGTACACCACGCAACTTAATAGCGCGTTTGAACTCGGATGGTAGCCTGGACGCGGGCTTTGATCCTGGTACGGGACCGAATGGTCGGGTTTATACTCTTGCGTTACAAACCGACGGTAAAGTCCTCATCGGGGGGGGATTCACGAACTATGACGGTACGGATCGGAATCGCATAGCCCGACTGAACGCGGACGGCAGTCTTGACACGAATTTCGATCCCGGTACTGGGGCGAGTAGGGAGGTTTTAGCCCTTGCGTTACAGCCAGACGGAAAGATCCTCATCGGGGGGGGGTTCACGAGCTACGATGGGTTAATCAGTAGATACGTTGGGCGTCTAAACATTGACGGCAGCCTGGACTCGGGCTTCAACCCAGGCACGGGCGCAAACCAAGTAGTTATTGCCCTTACCATTCAGCCAGACGGAAAGATCCTCATCGGGGGGGGGTTCACGAGCTTCAATAGCACGATCCTCAGCCGCATTGCGCGTTTGAATGCCGACGGAAGCTTGGACGCGACCTTCAATCCAGGCACGGGTGCGAATAACGGTGTTTTTGCCCTTGCGTTACAGCCAGACGGAAAGATCCTCATCGGGGGATTGTTCACGAGCTACGATGGTACGTCACGCAACTGCATCGCGCGTTTGAACGCTAATGGCAGTCTGGATACGACCTTCAATCCAGGCACGGGTGCGAATAACAGTGTTTATGCCCTTGCGTTACAGCCCGACGGAAAGATCCTTGTTGGTGGGCGGTTCACTAACTACAACGGTACAGTCCGCAACCACATTGTACGGCTGAATGCGGACGGCAGCCTTGACTCGGGCTTCAACCCAGGCACGGGCGCGAGCGAAGAAGTTAGGGCCCTTGCTGTTCAGGCAGACGGCAAGGTACTCGTAGGGGGACGGTTCACGAGCTACGATGGAACGGGCCGTAACCGCGTTGCGCGCTTGAACACGGACGGCAGTTTGGACACAAGCTTCGACCCCGGCACAGGGGCGAACAGTCTGGTTGTGGCCCTTGCGTTACAGCCAGATGGCAAGGTCCTCATTTGTGGCGCCTTCACGAGCTACGACGAGACGGACCGAATCCGCATTGCGCGCGTGAACACGGATGGCAGCCTGGACACGGGCTTTGATCCCGGCACAGGGGCGAATAGTGGGGTTGATGCTCTTGCGTTACAGCCAGACGGCAATATCCTCATCGGGGGCTCTTTCACGAGTTACGACGGTACTGCACGTAACCGCATCGCGCGTTTGAACGCGGATGGTAGTCTGAATACAGGTTTTGATCCCGGCACAGGGGCGAGCAGATATGTTCAGGCCTTTGCATTACAACCAGACGGCAAGATCCTCATCGGGGGTGATTTCACGAGCTACGACGGTACGGGCCGTAACCGCGTTGCGCGCGTGAACGGGGGAGCTCGCGACATCATCATCACCGACGTAGCCGTTACCGACGAAAGCTGTCCCGGGGAGAACGATGGCACCATCACCGTACTGGCCAGCTGTACGGGTTGTATAGGTGGTGTTGAATATTCTATCGATGGGGTGGTCTACCAAGTCAGTAATGCGTTTACTGGTGTAGCCGATGGAACTTATACCGTTTATGTTCGGGATGACGGCGATAATAGCTTTAGTGCGCAGCAGATGAATGTCGTTGTTGCGGAAGGAATAGATAATGAAGTTCCTACGCCTGATAATGCCATTTCCGGTTGGGAGGAAGCCTCGAAGTTACTCTCAGGTGATCTAGGTGCTGGAGACCGCCTTGGCTGGTCGGTTGCCATGTCGGCTAATCATGCTATTGTTGGCGCTTACCGCGACGATGATGGTGGTACCGATGCTGGAGCGGCTTATGTTTTCGTCAACGACGGCACGAATTGGCTAGAACAAGCAAAACTAACGGCTGGTGACGCCGCGGCAAACGATCTTTTTGGTTGGTCAGTTGATATCTCGGGGAATACCGCCATCGTTGGAGCTTACCTAAACGATGATGCCGGCAGTGGCTCAGGTGCAGCTTATGTATTTGCTTACGATGGTACTTCCTGGACACAACAGGCTAAGCTAACAGCCAATGATGCCGCCAGCCAGGACCTCTTCGGTTTTTCAGTTGGCGTATCCAATAATAAAGCCATCATTGGTGCCTATGCCGATGATGATGCGGGCGGTGGCTCCGGATCGGCCTATGTATTCGCCTATGATGGAACCAGTTGGACACAAGAAGCTAAACTGACCGCAAATGATGACGCGGCCACCGATAATTTTGGTAGGGATGTGGCGATTTCTGGCGATAAAGCTGTCATTGGATCATACCGCGACGATGATGGCGGTAGTGAGTCCGGTTCCGCCTACATTTTTGCTTATAACGGCACAAACTGGAGTCAGGAATCTAAACTAACGGCAAATGATGCCGCTGCCGATGACAATTTCGGCGAGGCCGTATCTATCTCTGGCGACAAGGTCGTCATTGGTTCATTCAGAGATGATGATGCGGGCGATGCTTCGGGTTCCGCTTATGTTTTTACCTATGACGGTACGAATTGGGCACAGATAGCAAAGCTAACCGCTGCTGATGGGGCCACGGGGGACAATTTTGGCAGTGCCGTTTCTATTTCCGGAGACCAAGTGATTGTTGGATCGCCGGGAGCTGACGGTAACCTGGGGGCAGCTTACTTATATGGATTCGATGGCCTGAACTGGATACAAACCGCTAAGCTGTCGGCCAGCGATGCCGCCTCCGGGGACATTTTTGGCGAATCCGTGGCGATTACAGGTGACCAGGCTATAGCAGGTGCACCTTATAACAGTGATGCCGGTACTGAGTCTGGCTCTGCTTACGTATTTAAACTGGCCACTGTTTTACCAGCCATTACCGCTGCCTGCGCGATAACTCCCCCAAGCCCGGTCGCTATGGATAACTGTGTGGGTACCATCACGGGAACGACCACAACCTCATTTCCCATTACTGCTCCCGGCACCACTACGATAAACTGGACTTTCACCGATGCGGCGGGTAATATGACTACCGCTACACAGGATGTTATTATTGGCGATCAGGAAATTCAGCTGGAAGGCAATAACATTGAAATCGTAAATGGAGATGATACACCGGATACTGGCGATGATACAGATTTCGGCAGTCAAATGATCAATACCACTACCGATCGCACCTTTGCCATTCGCAACCTGGGGCAGGAGGCCAAGCTCGCACTGCTAGGTGCGGCCCCCAATTACGTCACCATTGCGGGAGATCCGGAATGTGCCATCCTCACGCAACCAGTGCCGGTGATGGATTCTGTGGGCACCGAGAGCAGTGTCACTTTCATGGTGCGTTATAACCCCACAACGGGGGGCGTGCACACGGCTACGGTAAGTATCGCCAGCAGCGACTGCGATGAAGGGACCTATACTTTTGACGTGTCTGGAGAAGTTTCTTGTGGTATTACCATCGACATGGTCAACGTCACCGATGAAAACTGCCCCGGCGCTAATGACGGCCAAATCGAGGTGATTGCTACCTGTACGGGCTGTACGGGTGCGCTGGAATACTCCATCAATGGCATTGACTATCAAAGTAGCCATGTCTTCTCTGACCTGGCGGATGGCACTTATACCGTAGATGTACGGGACGATGGTAATAATAGTTGTTCTATCCAGCAAACTGGGGTGATGATTGCGGCTGGGGTAGATAGTGAAGGACCAATTCCAGACAATACAACTGCCACCGGTTGGACCCAAGCCGCCAAAGTACTCGCTGGCGATGCTGAAGCTGACGATCAATTTGGCTATTCCGTTGCGCTTTCCGGCGATTACGCCATTGTGGGGGCATGGCTAGAAGATACCGGAGGAGTGGATGCTGGTGCAGCCTATATTTTCCAACGCAGTGGCAGTTCCTGGACCCAGCAAGCGAAGATTCAGGCCTCGGATGCTGAAGCTGGCGATCTATTTGGCATTTCCGTTGCGCTTTTCGGCGACTACGCCATTGTGGGGGCTAATGGGGAAGATACTGGAGGAAGTTCTGCTGGTGCAGCCTATATTTTCCAGCGCAGCGGCAGCTCCTGGACCCAGGAAGCCAAGATTCAGGCCTCGGACAAAGAAACTGGCGATCAATTTGGCTATTCCGGTGCGCTTTCCGGCGACTATGCCATTGTGGGGGCTAATGGAGAAGATACCGGAGGAAGTTCTGCTGGTGCAGCCTATATTTTCCAGCGCAGCGGCAGTTCTTGGACCCAGCAAGCGAAGATTCAGGCCTCAGATGCTGAAGCTGGCGATCAATTTGGCTTGTCCGTTGCGCTTTCCGGCGACTACGCCATGGTGGGTGCTTTTCGAGAGGATACTGGAGGA
>CAZTTF010000014.1:0-22192 GCA_964616365.1 uncultured Lewinella sp. | reverse complement strand
GATGATGACTGGCGCTGGTTGAAAGACCAACGTTTTGGGTTGGGCCAGTTCATTGTTGAATACGTACTCCTGGCGTTTTACGGTTTTACCCTTACAGAGTTTCTTCAGGTCACGGACAAATTCTTCCCGGTGAATAGCCCGGGGAAGGTCAAAATTGTAGATGCCGTTTTTGTCCTTTTTCTGCTCCTCGCGCGGTACGTAGTAATCGTCCATACTCAGATAGCATACCTGATTGTCATCAAGCCCATTACGTAACTGACGAATGAATGTTGTCTTGCCGGAACCGGAACCACCGGTAATACCAATGAGGAAGGGTTTTGCCATGAGCGCGAAGATAGCCACATGGTTGTGTAGTGTGGTAGTGTTACCGCTGCGAAGTTCAGCGGGTGGGGAGTTAGGTATGGGGTCGTAGGCTTGATTGTCCCTGATAATTGGTGGCTTTATTTACCGGAGTCAGCGTCAGACTACCCAACTACCAGCCTACCGAACTATCTTCGCGGCTATGACATTTGCCTACGATCTATTCCGATGTGTTATTGGCCTAGCAGTTATGCTGGCGGTTTGCTACTTGTTCAGTAAAAATCGCAAAGCGATTGACTGGAAACTGGTAGGCATCGGGGTCGCCATGCAGTTTGTTCTGGCTATCTTAATTTTGAAAGTACCAGGCGTTAGTATCGTATTTGATTACGTTGCTGCCGGCTTCCGCAAAACCCTGGAATTTACTGCAGCGGGGTCTGAATTCCTATTCGGGTCCATCGTGAATGATATGGATAGCTTCGGGTACATCTTTGCCTTCCAGGTGTTGCCTACTATCGTCTTTTTCTCCGCCCTGTCCGCCATACTTTACTACCTCGGTATTCTGCAAAAGGTGGTCTTCGGAATGGCCTGGCTCCTTTCCAAGACAATGGGACTCAGTGGCCCGGAGAGTCTTGCTGCTGCTGCTAATGTATTTATCGGTCAAACCGAGGCGCCGTTGGTAGTAAAGCCCTACCTTGAAAAGATGACCCGTTCGGAGTTGTTATGTATGATGGTTGGTGGCATGGCCACCATTGCCGGATCGGTCTACGTTACCTACATTAAATTTTTGGGTGGTGGTGACCCCGAGCTGGAGCAGTTTTTCGCCAAACATCTCCTGACTGCCAGTATCATTTCAGCTCCCGCGGCCATTGTTTGCGCCAAGATGCTATTGCCAGAAAGTGCCGCTGAAGTGGCAGCAGTGACCGGCGCTGATGTTGTTGATGAGCACGGGGCTATTACTCCGGCTAAAGATAACCGGCTCGAGATGGCTGCTGATGACTCCACCAACCTGCTTGATGCTATTTCGAAAGGAACCACTGATGGTCTGCGTCTGGCGGTTAACGTTGGGGCTATGCTCCTGGTATTTACTGCCTTGATCTTCATGTTGAATGTTTTCTTTACGAGCGGAACCGACTTCGTGAATTGGTTAGCTATGGGCTTTGATAGTAAGGCCTGGCAGGTAGCTGTGGATGCCGGAGATACCTGGAATCAGCAGATCGCTACGGCTACCAGTAATCGATTCGAAGGATTTAGCTTTACCTATCTTTTGGCCTTACTCTTCGCTCCGGTTGCCTGGGTTATCGGCATCCCGATGCAGGACATCACCATCGTGGGCCAGCTGCTTGGCCTCAAGACCGTAATCAATGAATTTGTCGCTTACGATGTATTCCAGAGCTACCAGGCGGCGTCCCGAGCAGGGGAGGTAACTGCCCTGTCGGCCAAGAGTACATTGATTGCGGCTTATGCCCTTTGTGGTTTTGCCAACTTTGCGAGTATTGGTATCCAGGTGGGAGGAATAGGCGCTATTGCTCCCGGTCAGCGTAGAACCCTGACGGAATTGGGGATGATTGCCCTCATCGGAGGTACCGTTGCCTGTTTGATGACTGGCGCGATTGCCGGTATCTTCTATTGACGTAATGCCCGGCTAGAAAATGCTCCGGTAATGAAATGCCCCCCTCCTCCCGGGCGTTATCCTGAGGCTGGCACTTGCTCTTAAACTAAATTGTAGTCGACGTACCCGCGATTTTTCTACTGCCGGGAACGACTAAATAAATAACATACCCTATGTACCGTTTCCTTTTTCTCCTGTTGTGCCTTTCATCAGTCACTATTTCGGCACAATCCACTGTCCTGGATGAAACCGCTGTTTTCGATTTGATCAAGGCCAATCCTGATGGGGGTAAGGCCTCCTACGGGGATTACTTCAAGTTTCACGCTACCATGCTGACCCAAACGGATTCCATCCTTTTCTCAACCAAGGAAACGGAGGCGCCACAGATGGTGAAACGGGATACTACCAATACGAATGAGGCACCGATTATTTCGGCGCTGGAATTGATGCGTGTTGGAGAAATAGGCCGGGTAACCGTTTCTCTGGATGCCTTTCCGCAAAAGCTTCCGGGTATGGAAAATGACACGGTCCTTTTCTACGATGTGGAGCTCCTGGAAATTATTAGTAAGGCGGAATACGACGCAATGAAGCTCGAGGAGGCTAAGCGTGCTGAAGAGGCACAGGCAATACTCAAGGCCCGGGAGGAAGAAGTGCTCGCTTTTCACGCAAAGAATTTGACGGATTACCGTGCTAAGACACTGGTGCCAACTGATACTACCGCTTCCGGACTTCGATACATCATCCATGAAGTCGGAGAAGGAGCGGTGCCTCTCAAGGGAGAGAACATTGCCGTTAACTACATCGGAACGCTCGCTGAAGGTGCAACGGAGCCTTTTGATCAATCATTTGGTCGCGGAGAACCCATTACATTCAAAGTGGACGTGGGCCAGGTGATTCCTGGCTGGGACGAAGGGCTGCTACTGCTCCCGCGTGGTTCTAAAGCAACCCTATTCATTCCCGCTGATCTCGCCTACGGAGATGAAGGTGCCGGAACTGTTATTCCCGGAGGAGCGGAGTTAGTGTTTTACATCGAGTTAGTAGACAAGTAGGCAGACAGGTGAGTAGCTCTTCCACCCTGGGACCGTTTTTTGGATCATGAGTGGCAGCTTTGATTGAAAAGCGTCGCTCCGATGATGTAAAGTCAATCCCGAGGTATGGCTCGCTATTTGCGATAGAGCACAGTGGTGAGCACATGATCTTTCTATGGAAGAGCTTTGATCCCGACCTAATGTCTTGGCCGACGGATCCTCAGATTACGACAAGCCGTTCTCATCTATTGTCAATATGTCTACCTTCGCACTGAAACGCTAAAAGTTTATGACAACCGATCAGCTTAAGGAACTGCAGGATCGTCTCGCATTATTGCGGGGGTATCTCGACGTAGAAAAGCGTAGCTTCCAAATTGAGGACCTGACACAACAGAGTCTTGACCCGGATTTTTGGAACGACAGCAAGCGGGCCGAAGGCATCATGAAGCAACTCCAAAGCCATAAAGGTTGGGTGGGGCAATATCAGAAAGTTGCCGAAAGAGTGGATGAGCTGGAAATTCTGCAGGAATTTCTTCGGGAAGGAGAAGGCTCTGCGGAAGAACTTGAAGCGAAGTACGAAGAGACGGTCGGTATTATTGATGATGCCGAATTCCGGGCAACACTAAACCGGCCGGAAGATGAATTGGGGTGTATTCTCGAAATCAATGCTGGAGCAGGAGGAACGGAGGCTAACGACTGGGCCGAAATGTTACTACGTATGTACACGATGTACTGCGAAAAGCATGCTGGCTACAAGCTGTCTCCGGTTGCCCGAACTGATGGGGATGTGGCAGGGATTAAGTCTGTCACCCTCGAGGTGAACGGTGATTTTGCCTACGGGATGATGAAAGGGGAAAACGGAGTACACCGTTTAGTAAGGATTAGCCCATTTAATGCCCAGGGTAAGCGGCAGACGAGTTTTGCCTCTGTTTTTATTCACCCTTTAGTGGACGATACGATAGAGGTCGAGATCAACCCCGCAGATCTGAGTTGGGATACTTTCCGCGCCAGCGGCGCGGGGGGGCAGCACGTCAACAAAACGGAGTCGGCGGTGCGGGTTACCCATGCTCCTACGGGGGTGGTGGTGGAGTGTCAGGACGAACGCAGCCAGCACAAGAATCGTGATCGGGCAATGAAGATGCTGCGCAGTCGGATCTACGAACTGGAGCTGGAAAAACAGCGGGCAGAGAAAGATGAGGTCGAGGCCGGCAAGACGGCGAACGAGTGGGGCAGTCAGATACGTAGCTACGTCCTTGATGATCGTCGGGTAAAAGACCACCGTACTGGCTGGCAAACGTTTCAAACCGATGCCGTTTTAGATGGGGATATCGAAGACTTCCTGAAAGCCTTCCTGCGGTGGAGCGGTGAGGCGAAGTAAGCACGTGTGAGTTGACTGGCCTGAGTGATTACTACTGCATTTAATTTCTGACATGCTATACCTCGCCTCATGTAAACTACGGGGCGTACCTTGTTGGCAAACCTACGAGCTATGCGAACTTTAAGGTATACTACTTATGGGTACCTGCTGCGTCTTTCACAATCCTTGCTGCTTGTTCTTTCTCTTTGCACCTGCGTTTGCGCCCAGAATGGTTTAAACCTGGGGGAAGCGTACAGTTTCTACTCAGAGACGCTGGAGGAGGAGCGCCTGCTAAACGTGTTGTTTCCGAGTGAATATCAGGATTCAACCACCAAGAACTACCCGGTCGTTTACCTGCTTGATGGAGGGACGGATGAAGACTTTTTTCACGTTGCCGGCATGATCCGTTATTTCGAAGCCCACAAGATGATGCCTCCGGTGATCCTCGTCGGCGTTGCTAATGTGGATCGGAAACGTGATTTCACCTACCCAAGTACTGATCCTCGGGACCTTCGTGATTTCCCGACTTCGGGCGGCTCAGCAAAATTCATAGGCTTTTTGCAAGATGAATTACTCCAATGGGTTGATGAGCGATTCCGAACCCTGGAGCACCGGACGTTGATTGGCCAGTCTTTAGGGGGGCTACTTGCTACCGAAGTGCTATTTGAGTACGCCGGTCATTTTCAGGATTTCATTATCGTGAGCCCATCTTTGTGGTGGGATGAACGCAGGTTAATGCAGCGCTTTCAAGCGCTGCATGATGAGCTGCAGAAAGTTCCGGAACGGCTGTTTGTTGCCGTTGGAGAGGAATACCCAGTGATGGTGACTGGGGCGCGTCAGCTGGCCAGTGTCTTTTGGGAAGAAGGTGCCGAAACGCAGGCTTCCTTTCGTTATCTCTCCGAAGAGGATCATAACACCATTCTTCACGAGGCCTTGTACCAGGCCCTGGATGAGTTCTACGATAAGCCCGTTGAACGTCGTTATCGGTTCGCCAACAGATGGGAAGGTTTAGGGCTAAGGAGCAGTCCCAGTGCCGACGCTCCAGTAATGGCCACCCTGGCTTACGGCCAGGAGCTGGGGTTGTTGAAAGCGCCCCCTGCTACAGAAAGAGAGACAGATGAATTTGCTGAAATGGGAATTCCCGGAAAGGTTGACGGCTATGAAGGTCATTGGAGGTACGTTGGCTCTGACCTTGGCACTGGTTGGGTATTTGATGCTTACCTCTCACCGTTACCAGTATTTAAGCCAGAGATTACACTGTCCGGTTACGCCTACCTTGAGCTGAATTACGCCAGCTCAGTGATGCACGAAACGCCTGAAACGGGTGACGCCTGGGTCAGGTATTCAGTCAGTCAGGATGCAAAGGGGAATCAATTCATCTTGCATGATATGCACGTTGACTGGGCGGAAGAACTGCGCATTGCGCATGTTAGTGCGGCGCAGGCTGAAGTCCTAAGCAGGAACTTCTTGCTGGCAAAGGGGTATTCGGACATGGATGTTGCTGTTTTACTTGAAGAAGACAGGATTACTTTATCAGAACCTCAGGGAGGCGCAGCAATCGACAAACAGCTTTTTTTCAAGTACCTCGAGGAAGAGCAAGCCTTGTCAGTGTATTTGCTGTACACAAAGCAAAAATAATTTCTTGCCCTCAAATTGTTGATAGTTAAAGGGTTGGGAGAAGGGGAGGTCGCTGGCTTAATTTATTTTCAATTTTTCCTTCCAAAAAGCTTTTGCAAATGAAAAGGAGCATGTAAATTTGCGTCCGCTTAGGGAAGTAACGATGGCTTCATTGCAACTTCCGACTATTGAAATGTCATTAGTAGTGAGCAGTCAAGATGACTCATTACCTGAGCGCCGGAGAAAACCGGTTTAAAGTTTACACCCGGAGACTTGGGTGAGTGGCTGACCGCCCTTGGGCAGCTGCGCAGCACAACCACTGGTTTGCTCCTTCACTTCTCCACCCCCAAAGCAATGGCTTTGGGTCATCAAGTTTACACCCGGAGACGTGGGTGAGTGGCTGAAACCACCGGTTTGCTAAATCGACGTACTCTTAACGGGGTACCGCGGGTTCGAATCCCGCCGTCTCCGCCATAAATACGAAAACTGTCTACAGTTTTCCCGGGGTATAGCGCAGTCCGGTTAGCGTGCCTGCTTTGGGAGCAGGAGGCCCCAGGTTCGAATCCTGGTACCCCGACGTAAAAAGGTCGTTGTCGAAAGACAGCGGCCTTTTTCATTTTTACCCCCATGGTTTGGACTCCACGCCACCGCTTTATCCTGAATATGCCCTAACTTTTGGGCATGAATCGATTACTGCCATTCCCTTTTTTCTGCCTGCTAGGTCTTTTCACTGCCTGTTCGTCGACCGACACCGCACCAGCGACCGCGCCCGGTAAACCAAACGTTATTTACATCCTGGCCGATGATCTCGGATACGGTGAGCTGGGTGTTCTTGGTCAGGAGCTGATCGAGACGCCTCATTTAGACGCCCTCGCTCAGGGTGGGATGTTATTGACCCAACATTATAGCGGCTCTCCGGTCTGTGCACCAGCAAGGGGCGTATTGTTAATGGGGAAGCACACTGGCCACGCGCATGTGCGCGGCAATGATGAAGATGGGAGTAGGGGAGATGTCTGGAATTTTCAGGCCATGCTGGACGATCCAGGGCTGGAAGGTCAGCGCCCCATTCCGGATTCATTAGTGACACTCGGAGAAATCATGCAATCGGCGGGATATGTGACCGGGCTAATCGGTAAGTGGGGACTGGGAGCCCCCGGCTCAGAGGGAGTCCCCAACCGGCAAGGGTTTGATTATTTTTTTGGCTATAACTGTCAGCGGCAGGCCCATAATCTGTTCCCCACCCACTTGTGGGAAAATGAGGAGCGGGTTTTTCTCGATAATACCCTGATGGCTCCTCACGTATTACAGCAGCAGGAAGATGGGCAAAGCGATGATGCTTTCTTCGGTCAGTTTATTCAAAATGACTTCGCTCCTGATTTTATGTACGAGCGGGCAAAAGCATTCCTGGAAGACAATGCGGACACCACCTTTATGCTCTACTACGCCTCGCCGCTGCCCCATCTGCCGCTGCAAGCTCCCCAGAAATGGGTGGACCATTACCGTGAAAAACTCGGTCCTGAAGAACCGTACCGTGGCAAGGCCTACTTCCCTTGCCAATACCCGCGCGCAACCTATGCGGCGATGATCTCTGCACTCGACGAGCAAGTAGGAGGCTTGGTGGAAACATTGAAAGCCTTAGGGGTCTATGAGAATACCCTGATTGTCTTCTCCAGTGACAATGGACCTACCTACACCGGAGGAGCAGATACTGAGTTTTTTAACTCTGCGCGCCCTTTTCGAACGGATTACGGTAGGGGAAAAGGATTTGTACACGAAGGGGGGATTCGGGTGCCGACAATTGCTCACTGGCCAGGCGTCATCGCCCCGGGATCACGCTCAGATCACTTGTCCGGTTTTCAGGATGTGTTGCCAACCATGGCAGAACTTGTCGATGTTCCTGCGCCGGAGGATATTGACGGCCTAAGCTTCCTGCCAGCGCTCAAGGGAGAAGAACAAGCTCCGCGCGACTATCTATACTGGGAGTTCCCTGCCTACGGTGGGCAGCAGGCCGTGCGAAAAGGAAAGTGGAAAGCGATCCGCAAGGATATGCAAAAGGGTAATCTGAGCATTGAACTGTACGACCTGACGGAAGACATCAGGGAAGAAAATAACCTGGCGGCGGATTTTCCGGATGTTGTTATAGAAATGGAAGCCATCATGACCCGGGAACATACAATAAGCCCTTTTGAACGGTTTCGCCTGGCCGCTTTAGGGGAGAAAGAATAGTGCTGCGAAATGACAGCCTTAATGCCCCTGAACTACAGAAGTTCAGGGGCAAATACGACGAATTACCAGGCGATACTGATACCAGCTCTGAGGGTAGTTCCCTGAGTGCTGAAACCCGTTACTTCGACAAAGTCAGTATTGGAGAGATTACGTACTTCAGTAAATAAAGTCAATTGTTGCTTTGGTAAAAATTGGTACTCAGCATAGGCGTTGAAAAGCCAGTAGGCATCGAGAGAGACGGGAATGCGATTAAAGTCTTCATCGAAGAAAACGTCAGGACGATCGCCCACGTAGATGCCGGAAACGCGCGCAAGTAGGGGAGTGGTCGGGTTATAGGTCAGGCTGAGTTGACCCGTAGTCCGAGGGCGACGTGGAAACTCTTTAGTCTCCACATCCGGGGCGGAGCCCCCGGGGCTGGTCAGTGTTCCTTGAACATAGGTCAGATTACCACTAAAGCGTAGCGTTGAGGCGAGGTCTCCACTCAGTTCGATTTCTACCCCGGTGTCGATAAGTTCGTCCTGGTTTTGGTACCCGAGGGCAAAATCGAAGACGATAATATCCTTGATGTTACGCTGAAATCCCGTGAGCACCAGTTGGTAGCTTCCCTCCGGGTCCTGCAATTGGGTGGACAGTTCTACGGAGGTGGAGATTTGAGGTTGGAGATTGGCGTTTGCTCCGAATGGGCCAAATAGCTGGTCGAGGGTAGGACTTTGAAAGGCGGAGCTCAGGTTCAGGCGGGTACTCCAGGCCTTGGTCGTATTCACTCCTGCCCCGACCGACCAGTTGAGCTGACTGCCGAAAGCTGAATGATTGTTGTACCGGAGCCCGAGGCTGCCGAGAAACCCTCCTTTAGTTAATAAGTTATACTGCGCATAGGGGCTGATTGTACGTACGGATGGCTGCCCGAGGTCAGCGGCTTCGAGGTCGAGGGTTTCGTCCCGGAGTTGAGCTCCAAGGGTTAGTGAGCCGCCTTGGTCGCGGTCCAGGACAGCGAAGATCTCTCCCTGATGTGCCTGACCGATAAAGGAGAAGGGGCCTCCGGGGGCGTTAAAGACGCGGTCCGTAAAAGCACCGTTGTAGCGCCCCGAATAGGTCCAGTCATCCCGATCAAAATCTATTGTCAGACTTGGCAACACGAGATCATTGGTATAGCTGTTGTTGCCATCCAGGAAACTGCCGGCGTCATAATCGCCGTCAAAGCTAGCGATGCGGACAGCGGGCTGGATGCGCCAATGTTCATCTGGTTGGTAATTCAGGCTGAGGCCGGCGTTTAAGCGCCGGGCCCCGTCTTTTGCGAAAGGTTCCGGGCTTCCTTCCGGAGCGAGTGCTTCGCTGATGCCATCGGTAGTGAAATAGCTGAGCGTAGTCTGATACTGAAATTTTTTGCTACCTCCGCTGGCCCTGAGACTTCCTTCCAGGGTATTGTAACTCTGGGCGGCGGCGCGCAGGTGCAAAGTGAGAGGTTGCGGAGCAGCGTCCTTTTTGGTGATTAGGTTGATGACGCCGGCGACTGCGTCTGAGCCATACAGCACCGAACTCCCGCCGCGCAGGATCTCAATACGTTCGATGCCGGCAAGGTCTAGTAACCTAAGGTCAACAGCTCCACCGAGGGAGCTGGGGTCCAGCAGCGGCTGGCCATCAAGTAGGAGCAAGGTGAACTGATTGGCGCCGTTGCGTAGAAAGATCGAACGGTCTTTGCCGGGATTACTCCACGCTCCGTTAATCACGATGCCGGCTTGTTCGTTGAGTAGCTGGCTGAGATCGTTTGCCCGCGCTACCGCCGCGGAATCAATAACGGTGACGCGTTGGGTGCGCTCAGTGGCAGGCTTCGCCTGCCGAGTGCCGGTAACAACTACCTCCTCAGCGGTGGTGGATAGCGCTGGGGCTGATTGACTGAAAAGGTAGCCGGATGAGAAGAGTAGACAGGAGATAAGGAGAATTCGCATGGGTAAATACTAGTAATACCCGGAGCGCAGGGGAGGGGATAAGTAGTAGGAAGCCCGCGCGGTAGCGCGGTGGCTATAACGGGCCAACCACTACCTGCACGGCATCCCGACGGGAGCGGGATCGTTACCTGCGACCGCGCCCGTAGCACGGACGCCATCGATTCTCCAAACTTACTTATCCTCCCGACTTCACACCGAGCGTGAGGAAAAACTATCGCCTGGCCACCAATGCGGGCAACGGGGCGTAGTACCACCTGGCAGGTCTTCTGGCTTACCCTGTCACAGACCGCCTTCCCGGACGCAAATCCAGTGGCATATAGGCCTGTGCTGATGCGGGCTTACAGCTACGGGGATAGCTCCGGTTTTGCACCGGATTCCCTATTAAACAGCTGGCAGTTCTCTGCCAGCCGTACCAAACAGCGGCGCAAACTTAGCTTCATTTGTCGAACTTCACTAGATGTTCGTCCAGCAATACTTGTCCGATATACCGCCGGTACTATCTTAGGCTCAATAAAACCACAGAGACTATGACTAATGACACCCTGGACGGAAACATGTCTAACATCGAAACTGAGCCCGTATTTGCTACTTTTGGCTACCGACTAGGCGCCTATCTGCTTGATGCCATCATTGCCAGTATCATCATTGCACCCATTGTATACTTTGCAGGATTTGGCATAAGCTTTACCTCGCTTGCTCTTTTTTCTATCCTTGGCGTGCTTTATCGTCCGGTACTGGAGACCCTGTATGGCGCTACTTTCGGAAAAATGATCCTGAAGCTGAAAGTCGTGCAGAAAGGTGGGGTAGCAATCACCGCAATGCAGGCCGTGCTGCGCTCCAGCCCCTTTATCATTGCCAGCCTGGTTAGCCTCTGGGCCCAGCAGGAC
The DNA here is from genome assembly GCA_964616365.1 of uncultured Lewinella sp. GTDB lineage: Bacteria > Bacteroidota > Bacteroidia > Chitinophagales > Saprospiraceae > Neolewinella. The sequence goes on along the minus strand of CAZTTF010000014.1, from coordinate 11,222 downwards.
TTGTTCACTTTTCCGGGCTTTGAGGATATCGACAGCTTTGTAAGCTACATTGAAGTAGCACAGGAATATCAGGCAGAGTACGGTATGTTTCCCGTTAAAGGATTGATCTCCAACGTGGTAAGTATGCTTCCCCTCATTTCAGCCCTCTTTTTGCTGGGACATGCCCGTAAGCAAGCCTTACACGATCAGCTGGCGGAGACTTACGTAATTCGCACAAATGCTCACGAAGTATAAAGGGAGGCGCATGATTTCTTGCTGGTGAATTATCAGTAAGCTTGTCAGTAATGCGTAAAGTCGAATAATCCTCGTAGGGGTTATTCGACTTTCCTTTTTTTTGCTTCGTACCTTGCCGGAGTGGAAGCAGATAACATTCAATACGCCTCTTTTACCAACCGGGTTCTTGCCCGGATTATTGACGTAGGGCTCGTCAGTGTCCCTATGGGAGTAAGCATGCTAATTTGCATGCTTGTGCTGAACTCACTACCACTGGCTCTCCTGTGTATTTTCCTGGAAGCGGCTTATAAACCCTTTATGGAAATGCGTTGGGGCTATACCATCGGCAAGAAGTGGAGGAAGCTGAAAGTAGTAGATCAGCAATCGGGTGCACTAATGGATATTGAGCAGAGTTTGACGCGATTCACTCCCTGGGCAGTTGCCTACTTTGCGGCGGTGTTTGTGTGTATCCGTCATTATCAAGACCCCGCCTTCGCGGATATTGCCACCATGGAGGAGTATCTCAAGTTCTCCTCTGAACACGTGCTGAACGGTAATTTCTTTATATCGCTGGCGAATAACCTCACGATCTTCTCAATTGTGTGGATGTTCAGCGATCCATTTAACCGTGCATTGCACGACCGTTTCGCTAAAACAGTAGTTATCAATGACCTTGAAGCGATAGAGCGGGAGCGAAATATTGGATGGGAGGATTAACTGTTTTCTTCAACCACATAGTGAAAAACAAAAAGCAGGTAGCGCACGTCCCCCCAAAATAGGGTGCGGCACTACCTGCTTAAGTTTTACGGATGACCATACTAATTTCATGGTCAGTTACTCCGCGCAGTGAGCTCGGTTAGATTACTTTTCTACGGGGAGGTTCTCAAGTGTAAAGGTCCGGCTAACAGGGTTGAGCGGAGCATCAACCAGGGCACCATCTTTCATGAGGGAAAGCTTCACGGTGTTTTCTCCCATGGGGAGCCCGGTCAGGAAGTAGGGTTGCCACTCAGTAATCTTCATTGGCTCACCACCATTAACTACCGCTTCAACGTAGTAACCATCTTCACTCAACTCAGCGTTTACGGGGTAGAAATCCAGCATCACGTTTTCCGTAGCAGCTTTTCCAGTGTATTTCCCTTTAGGGCGGCTGTAAAAGAGCATTGGCTCGGCGATGTCTTCTGCGGAAACGAAAGACTTATCTTGCACCGTAGCTTTGACGGCCCGGAAAGCCTGGCCGTTCTTGATAGCTTCGTGGTAGCTCCGGCTGAGGAAGGTCAGGATGTGGTGCTCACCGTCAGGCAGGTCTACGTCAAAAGTTGGCTCGTATTTGGCCATGTAGGGCTCGTTGTTGATGATAAGGTGAGCGTGCTGTCCCTTACCAGAGTTGGCGCACATCAGTGACTCCGCATCCGGGGTTTGCGCAGCAAACTCGTAGTCAGCTACCTCATAGTTAAAAGTACCGTTTTCGTACGTCCATGCCTTAAGGGTCGCGTTGGGGAAATCAAAGGTTGGTGGCATTGGGCTCAACTGAACATCACCGGCAACGGCTACGGGAGGTAAGCCCGCGTCGTCAAGTCTGGTGGCGTTTTCTTCTTTGTTATCCTGGGTCGGACTTTCGCCGCAGGCAAAAGTGAGTAGAGCGAGGGCTACCAGGGGCAAAATGCGATAAATCATAGTATGGTTCTTGGTTTAACAAATCGCGCCAGAAGCGCGTTTCCATTACAATAAACCAATTAAAGCACTTTAGTTCGTGAATAGGCAGCGTGATTTCGTGGAAATGAAGGTAGATGGCATGGACTGTAACAACTGTGCTATGTCCATTCAGCGCTTTTTAGAGCGCAAGGGACTAGAGGATGTTATGGTTAATTTTCAGACCAGAGAGGTACGCTATCGCCCCGATGAGACTGCTATTGACGCCGAAGGAGTCCGTGCTGGGATTGCCAAGCTTGGCTTCACGGTGGTTGCCTCTTCCGCCGAAGGCCTTGATGAGGCCCATGGTGATCAACGTAGCCATGAGCACGCCGCACGCCGCAGGTTACTCTTTTGTGCCGTACTAACGGCACCATTGCTAATCGGTCACCTCCTGATGACCTTCGGGGTGGAAGTAGGGTTGATGCACAACCGCTGGCTGCAGTTGGCCCTGGCTGGCCCGGTATATCTCGTTGGAGGACTTTACTTCGGGAAGTCCGCTTTAGCAGGCTTGCGCGAACGCCTCCTAAATATGGATGTGCTGATTTTTCTGGGCTCCACAGCCGCCTTCGTCTACAGCATGGTCGGCTTTGTGTGGCAGGATCCAAACTACTATTTCTTCGAGACCGCAGCTACGATCATTACCCTGGTGCTGATTGGTAACTGGTTGGAAGCCAGGGCAGTGGAGCGGACGACCACGGCCATCGGCGCCCTGACTGACCTGCAAGAAGAAACCGCAAACCGACTAACCGCAAGCGGCACCCTGGTTTCCTTACCCGTAGAACAAGTGAAAGTCGGAGACCTGCTGCGAATCAATACGGGGGACAAAGTTCCCCTGGATGGAGTAGTCACCGCTGGCCACCTGACGGTGAACGAAGCAATGCTAACAGGGGAAAGTTTGCCTCAGGAAAAAGAAGCGCAAATGCCCCTGCTTGGAGGAAGCATCGTAACCTCCGGTCAGGGAACCCTGCGGGTAACCGCTGGTTACCGAGACGGGACGTTGGCCCGCATCATTGACCTGGTTAAAACGGCTCAGGCAGACAAGCCTGAGCTTCAGCGACTGGCTGATCGTATCAGCGCGATTTTTGTGCCCGTCGTAATTGGCATCGCCGTGCTGACTTTCTTGCTGGGGTGGGGGACCGGTTACGCGACAGCCACCCAGGCCCTAATGAATGCTATCGCCGTACTCCTGATCAGTTGCCCGTGTGCAATGGGCCTCGCTACACCAACGGCCGTTATGGTAGGCGTGGGCCGCTTAGCCCGGCTTGGCGTCCTTATACGCGGCGGTTCAACCGTTGAACGTTTTGCGGGCATCGAGCGGATGGTATTTGATAAAACCGGCACCCTTACTGATGGAAATTTAAGGGTAGAAAGACTTGATATTGCGGAGGGCGAAGATGCCACGGCGGTCCGGGGGATTATCCATAAAATGGAGCAATTTTCCAGCCACCCAATCGCTGCCAGCATCCGCACCTTTCTTGAGGAGGACGTACTGGAAGAAGCACCTGAATTAACCGTAACGGAAACCCCTGGTCTTGGCTTACAGGCCCAGGACGAGCAGGGCAATTTATATTATTTGGGGGCTGCCCGTAAGCTTCCAGCTTCCATTTCTGTGCCGGAACAGGCGACGGTAGTGCTGCTGCGCAACGACGTGTTGGTGGCAGCGGTTTCCCTGGCGGATGAGGTCCGCCCCGGGGCGCGGCCGCTGGTGCAGGGTTTGGAAAAGGCAGGCATTGAAACCATTCTGTTGACCGGAGATGCCGCACACAAAGCTGAGGCCGTTGCTGCCGAATTGGGCATCAGCAAGGTGCTGGCCGAACAACTTCCGGAGCAGAAGTTGGACCATATCGCCCGTCTATCTGCCGAACGGCCCACCGCGATGGTGGGCGATGGTATCAATGATGCAGCCGCCCTTTCGCGGGCCGACCTAGGCATTTCCCTCGGCGGCGCTTCTGCCGCCGCCCTGGATGCGGCCCAGGTCGTCCTCCTTCGGGATGACCTCAGCTTACTGACCGAAGGCCGCCGCGTGGCGGCCCTGACCCTTAAGACGATTCGCGAAAGCTTGTTCTGGGCATTTAGCTATAACATCGTCGCTATTCCACTGGCGGCCCTTGGATTCCTGAATCCGATGTGGGCAGCGCTGTTTATGGCTTTCTCCGATGTGGTGGTGATCGGTAATGCCATCCGGCTAAAGCATCGGCGGGCGTAAGACTAGCCTCAGGGTTAGGCTGGAGGCTGCCGCCTCCACCTCTTTCTTACACCTTATCTTGTGCCCGTAATCATCACCCGTGCCGCGTAAAAAAAAGCTCCTCCTTATCACCTACTACTGGCCACCCTGTGGCGGGGTGGCGGTACAGCGTTGGTTGCAACACGTGAAGTACCTCGGCGCTTTCGACTGGGAAGTTGTGGTGTACACCGCCGAAGGCGCTGATTACCCCAGCCGGGATGAAGCCCTGCTTGAGCAAGTACCCGATGATGTAACCGTCATCCGCCAGCCAATCTGGTAGCCCTACGGGATATATCGGAAATTGACCGGGCGTAAGGAAGGGGACCAGATGCAATCGGCTTTTAATGTTGATGATGCTCAGCCCTCTTTAATGCAGCGGTTGGCCGTGTGGGTGCGCAGTAACTTCTTCATTCCCGACGCCCGGAAGTTCTGGGTGAAGCCCTCGGTACGTTTTTTGGGGCAGTGGCTCAAGGGTAACCCCGTAGACGCTGTCGTCACTAATGGTACGCCCCATTCCTGCCATCTGATTGGCCTGGCCCTGAAAGAACGCTTCCCGGATATCCCCTGGTTAGCAGACTTCAGAGATCCGTGGACCGGAATAGACTATTTCTCCACCCTCCCACTTAGCACCCGCGCCCGCGCCCGTCATCAGCAACTTGAACGCGCGGTCATGCAGCGTGCCGATTTTATCACGACGGTCAGCTGGACGTGGCAGCAAGACTTCGTGCAGCTATCGGGCAAACAGAACGTAGGGGTAGTTACCAATGGCTATGACGCTCCCCAGTATGCTACGGCAGTTACCCCGGACGCAGATTTTAGCATCTATCATACTGGTGTCCTGGGCAAAGACCGTAACTATCCGGCTCTATGGCGCTCCCTGCAGACTTTAGTAGCGGAAGAAGCGGGGTTTGCTGAAGACCTACGACTCGTATTGATCGGCGAAAACGATGGTGCTGTTGGCCATGCTTTGCAGTCGCACGGCCTGCTGCCATATCTTGACCGTCATGCTTTTTTACCTCATGCGGAAGTAATTACCCGGATCAGGGGAGGGCAGTTGTTGTTGTTACTGATTAATCAATCGGATGATGCTCCCGGCCGATTACCCAGTAAGCTCTACGAATATCTGGGAGCTGAACGTCCGGTACTGGCCGTTAGCCCCCTGCGCGGCGATGCCGCGCGCATCTTGTCCGAAACGCAAGCCGGCGAACTATTCCTTTCCGACGAGGAAACGAAAATCCGGGAGTATGTCCGGGACCAATACCGTGCCTGGAAAACAGGAAGCCAACGGGTAGGCACCCAAGGATTTGAATCCTATTCCCGATTCCGTACGACAGAGAAAATGGCCGGTTATCTGGACGATCTGGTGTTGGGCAAGATCAGTTCCTAGACTTCTTCCCACATCACCTGCAGGTTGACTTTGAGGAGTCGTTCTCCGGCATTCCACTCTGGTGCACCGGGAATAATCGTTGTCGAATCCTGAAGTTTTTCGAGGGTTGTTCCCTTTTTCTTGGCCCTTTTGACATACTTCCGCAGGGACTTCAGGTAATTCTCCTTGGCTTTCAGGTCGGAGGCGGTGCCAAAGACCGGGTAGCCATCAGCAGCGTGTCCGAAGATAAAAATGGTGTTCTTGTCGTATGCTTTGCGGATATCCTTCAGTACGGAAATCCAGTTGGTCATATTTCCTCCGGCACCGGGGTCAATGTAGGGGAAACGGCGATTAAAGAGCAAGTCGCCAACGTGGGCTACGTTGGCATTTTCGAAATGAATAACGGCGTCTCCACCGGTGTGTGCTTCGCCAAAGTGACGCATACTGATGGTTTCTTTGCCGTCCGGTAGGTTGGTAGACCAGCCGGTGTCGAAGGTTTCGGCGGGGAGGGGGACGGTCCCTGCCTTATCATTTTTGGCAAGGTTGTCAATCAGGTTCTGCTTGGCCCTGGCGTGGCTGATGTGCCTTTTGGCCAAGGGCGCTAAAACAGTATTGCCAGAGGTGTGGTCACCATGGTGATGCGTATTAGCCAACAGCGCGAAGCTGGACAACTCCCCTTTGGCGCGTAGCATGTCTACCAGGTCCTGTGCCTGGTCAGGGAATTGGGTGTCAACAATCACGCCGCCCTCGGGGCGGCCATCGGGCAGGTACACCCCAATGGTTCCCCCCCGGTTAGTGTAGTAGCCTACATTACCACGGATCATCTGGAAGTCACCGGCAGCCGCTGCCCGGAAACTACGGCTAAATAACTGGGTGAAAGGGGCTGCGGCCAGCGCAAGGGTAGTCGTTGTGAGGAATTGGCGGCGTTGCATGCAGGATGTGGTTAGCGCTTGAGTGTGGTTAGGTTGTCAGCCAGGAGGGGGATGCCTCCGCGATATCTGACTGCTAAAGTTAATACGTTCCTCCTTTTTTCTGCTATTCTTGCTGAGGGCGGTAGTCTGAATTTGGCCTTAGTGTCGAAACGAGACAAAACTGAGTCGCACAGACACGCTCTCGCCAGGGCGATGCCCTCCATAACTTTGTTTGACCATTTTGTTACTGTTAGATTGCTGCTTTGGGCAGTACCTTCGCGCCCCATGCAAATCTTCTGTCACGGTACGGGATCTGTTTCTGCGGCTGGCAATGACAATGCCAGCGCGTGGTCTGCTTATTCCGGCAGTGGAGTTAGGTGGACAACCGATCCGAATACTAAGTTGCCTGTCTACCGGGTTGAGGCCTTGCCCCCATCAGGTGCAATTGCTGACTTTACTGCTGCAACAAATGCCGATCGGGCAGCTCACCTGGCTTTGCATGCGGCTGAGCAAGCAGTACAACAGGCAGGCTGGGAAGGAAGTGAGTTCGCTATTCTTGTAGGCTGTTCCCGCGGACCTTCCGCAAGCTGGGAACTGGGGCACACGACTTTCCGCGAGCAGGGGGAGGTGCCGATTCGGACTTCTCCGCAAACCACACTCGGGAGCCTTGGCTTCGCTTTGGCAGAATATTTCGGGGTGAAGTCCTTGGCTTCCAGTCTGAGCGTTACGTGCTCCTCGGGGATGCATGCCTTACTGCACGGTGTTGCCCTCCTCCGGGCAGGTATGGTGGACCGGGTTTTGGTAGGAGGGACTGAAGCTGCCTTGACGCCGTTTACCCTCGCTATGATGCAATCCTTACGCATCTACGCTGCGGCACCTGATGCTGGTTTACATGCTTGTCGCCCACTTGCCACTCCTGCCTCCGGCATGGTGATTGGTGAAGGGGCAGGCTTTTTGGCTTTGTCCCGCGACTCCGCCCCGGTAGAATTATCAGCCCTGGCCTTCGCCCGCGAAAGCGCGGGCAGCTCAACGGGGATTACCCCGCAGGGCGCAGCCCTGCAGGAAACGATGAAGACGGCAATCGAGCAGGCAGGCTGGCCGGATTTCATCGTCGCCCACGCCCCTGGTACCCGCCGCGGAGACGCGGCGGAGCGCGCCGCCGTAGAAGCCGTCTACAAAGGAAAATTGAAGGATTACGTGCTGACTTCCTTTAAGTGGGCCACCGGACATACCTTCGGTGCCAGCGGTCCGCTGGCCCTGGTGGCGGCCATTACTGCTTTAGAGCAAGGCCGCTTGTTTAAGCAGGATACGCTACTTCTTTCCGCTCCCAAAAGTGCGCTGGTTAATGCCACCGGCTTCGGGGGGAATACGGTAACGGTAGGGGTGAAATTGACTACTCCACTACAATGACCCTGGTTTCCTTCCCGGCTAACTCCAGCGTTGTCAATTCTGCTAACGCAACGTCTCGCGTCAAATCGTAGCCTTTGGTCGCGCCCTCAAGTATTTCGGACAGACGATCATCGATCTTCAGGGTTTTGGCTTCGCTGTTGCCATTGAAGACGCACATTACCGTTTGGTCACCCGCCTGGCGGAAGTAGACATAGACGCCGTCGACCGGGATGAATTGGGTGAGTTTACCCGTTGTGAGCGCGGGGCTGTTCTTACGGAAGTTGGCCATCCGTTTCACGAAATTGAAAAGGTCCGCTTCGGTTGCGTTGCGGTCTGCCTCGGAGAAAAGATCACGTTCATCGCCGGCAAAGCCGCCGGGGAAGTCCACGCGGCCTCCTTCGCCAAAAGCTCCACCAGCACCCGTAAAGGCGAGCTCCGTCCCGTAGTAGAGCATCGGAATGCCACGCATCGTGAGCAGCATTGCCAGGGCACTTTTCGTGGTCGTCATGTCCTGATTAAATACGGTATAGATCCTGGCGAGGTCGTGGTTGTCCAGAAAGGTGACGTTTTTATTGGGGTCGGCATAAAGGTGGTCCTGCGCAAGGGTGTAGTAGATGCGGTTGACGCCTTCCGTCCACCCGGGGGCTTTGCTCATGGCTTCCTGAATGGCGTAGTAGAGTTGGAAGTCGGTGACACCCGGCAGGTTGGTGTCCATGGTTTGGCTTAAGTGGCCTCCGCCAACGAACCAGGATTGTACGCCCGGGCCATGTACCCATGTCTCTCCAAATATGCCCAGGTCCGGCACTTCTTCCAGCAGGCGCTTATTCCATTTGGCCATAAATTCGGTGTCTGGGTAAGCATACGTATCAATGCGGTAGCCATCCTGGCCGGAATAGAGAGCCCACCAGATGCTGTTTTGGATGAGGTATGTTGCAAGGTGCTCGTTTTGCTGATTGAGGTCGGGCATATGCTTATCGAACCAACCGTCAGTCATCAGCTTGCGGTCGTATTCGCTGGCGTAGGGGTCGAAGATGGTGGGTGCGCGGTAAGTCGTTTTTGTGTACGTAGGCCACTGGTGAATCCAGTCGGTGCTCGGCAGGTCTTGAATTTGCCAGTGCTCATCGCCTACGTGGTTGAAGATCACATCCATGATGATCTTAATCCCTTTGGCGTGTGCTTTCTCCACGAGTTGGCGGTACAGTTCGTTGGTGCCGAAACGCGGGTCTATGCGATAATGGTTCGTTACGGCGTAGCCATGGTAGCTGGCATAAGGTTGGTCGTTTTCCAAAACAGGGTTCAACCAGAGGGCCGTTACGCCGAGCTCTTCGAGGTAGTCAAGTTTATCGATAACGCCCTGGAGGTCTCCGCCGTGGCGAAAGAGCAATTTTTGGCGGGCGACGATGGTGTCATTGGTAGTGTACACCCGGTCGTTGCTGGGGTCGCCGTTGGCGAACCGATCTGGCATGATCAGATAAATAAGATCTTTAGAAGATAGCGATTCCCGCTCTGCGGGCTCCTTACGGGGGTGGGCTTTCAATTCGTAGGTGATGGTCTTTACCTTGCTAACAGCTCCAGTTTCTGCATTGCCGGGCGCGACCGCAGGTGCCAGGTTAAGTTGGAAGGAACCGGGTTTAGTGGCTGGGCTTACGTGCAACCCTACGAAGAGGTAGTTGGGGTTCTCCTGGCGCTTTACGTACTCCACTGTAACTCCCGGGTAGTTGACGATAGCCCTACCGTATTCAGCCACGTTGCGGTCATAGATCATTATCTCAAACCTGGGGTCGGCCATGTTGGTCCACCAGTGCAGCGGTTCCACCCGCTGCTTTACCAGCGGGAGCCCCGTTGGCTTCCGGAGGACGTATTTGCTGTACTCCATGCCGAGGGGCAGGTGCTGCATGGGGTCGTCGTCAAAAAGGGGGGAGTCGGGGGATTGCGCGAAGGCGGTAGTGCCCGCGAGCAGACAAGCGAGGGATAGGAAGAAACGGAACATCATGTTGTACTACTACTTTATGCCGACAAGATACGGTTTAGCATAATGGCTTGTTTTTACGCTACCGACGATTTTTTGATGAGGGACTGGTTTCTCGGCCTGGTATGTAGTGCCATTCACACAAGTGACGGCCTACCTACTACAAACTACCCACTACTTGCGCCTGGTCCAATCACTGCACCTGCGCGCGCGCCCAGCTCTTGTCATTTCTCTGAACTATCTCAGGTAGTTTAACATGAGGTTTGGCAAAAATGCTTGGTTTCCTCTTGTTGAAATGGATCAAGTACTATGTTTGGCTTGTTTCGTCTGTTAGTCTTTTAGCCTGTTAGACGGTCATGACTACCTAACAGGCTAAAAAGACTAACAGACTTGATAATCACGGGAGATTAAAGGATGATAGTCAGCAACTTGCATTATTGACTCGTCCAAACCTGACGTTAATTTACTGCTTCGCCCTCGGGCACACCGGGGCATGGGGAACGGAAATTACTTTACGAACTTGCGGACAAATTGCTCTCCGCTACTGGTGGTAAGGCGCCATGAATAGGTGCCGGAAGGTAGTCGGTCGGCATTGACGGGAATGCGATTGTCCATTCCTCCGGGGAGGGAAGTAGTGCGGACTTGCATGCGTTGGCCAGACATACTGAAGACCTCAATGGTCACCTGACTGTCGACAGGGGTGTAAACGTTCAGGTAGCTATCGCTCCTGACGGGGTTGGGCCGGACCAGACCTACGGCCCAATCTGCTAGTGCGGAACCTTCCACCCGGGCCGTTTGGATCGGACTACAGTCAATGTTGCCAGAGAAATCTTCTTGTTTTACGCGGTAGTAGTACAGCACTCCCGGACGGACATTGGTATCGATAAAGCGGTATTCGTTGAAGACATTATCCCCTTGCTGGCCAGCGGCCACCCGGCCTACACGGATAAAATCCACCCCGTTTTCACTGCGTTCGATCATGAAGCCAGCGTTATTTTCCTCGCTGCTGGTACTCCATTCGACCAAGATGTCCTTGTCGCGGCCAAAAGCAGTAATGCTAACCAGGTCGACGGCCAGGGTGTCGTTACACGCCCCCGCCAGCGGGAGATAGTTGAAACCGCCGGAGAAAATGGTGTCTACGGTAGCAGGAGTCACTTCAAACCAATCCACCAGAACCGACCCGAAAACATCGCGGTAATCATACTGCATCGGGACACCCGTGAACTGATCTACTGCCGTGTCGATCTCGGGGTTATTCCCCAGGATGCCACTTTGGACACAATCACCAAACAGGAAGATAGGCGCGGCATCGCCGTGGTCGGTACCATTACTCTGGTTGGACCGGATCCTGCGTCCGAACTCGCTGTAAGTAAGGCCAAGAACGCGGTCGCTTAAGCCCAGCAACGCAAGATCGTCGCAGAAGGCCTTGATTGAATCACTGAGTTCCTTGACGAGATT
>CAZTTF010000013.1:0-4726 GCA_964616365.1 uncultured Lewinella sp. | reverse complement strand
ATCATTCCCCCGCTTGAAGAGTTTGTCCGGCAGTAAATCGCCGTTGATGTCAACAAAAGCCAACAAGCCGGTAGCATCGCTTGATCCGGAACCTACGGTCCCGCCAACGGTCAACTCCTTCGACCCAGGAGGACCAATAGGACCAACGGTAACGGCGCTGCCTATCTGACGGCTGGTGGAACCCGCTCCGCCCAGCGCTGAGATTTCTCCCGTGAAACCAGGAATCGGATTAAGGATGTCGCCCTCAACGTTGTCAGTACCGGTGTCCCAGGTTGCTTCCGGACCAAATGCGCTGAAATCTTCGGGAAGATCATAGTAGGACAGCTCATGGTCCGCAAGTAACCCGCCGGCGTTGCCGAATTCTGCAATGCTGGTGAGTAGACTTTGCTGAAAGGCGCCCGTCGTATAGGTAAGTTCGTAGTGACGAACCATGTCACCCTGAAATCGGACTTCAATCCGGCGGAGCAGGTCTGCAGTAACCAACTTGAACCCTCCGGAGAAGTCGATGCGTACATCAGGGCGGCGGGGATCACCAATTTGGCGGTCACGGAGAAAACGAACTTCGAAGGGTCCGGCAGTGTCCTCGAAACCATCGTAGGTAATCCGGTCGGGGTAGCGGTTGGTCCCGGTTTCGTTGCTTCCGGAACGACCGTTATCCGCTTGGGTAGCGTAGCTGTAGTCAATCCGGTTGCCGTAGGCATCCGTGCTCCGGACCAAAGCCCAGCTGAAAATATTTCCGGCGGCCGTTCTGATTTGTGAAGCTGGCAGGCTTCCGTCAGGGGTGCCGCCGTAGTATTCGACCAAGCCGTCGGGGTAAGCAACCTCCCACCAGTAGTTGCGGGGATTGTCTCCATGACGGGTAATTTTGCGGAATTCTGCTTCTACTCGTGGGGAAAAAGTTAGCTCAGCGGTTCGTGGCCGGCTTTCTCCCCGGTGGGCAACTGGAGCCAGCATGGCACCCTCAAGCAAATAGGTTTCGGTTTCAATGTCCTGATGATAGCGCGGCACCCCCCATCTGGTTTCTACGTCGATGGTCGGTACGCTGAGGTCCCAACCCCGGCCAAGCCAGCCATGCAGAAGGTCGGAGCTGTAGTTAAGATCGAGGAGGGGGGCGTGATCTTTTCTGGCTGGTGGTAGCTTGATGGGATAGCTTAGGTTAGCGCCGCCCATAGCGGAAGCTCCGGGCGCTTCAATCAGCGCAATACCGTCGGCAGGGTTAGCGGCCGGTGGCCGCTCAGTGGGAGATACGACCCGGTAGTTCACGCGCGGACTAGGAGGAGCCTGTGCAGACAAGCCCGGTGCGCTTCCCAGAAATACAACGATTGCGGCAAACCAGCATAGGGCAGCCTGGATGGATAGCTTGGTCATGGTGTTTTGGGATTAATGGACGACGACTTTCAGACTTGCTCCAGCAGTGGTGTCAGCACCTGGGCGCGGCCGCAGGTGCAGCGTGTAGACGCCGGGAGCAGGGAAGGTGATCTCCGTAAGGTGATGAGTTGCCAGCGGCAACCGGCGGTTGCTTATTAGACGACCATTAAGGTCGTTGATCGTCAGGCTAAGTGCCAACGGCCGCTCCAGGGCGGCCCGCAGTTGAACCGGCGTACCCGCATGAACGGGGTTTGGACTCACCGTAACCGTAGTAAATAAAGACGAATTCTCACTCAGCGGAGCCGGTGTAGACGCCGCGAGGGAGAGGTAAACTGTTTGGTCTGGAGGCAACTGCAAGTCTCGGAAAATTAACTGCCCCGTCACGCCTGCTGTGGCAGTGTAGCTGGTACTACTTTCGTCGGAGAAACGGACTTGTAATTGCCAGGTTTCACCGGGCGTAGCCCGGTCAAAAAAGCGTCGTGTGTCGAACCTGAAGGTGGTTGCGGGGACGGAACCTGTTGTCTCCACGCGCCAGCTACGCTGTAGTAGTCGACTGCCAGCTGTCCGGGCAGTTGGTGCATCGTTGTCGGCTATGACCAAATAGGCAAGGGTGTCCGGTAAACGCGTCCACTCAAGCCGGAGCAGATCAGGTGCCAGGGCGGATTGGCCCACCGATCGTGTAAGTCGGGAGCCGGAATCGTGGACCAGACCAAAAATGCGGGCGCGGTAATCAGGCGCTGCCGTGGCCGTCCATACTGGCTGGCTGCCGCCAGCCACCGACCGAAGGTAATTGGTCGGTAAGGCCTGGCTGAGCGTAAGGCCATGTTTAAGGGCGAGATAGCTTTCGGTTAGCTGGCGTTGTTCCGGGTTGAGTAAGGCAGGGTAGTGGAGTACCTCAAGCACCAGCGGGTCCACTGCGGTTATACTTTCCGTTGCTCCTGCGTCCGCGCCCGTATGTGCTTCGGTCGTAAAGAAGGTCCGCAAATGCGGGTAGGATACGGGGTTTAGCACGAAGGAGCTGGTGTCCCGATGGTCAATGATGCGGTGAGTGGTCAAATCCTGAGCCCCGAATGTCCACAGCCGGGTTTCCGCAGCCGCAGCGGGCTGAACCACCGTAAAGATGTAGTGCCCACGGTTGCTGCTGACTGAAGCAGGGGAGATGGGTTGCGCGGAAAGCGCACCCGTTAGGACGAGGAGGCCTATGAGTATCAGATAGCGCATGACTAGGGGAATTCGATGAGCCAACCCAGGGTCAGTTGAATACCACCGCTCCGGTTAGAGGATTCAATGAAGTTGAAACCGTTGGCCCGGGTCTCGAGGACATCGCTGAGGCCAAGTACGTAGCGCGCTTCTACCATGAGGCCAAAGGGCAGGTCAAGGCCTGCCTGGAAAAGCAGGTTAATGTCGTTGCTGCCAACGAGCACCTCCCGGAGACTCTGTTGAATCTGTAGGTCGGGTCCGAGCGCTGGCATGTTGCTCTCATAGGTCAGGTTGTCCGTCGCCACATTGAATGATGCCTGGGCCCCGGCCCCGAAGTGCAGCCCGCCGGTCGGGTACAGCTTTACGACGGTTCCAAGACTGACATATTGGTAGTTGAAGCCAATGGTGTAGTCCAGGTCGCGATTGTCGGTGTAGTTGAAGTCGCCGCCCCGGCTGGCAAAGAGAATCTCGGGTTGTATCGCAAACCTCGATTTGTAGAAGCGGTGGTAGACCACTACGCCACCGGCGAAACCAAGTTGAGGGCTGAGGGAAGTGTTGTAGGTGTCTTCTGCGAAGACCTCGGGAATGATGGTGGTACTGATGCCACCAAGCTGATTCTGGGTGACGCCGGCTTTAAAACCGTAGTGCCAGGTGTCATCGTCCGGCTGGGCACAGAGAGGGTAGGCCGCCAGCAAAACCAGCAGCAGGGAGCAGTATTTCTTAAGCATGTTTAGCTAAAGGGGTAAACCTTGATTGATTGGTGTAAAATTCGGGTTGAAAGGTGTGGGTAGACAAGTTTTTCGGGCGGACAAATACCGGACAACACCAGTTTAGGGGCTACTTTTCTTTGCCTTCCTGATTGATGCCGCGCCCCGGCCTGGTCCGGGTTTAAGACGAGGTAGGACACGGCTCAATCAAGGTAAGCCTGGGCTATGCTAGCGCTAAAGTTCAAGGAGAACTGCGCGTTGCATGACGGTTGCTAAAGTGCGGGAAAGGGTAGGGGGAAACAAGGTTTTATACCGGACAAAAACCGGACAGGGGTGTTTTATCACCTTATTTGAGTAGTTTGACGCCTGTTTTACCTGTAGCTGTAGAGGTGCAAATGGAGCCAATTAATAGGCCCGGTTTTCGCGGTGTTTATGCTCGGGCCTCATTTTTTATCAGCTACAGACTTTGTAAAAACAGGTCGAGCTCTCCCTCAGCTGCCTCAGGTAGTTTTTTGCGCAAACGGTATTTGGCCTTGTAGAGGCTGTCTTGACTGATGCTCAGGATGGCACCGATTTCCTGGTTGTTGAGTTGCATTTTGATCAGCGCTGCGAGGCGTAGCTCGCGGGGAGAGAGTTTTTGCTCGGCCGCGGCTTTAAGCCGCGCCTCATAATCTCCGTGGACACCCTGGAAATAGGTTCTGAAGTTAGACCAGTCCTGGTCAATCCGTGCCTCACTGCCTAATTCCCGGAGCATGCTGTCGAGCTTCTTTCGGTCGTCCGGGCGTTCTCCTTTGATTTGCCGTAGCTCTTCACCAAGCTGATCCAGCAATTGTCCTTTTTGAGCCATTTGCAGGGCGGAGGTGCTCAGCTCTCGCTGCTGGCCAGTGACTTTTGCTGTAAGCTGGTCTTTTTCTAACTGCTGGCGCTCATTTCTTTGCCAAAGGCTGTAGGCGATCGACCCGAGCAGGAGGACAACAGCAAACAACCCCAGCCAAAGGCTACGGTTCTCTAGCTGGTCAACTGTGGTTTGTGCTTCAAGCAGCGCCAGCTTGTTTTGTTGGTCAGCGATCAGCCGGTCTTGCTTTTCCTTTTCGAAAAGCAGGGTCAGCTCCGCCAGTTTTTCGTTGAGGTTTTCATCATGCAGGCTGTCCTGCAATCCCTGCCGAATCACCATATAGTCGTACGCCTGGCGGTGGTTGCCACTTTCGCTGGCAATGCTTGCCAGATGGCCGTAGGTCCGATGGCTCAATGCTATTTGTCCCTGGGCCTCACTAAGGGCCAGGGCCTTTGCGCCGTTGATTTTTGCTTGCGGATATTTATTCAGGTGATACTGAATGGCGGTGAGGTAACTAAGGAATTCCGCTCCCAGGCGCTCGTTCCCTTGCTCTTCGCTTAGCGAAAGGGCCAGTAAAAACTGCTCTTCGGCCAACTCGTACTGCTTTTTACCCCAA
>CAZTTF010000012.1:0-29764 GCA_964616365.1 uncultured Lewinella sp. | reverse complement strand
CCGAAGGCGTCTTCGTTGTAGTTGGACCACTTTGTCCCTTGCAGGTCAGTGGCCCAGGCTTTGTCTCCCAGTCCGTAGAAAGCTTCTTTTTTATCGGTTTTAAATTGCATCCTTACCTGGTCAATTCCGCGGTGAAGGGTAGTACGGCCGTAAAAGCCCGTGGGGCTTTCGTGCAGGACATTTTTACCCGAGCGATCAGAGATTTTTACGGCGCCATCCTTTTTTTTCAGGGTGATCCGTAGAGATGCTGTTACGAAGGTATAGGAGGCTTTGTTGTGCTTAAGGGCGACCGTAGCCTGTTGGGGCCGCGCTGTTTCAGCGCGGGCGTAGCTGAAGTCTCTTCCGGCAGGACCAACACTGTACCGAAAACGGACCAAGGTGTCGCTCCAGAATTCCACGAAGAGGTGGCATTTTCCCGCGCTCTCCACCCGGTAAGCATGAGCTCCCACAGGGGTGATGGCCGTGATCTCGCCCAGGCCGTGTTCTGTATACACATCAGGGTAGCGAGCGTGCGCTTCCAGGTTCTCGTTTTTGACTATGTGGTCAGCCGCGGCGTAAGCCGGAGCGGGTTTTTGCTTTTTCTTAGCCATGTTGGGGTAGTCTTACGGAGCGCAAGGTAGTTTATTCAACTAAAAGAAAGGAAGGGGGTACTCCTGCGTTTTTATCTCCTGAAGTTAATGAAGGGACACCCTGCCTTTAATTGTGCGTTATTGTTTGTTTAAGGACCAATCGTAGTCCATAAAGCCAATTGCCTGATCATTAGTAATAGGCGTAGTCAGGTATTTATTCAGGTAGGTGTTGAGGTCGCCAAAATCCTCCTGGTACCACTCAAAGATCTTGGAGACACGTACATCACCGTCCGTATCGTTGTAGGCCTTATTGTTGATGAATTGCTTTGTCACCTCATGCAGCTGTCGGTTCAATATAGCGGGGCGGAAGCTTCGATTGAGTAGCGGAGGACAGGACTTTGCGGCGCAGACTACCGCAAAATGGATTCTTGGATCCTTGTAGCGCGGCCGAATGATATCGTGTTCAATATTGTTAAGGCTGTAGGTCTTACCTCCCAACTTAATCCATTTCACCTTCCAGGGGTCTCCACCGTCCAGATTTGTGATACTGGTGACCGGGTAATTGTTCAGGATGAGTTTGAAGGTGAAAGCGTTATAGGCATTGATCCAGTAGGCGAGGCCCTCTTCTCGTGACCACAGGTCGGAAGGAGTGGCTTTGGCGAGGGTCATCAAGTATTTGTCCAGCTTGGCTTCGTTTTGCTTGAGTCCCGCATAGTCAACGCCACCTTTATTGTCCACGTATTGTTGCAGGAGTTGGTCCCAATCTTTGTGGTCAGGTGTGTTGACGACGATTTCAACGGGACCTTCAACTACTTCAGGTGTTTCTTCATTAGTTTCCGCCGTTGGTTCGGGGACTGTTACCGGCGGAGGTGGGGGAGGTGGGGCCGTAGCAGTAGTTGTCTTTGGCGTGGCTGGAGCAGCAGGAGGGGCCGTTGGTTCAGGAGCGGGACGGTTGTTAATTACTGGTTTATCCTCTGTAATGACGGCATCGCGGTCCGGACGCTCAACTGTTGGCACTTGTACTGCAGGGGGAATAGGAGCGGGCGGGGCCGCAGGCGCAGTGGCGGTTGCAGCAACGGGGGTGGTGCTGGTGGGCGGGGCGGATTGTTCTTCTGCGCCGTTGGCGCAAGCCAGAAAAAGTAGCAGCGTACTAAAAGCTAAGCTGCGGTACAAAATTGTCATAGGTAAGTTTTCTGCTTAGGGAACGTCTGTATTCGGTGGCAAAGTTTGCCAAAGTGGGTGGTTCGACCCAAAAAATGCTGGTTTGTCTGGCATAACAAACTGTGGGAAGTCAATAATTTTTTCGCAAGCGTAGAAAATAGCTTGCACCCGCTGTCCTGATATATTACCTTTGCGTCCGCTTCCGATGGGAGGCGTGCAACTTTAGTGGCTTTGCTAGGGTTGAAAGCCACAAATGCCGACGTGGCGGAATTGGTAGACGCGATGGATTCAAAATCCAGTTTCTTCGGACGTGTGGGTTCGATTCCCACCGTCGGTACATACTTTAGTTTTTTTACAGATTTTACCCAAAGTCTGTTTGGAAAACAAATAGGCCGTATTACCTTTGCGGCCCGTCAGCATAACGATGCTGGCTAACCGTCTTGTTGAATTGCATTTATGCTGCGCTATCTTTCTCCCTGAATGGTTAGCAACGGTTTTTCCGAATATCAACAAGTCAGCTTGCCGAAGTGATGAAACTGGTAGACATGCACGTTTCAGGGGCGTGTGCTTTCGGGCGTGGGGGTTCGACTCCCCCCTTCGGCACCAACTTCCTAAAGCATACCCGATCTTCTTTACCGGAGATTGGGTTTTGTTTTCGGATTTCAACTTTATGGAGGAATGGCAGAGCGGTTTAATGCACCGGTCTTGAAAACCGACGTAGTGAGAGCTACCGGGGGTTCGAATCCCTCTTCCTCCGCATCACCGTAATCCACGGTGTCTGGCCCGACCGCGAAAGCGTGTCGGGCCTTTTTAGTTCCTGCACCTACTAGAGCGCAGTGGTAAGTTGGCAAGTCAGGGACACTATTACGGGAATCTGTTCTGCTGGATGAGCGTTCCACCCAATTTAACAGCCTACGTCAATCCACGGCTCAGCCGGGACTGCGTGGGCTTAGTCATTGGGCGGGAAGAATGTCATTTCAGGTAAGGATGCTTCTTTTTGATTTCTTGAAGAGTAGACTCGACATGATCTGTATCTAATTCACAACCATTCTCATCTAACCACTTCTTCCACTTAGATTTATCAAGATGAAAAGCGTCTCTATTCGGATATACCGAAGTGTCTCCAAAACGGACTGAAGACTGGATATCAGTAATATTCTGTAGCACAAAGACGGCAATCATTGATCTTCCCCCTACTACATTTTCAGAACCCAGATTGTCCTCAATGATTGAAAACTCTCTTTCAAAGAATACCATCACCTCTTCATCGACGCAGCTTTTATAACATCCCGAAGAAGCTGTAACCGCAAGACAGGCCAAAGCCAGAAACAAGAGTTTTTTAAATATCATTTATTTCTCTTTGATGGCTTCATTACGAACCGAGATAACTGGCTTACCAGCACCAATATGAGTACGTACCTGTTGGCCATTTCTCCAGGAAACTTGGTACCAAGGAGTGCCTTCTCTATAGCTTTTGTTAACTGCATTCTCTGCGGTCATGCCGTGAGGGTGAGCTGCTTCAAATGGAACATTATCAGTCTTCTGGGTCTGTGCAAAATGTTGCTCCGCAAACTCATGCGCTAATTTCCCACCTCTTGTGCCGCCTAAATCTGAAAGGTTTTTATTGAACTGCGCTACGTCAGTTATATCGATCGTTTGCATATCATAGCGCCCCGTAGCTACATCCTGATTGTGTCGATCAATTTTGATATCTGCTACTCCATCCGCAGTAGTCACCCGGTCCATTTCAGTATAAAATGCCTGACCATTTTCAGAAAGCTTACTAAAATCACCACCGCCTTCTGTTGCAACGATTGATAATATTCCATCATCGGAAATGTTAGCTTCAAATTGTCCTTCCAGGTCGTGATTGATCATCATCGTCAACATCGACCTATCTAAACCTGCAAGTTGGCTAATAAAGTGAAGGCGTATAGAATCGCCCATGGGGTCAATGATTGAAATGGGATTGTTGCCCATCCCGGTATATGGCGACATCATCGCGAAGGACTCTGCTTTCGGGTCCACCTGCCCCCACCGTCCAATCGCCGGATCATACCACCTAGCCCCATAATCATACAAGCCGATCTCCTCGATTTTCTCCTTACCATTATACCGATAACAGCCCTCAAATCACCTCCGCCTCTAAATCGTACTCCGTCGCACCGGTGATGCGGACATTGACCATATCACCTACCCGGAGGTAAACATTGTGTACGGGAATCAGTACCTCATTGTCTACGTCCGGGCTGTCGAACTCCGTACGACCTACATAGTTATCAGCCTCCTTACGGTCAATAAGTACGCGCATTTCCTGACCAACTTTGGCCTCGTTCTGTTCGAGGCTGATGGCCATCTGAATTTCCATCAGGGCATTGGCACGCTCGACTTTTACTTCGGCAGGGACGTCGTCTTCAAGGTCGTGGGCAGAAGTGTCTTCTTCGTGGCTGTACTGGAATACTCCTAGGCGCTCAAAGCGCATCTCCCGGACGAAGTCACACATCTCTTCAAACTCCTCCTCGGTTTCACCGGGGAAACCAACGAGGAAGGTGGTGCGGATGGCGATATTAGGTACGCGTTCCCGTGCGTAGCGGATCAGGTCCTCCGTTTCTGCCCGGGTGATTTGACGACGCATGCGTTTCAACACACTATCGCTGCCGTGTTGCAGCGGGATGTCGAGGTAGTTGTTCACCTTGGGCTGCTCGGCCATCACGTCAAAGATGTCGCGGGGGAACTTACTTGGGTAGGCATAGTGGAGACGTATCCATTCGATACCGTCTACGGCTGCCAGGGCTTCCAGCAGGGTAGGGAGTGTACGCTTTTTGTAGAGGTCAAGGCCGTAATAGGTAAGCTCCTGGGCAATCAGCATCAGCTCTTTCACCCCGTTGTTGGCGAAGTGCTCGGCTTGTTTGACGAGCTCTTCAATCGGGCGGCTGACGTGCCCGCCCCGCATTAACGGGATCGCACAAAACGAACAAGTACGGTTGCACCCTTCACTAATTTTCAGGTAGGCGTAGTGTTCCGGTGTCGTGATGAAGCGCTCACCAATCAGGTCATGTTTATAGTCGGCCTCCAGGCGATTGAGCAAACCTGGTAACTCCATGGTGCCAAAGTAGTCATCCACTTCGGGGATGGCTTCTTCGAGGTTGTCTTTATAGCGCTGGCTCAAACAGCCAGTAACGTAGAGTTTGTCTATTTCTCCCCTGGTCTTGCGGTCGGCATAGTCCAGGATGGTATCAATACTTTCTTTCTTGGCGAGGTCAATGAAACCACAAGTATTGACGATCACGATGTTGGCATCTTCGTTGGCATCGTGCTTTACCTCGTAGTCATTAGCCTTCAGCTGGGTGATCAGGTTCTCTGAATCAACAAGATTCTTAGAACAACCCATTGTGATGACATTGACTTTGTCAGGACGTAGTGTTTTGGTTTTCATTGGCTTGTCCCGAATTTCGGTTCGGGGGCGCAAAGATAATGGTTAGAGCATAGTAAATAGACAAATAGCCGGTAGTCAATTAGTAACACACTAATTGACTACCGGCTATTTGACCAATTGATTATTTACTATTTGACTAAAAATAGCTTACCAGCTAAACCCGAAGCGTGCTTCCAACTGGAATACGGCACCGGATACATCCTGGTCAGAAATTTCTTCGAGGTCAACGCCATTTGCGAAGCGGTAGCCTACATCTGCACCGAGGCGGAACCACTGGAAGAGGTTAAGTTCAAGACCGACCATACCCTGGCCAACCAGGAAACGATCAGAGCCTTCGCCAGCTACGGTTGCTTTACCTGGACCAATGATGGTACTGATCCGCGGGTGGATAGCGTTTTCTCGGAAAGGACTGTAAGCAAAGATGAATCCGCTGTGCTGGAACTCGTACTGCGGAGCCACAGCGGTCGGGTCATCACTCATGAAATCGTCGACGGTGAAGTTTTCCCGGGCTTTCCACCCACCGTATCCGAGGAATACGTCCTCACCGAATTCGAGACCACCGAATCCACCACGAACCAGCGCCCAGTCGTCACCAGTCATGGAGTAATTGTAGGTAGGGCCGCCCCAGGCGCCCGAAAGGTCGAGGTCGCCAAGCAGGGTACGCTCGCGGCGTAGGCTGAAATCGTAGGCTGAGGATTTGGTTGCTTCAGCAGTCTGGTAGGCTAGTACAGGAGTTTCTGCTTCGACGGTGGATTGTGCTGAAAGTAGGGTAGTGGCGAAAAGCGCGAAAAGGAATAATGTAAGTCTCATGATATAAGGGTAGTTTAATTGGTTTGAGGTAATCAAGGTGAAGTAAAGACAGGTGGGTAGTCTTAAATAGTTACCCCTAAAGGCTGGGGGGATGCCCCAAAGGTTGCACCCTAAAGTCTTAAAATTTAAGGTCCACACAATTAAAGCCATGTTAAAGAAAACAGCCAATGGTAATCGACCAAAGGAGCTCATTATTCGAGCGATATTGCCTTCGGAGCATCAAAGTGTGGCTGAGGTCCTGGGGCATTGGTTTTCTTCTTTTTGGTAAGCGACGCGGCTGCCGCTTTGGTAATAATAAACGTCAGGTTCTGGACGTGGCAATAATGCCAGTTGCTAACTATCGTTGCCATACCTCGCCTTTTAAGTGCTTTGCGCTGTTCGTCTTCCGTGATCATGACCGCTTCAAGGCGTTGAAGCGAAGGCGCTTTTCCGTGCCTTCTTTCAAACCTGACGTTAGATACCCGTATGTAAGCCTCACGTTTTACCTTTGTGGTCACGTTATGGTAGCGTGGCGTTTGTCTGTGGATGCCCTGGCTAAGTGCATTTTGCCTGGTCCTTTTCTGGTTGTGGCATTTGATCCGGCAACCGTATAGGTGCACCGGGTTTGATGTACAGTAGTTGTCTCTGTGACTTGTGCTGTTAAGTCTGTCTGGAGATTGAGTTAGTAGTAATTAGAAATTCCCTTGCTGGGTGAAGTAGTCGTATCGATTATGCTGAAATGTATGTTCCGTACCCTGATCGGATTTGCTGTGATGTTCGTGCTTACGACTTGTGGCGAAGCTGAATCTACTGTACCTGCTGCGACCTGTACGGTAGCAGAGGACATGCCCTTTAGTCTTATGACTTGCGACCCTGCTACCGGTATTTTTTTTAGCAACGATCTCGAATACACGGAACCGCTGAATCCTTACACTTACCGGAATTTTTACAACGGAGGTGGTGTTGGCCTGGGGGATTTTAACGGTGATGGCCTGCTCGACATCTTTTTCACCGGGAACCTCGTTGAAAACAAGCTGTATCTGAACCGAGGTGACTTTCGATTCGAAGATGTTACCAGCCAGGCAGGCGTAGCCTGCCCCGATACCTGGTCTACTGGCGTAGCGGTAGTAGACATTGATCAGGATGGTGACGAGGATATCTACGTTTGTAAAGCCGGCCCTCCGGCCGGCGAACAGATCGCCGGGATGACGGGCGTCCGCCACAACGAACTATTCATCAATAATGGCGATGCTACCTTCCGTGAAGCTTCTGCTGCATACGGACTGGATATCGTTGGCCTATCGGTTCATGCCGCCTTCTTCGACTACGATAATGATGGAGACCTTGATTGCTATCTCCTGAATAACTCCACCCGCTCTACCACCGGCTACGACTTTAAGGACGGCCTGCGGGAAATTCCTGACCCTGACGGCGGTAATAAACTGCTCCGCAACGACGGCGGCCGCTTTGTTGACGTTACGACGGAGGCAGGCATCTACTCTTCAGCTATCGGCTTTGGACTCGGAGTCACGGTAGGTGATGTAAATGAGGACAACTTACCTGACCTCTTCGTTAGTAATGACTTCTTCGAGCGCGACTACCTGTACTTTAACCAGGGAGACGGGACTTTTCGAGAAGAATTGACTGACTTTCTCCCCGAAATAAGCCAGGGTAGCATGGGCGCGGATTTTGCCGATATCAACAATGACGGTCTGCCCGAACTATTCGTCACGGAAATGCTGCCCCGCACGGATTACCGCAGGAAGACTAAAGCAGCTTTCAACGGCTGGAACCGCTACCAGCTTTACCGCGACCAAGGCTATCACCAGCAGTTTAGTCGTAACGTCTTGCAACTCAACCGCGGCGGCGGACGCTTCAGTGAAGTGAGTCGTCTGCTTAATGTGGATGCGACGGACTGGAGCTGGGGCGCCTTGTTGTTCGACCTTAATAACGATGGATACCGGGACATTTTCGTTGCCAACGGCAACGGAAAAGACTTGCTTGACCAGGACTACATCAACTTTGACGGGAGTCAGCAGGCCATTCGGGCAGCTATCAAGGAAGGCAAAACCATCACGGATATTATTGATGCTATCCCCGCGGAAAAACTCGTCAACGGTGTTTTCCTGAACACCGAAGGCGTGGCAATGGAAGAAGCTGCCGCAGCGCTTGGCCTCGATCAGAAGACCTTTTCTAACGGCGCCGCCTACGGCGACCTGGACAATGACGGCGACCTTGATCTGGTGGTCAACAACATTGACGATCGAGCAGGAGTCTACCGCAACAACACCGCTAACGCCGGACTAACCCTGCACCTGCGTTCGCGCCCAAATCAAACGGTGATCGGCACGAAAATCTATGCGTTTGGTGAGGACCTGCGTACTTACGCTGAGCTGCAACCAATGCGTGGTTTTGAAAGTACTGTCGACAAGCGTTTGCACGTCGGTTTTGTCGCTGATTCCGTCCTTGTGCGCTGGCCTGATGGTGGGTGGGAAACCTACTCGGGGCCGTTCGATGCCGGCGTGATTGCTTTGATGCAGGGAGAAGGCTTGGCGCGGACGCAGGATGCAGTGCAAGCCTTTAAAAGCGAAGAAGGGCCAACGGTCAGGCTCCTTCGGCAACGAGACCTCACCCACCTCCGGCACCAGGAGAATCCAACCGTCGAATTTGATCAGAACCCACTCCTCTTACTGGGAACGGGCAACGAAGGCCCCGCCTTTAGCATTGGTGCCCCTTTCCGGGATGGGACCAAAAGCGGCTTCCTTGGTGGCGGGCCAGGTGATGCCGGACAACTCTTCCTGGCTCCGGGCAAATACGTACTTCGTCCTCCCGCCATGGATCTCTCCGCTACCGCTCCGGGCGAAAACGTAGACGCCGTATGGTTTGACGCCAACGGCGATGGCCGCGACGACCTTTACGTCGTTAACGGAGGCCCTCAGTTCGGTCGCGCCGCCTCTGCACTCGCTGACCAACTCTACCTCTCCTCCGGTGCACGCAATTTCAACCTTTCCGAGCAGGTGCTGCCCAGTCCAACGGCTTACGTGGTGGGCTCCTGCGCCCGCCCCCATGACGTCGATGGCGACGGCGACCTGGACCTTTTCGTTGGGGGACGGATGCGCCCCGGACTCTACGGCGTACCGGCGGATAGTTACTTGCTCGTTAACGATGGAACGGGGATCTTCACGACCAAGAAAATCAAGGAACTTGGCATGGTTACCGATGCCCGCTGGGGCGATGTCGATGGAGACGGACAACAAGAGCTCGTCGTGGCCCGCGAATGGGGCACCCTTGCCATCCTGCAGTTTGACGGTAACACCCAACCTGAAGTAGCGCCGATTGCCGGTTCTTCTGGCCTCTGGCACACCCTGGAAATTGCTGATCTCGATGGTGATCAACAACTAGAAATCATTGCCGGAAACCATGGGCTGAACTCACGCCTGGCAACAGCGCAAAGGGATACCCTGGAGCTGCACGTCAATGATTTTGATGGTAATGGTCGGGCCGAGGCCCTGTGTGTTCACGTTAACGCCGAGGGGCAACGCATCCCGCTTTCCTTACGTGATGACCTCGTCAAACATATGCCTTCACTGCGTAAAAACATTCCCCGGTACGAGGATTATGGACGCATGACCTTTGCGGAGTTGTTCCCCGAACAAGTTCGCGCTAAATCGGTGGTAGGTAAGGCTGCGACCTTAACCTCTGCGGTATTCCGGAAAACGGAAAGCGGTTACGCACCGGAGCCTTTACCCCTGCCAGCCCAGTTCGCTCCGATTTACGCGATTAGCGTTGCTGACATCAATCAGGATGGGCTGCCAGACCTGCTTACCGGCGGCAATCAAACTGTCAACAAGCCAGAGGTCGGGATCAATGCTGCCAGCTTTGGCAGTGTGTTACTCAATACCGGTGAGGGCGACTTCCGGGCCCTTGGCCCGGCAATAACCGGCATGGTTCTTGATGGTGATGTTAGAAAAATCGAGCGCATTACTTCGCGCAAATTTGCCGTTGCCAGATCAAACGGTACGGTATTAGAATTACAATTCGAAAAATGATGAACAAGAACTTTTTCCTGCTCGTAATGCTCGGATTGCTGAGCATTGTTGGCTGTCAGCAAGATGCTGATCTGTCGCCACTCGAACGCTACGAGAAAGCCCTTGCCGCAGGCATGGCCTCTGATGAAATAGAGAACGAAGTGTTTCTCGACCTTGATCTGGGGATTCCCCGCAGGGGGTACTTCGAGCGGTGCACCGTCCTGAACCGGGAAAAGCGTATCACGATGGGGGCCGGAGGTAATTCTGTCGATTACCGCCTTAAGAATGAGTTGCCACGCCCGGCAACGATGACTTTTGCACCCGACTTCGGGGAAGACAATAAGTCGATCAAAGCCATGACCGTCCTGGTAAGCTACGATGACTGGTCGCCCTGGAACAAAGCTTCACATGCACCGCAGATGCTCAAAGATCTTTATCCTTTTTTAACCGAAGAGTATGGTGGTGACTTTTTTGTGGTACCGCACGAAACGCTGGGTTCCATCCTCGTACAGGTTCGGCACAACCGCCGTATCGCTGCCTGGGTGAAGGACGAACGCTTCGTTCAGGTTCGGATAACGGATATGAAGGCCCATCCCAACGAACCACTTGGTTACCGCGTAGGCATCTAAACAACATTCAGGGCTTTCTATTTGAGCCTCGCCTTCTGACAGCTATTTCTCTCGCTGTCGCAGTTTTATCAATTTCCACTAGCCGCAGCTCGCTAACTATGCTATCTACAAATAACAATCAAGCCGGGAACCGAAATGAAGGAGGTGATTCTGCCTTTGCCAGTGCTGGTGCTTCGCCAGGGTATGCAGTATCCAAAATCTCTCTTTTTGCCTCACTGTTGCTAATTATGTTTGCAGCTGCTGGCTGCCAGACAGATGAAACGACAACAGCTGAAGAGGTGCCGGCCTGGGACGGTGAAACACTTTTTGAGCGCTTGCCAGCAACCAACTCCGGCATTGATTTCAAGAATACCCTTGAGTTTGAAGAGGCTTTCAATATCTACAAGTACCGCAATTTTTACAACGGAGGCGGTGTCGCCCTCGGCGACGTTAACAACGACGGCCTGACGGACATCTACTTCAGTGGCAACCGCGTGGATAACCGGCTTTTCCTCAATCGTGGAGATTTCAACTTCGAAGACGTGACTGCCTCGGCTGGTGTTGCCGGTAAGGCAGCCTGGTCTACCGGAGTGACTATGGCTGACGTCAATGCCGACGGTTGGCTCGACATCTACCTGTGTAACTCCGGTGATATTGAGGGGGACAACAAGCGTAATGAGCTTTACCTCAACAACCAGGACGGAACCTTCCGCGAAGCGGCCGAATCATTCGGCCTGGCCAACGAAGGACTTTCTACCCACGCTGTTTTCTTTGACTACGACCGGGACGGAGACCTGGACTGCTATCTGCTCAACAACAGTTATCAGGCGATCGGTTCTTTTAACCTCGAGCGTAATGAGCGTCCCAAACGCGACGAAGAAGGTGGGGATGTACTGTACCGCAACGATAATGGTCAGTTTGTAGATGTTTCCGAGGCGGCAGGAATCTACGGGTCTATCATTGGCTTTGGCCTTGGTATTACTGTCGGAGATGTAGATCGGGATGGCTGGCCTGACCTCTTTATCTCTAACGACTTCTTTGAGCGAGACTACCTCTACCACAACAATCAGGATGGTACTTTTAGTGAAGTGCTTCCCGAGGCGATGTCCTCCATTAGTGCAGCAAGCATGGGGGCGGATATGGCAGACATTAATAATGATGGCTACGGGGAGATTTTTGTTACCGAAATGCTGCCAGCCTCCAACGAGCGACTCAAAACGGCGACAACTTTCGAGAACTGGAACAAATACCAGTTTAACCTGAAAAACGATTACTACCACCAGTTTACACGCAATATGCTACAGCGTAACAACGGTGATGGCACCTTTACGGAAGTTGGCCGGCTAGCTGGCGTTGAAGCCAGCGATTGGAGCTGGGGTGCCCTCATTTTTGATATGGAAAATGATGGCTACAAAGACCTTTTTGTCGCCAATGGCATCTTTCAGGACCTGACCAACCGAGACTTCCTGGACTACATCGCAAACGATGAATTCAAAAAAGAAGTAGTGGCCAGCGGAAAGGTTGATTTCAAAAAACTGGTAGACGCCATTCCTTCCAATCCAGTACCCAACCGTGCTTTTCGAAATCAGGGGCCGGAAGGAGATTATCTCTTTGAAGATATTGCTACTACCTATGGGCTGGACCTCCTCGGGTTCTCAAACGGCTCCGCCTACGGAGACCTGGATAATGATGGCGACCTGGACCTGGTCGTGAACAACGTTAACCGTACGGCTACCGTCTACCGCAACCGGGCAGAAGACCGTACTGAAAACAATTGGTTGCAGGTTCGCCTGACGGGTACGGAGCAAAATACTTTTGCTGTAGGCACCCAGGCAACGCTATATGCGGGCGGGGAGATCCAGTTCCTGGAGCACATGCCCATGCGTGGTTTCCAGAGTAGTATGGACTACCGGCTGCATTTTGGCCTAGGCGACAAGGTTGCCGTGGATAGTCTTGTGTTGTTGTGGCCCGACGGGAGTCGGGCCTCCGTGCAAAACCCTCCGGTTAATGAGGTGCTTGAACTAAGCATGGCAGCGGGAGGTAAAGTAATGGTACCGTCCGCAGCAAGAGCTGATGGGGCGGCGCAGCCCGCCCTTTTCCGGGAAGTCCGAAGTGCCTACGCACTTGATTTCCTGGACAAGGTGAGACACGAAGAGAACGTCTACAGTGACTTTGATCGCGACCCACTGTTGTACCACATGTTGTCTGCTGAGGGGCCAGCGCTTTGCGCTGGCGATTTTAACGGAGACGGCCGCGTCGATTTCTATCGTGGTGGAGCTCGCGGACAGGCAGGCATGGTAAATATTGCCACGGGTTTACTCTTCCGCCAGCCCTCCAATAAAGTTTTTGTTGACGATGAGCTTTCCGAAGACGTCGCCTGTACCTGTTTTGATGCAGATGGTGATGGCGATCAGGACCTTTATGTTGTCAGTGGAAGTAGTGAGTTTGGCAACGGCTCTCCCGCATTGGTGGACCGGCTTTACCTCAATGATGGCTCCGGACGGGTCTGGACCAAAAGTCAGCAGGCACTGCCCAGCATGAGCAGGGTAGAAGTGGGCAGCGTAGTTGCTGCTGCTGATATGGACGGCGACGGCGACGTTGACCTGTTTGTAGGTAGCCGGATCAGGGCTGGCATTTACGGCGTGCCGGCAAGGCATTACCTCCTGGAGAATGACGGTTCGGGTACCTTTACTTCCCGTGCACAAGAGGACCTGAGCGATCAGTTAGGCATGATTACGGATGCTGTTTGGGCAGACGTTATCCCAGGCGGAAACCCCGAGTTGGTGGTCGTGGGTGAATACCTTGCTCCCAAGGTGCTAGCGGTTAACGGAGGAGCACTCTCCTTACTGGATACACCGTTTTCGGGCGCGGACGCAGGTTCAGGGCAGGTTGTCCCGCAAGCAGATCTGGCGGGATGGTATAACTCCCTTGAAGCCGGAGATTTCAATGGTGATGGCCTGGTCGATTTTGCCCTGGGTAACCACGGACGCAACTCGCGCTTCCGCGCGAGCCCCGAGCAACCCGTTATCCTTCACGTCAATGATTTTGATAAGAATGGTCGCCCTGAGCAAATCCTGTCTATGTATGAAGGAGAGAAAGCTTACCCCACACCATTGCTCCATGATCTCGTTAAGCAGATGCCGGGACTCCGTAAGCGCTACCTTAAATACAGCTCCTTCGGCGATCAGACGATGGAGGACATTTTCACTAAAGAAGCGCTTGACAAGGCGGTACGCTGGGAAGCGAAAGAGTTTCGCAGCCTGTTGTTGCTCAATGATGGTAACGGCGGTTTTACCGTAAAGTACTTGCCACTCGCAGCTCAGGAAACACCGCTCTACGCGCTTCACGCGGAAGACTTGGATGATGACGGCGACCTTGACTTGTTAGCCGGAGGTAATTTCTACTACGCCAAGCCGGAAGTCGGACGCTATGACGCCGGACGTGGCCTCGTCCTGATCAATGATGGAAACGCTAACTTTAAGGCCCTCTCCGCTGCGGAGAGTGGGGTCAACGTCCCGGGAGAAATCCGTGAAATCGTTGCCCTGGGCAACGGGCGCTACCTCCTCGGCAGAAACAACGACACCCCCGTGTTACTGGAAAAGTAGTCGCGGCTTCAGCCGCAGACTATCAGTCAGGTTAATCTGATCAACCGGAGGGCTATTTGTAGGTTTTTAGGTCTTGCTATTAGACGCTGGAACGTCCTCGCCGGAGTAGTCGCGGCTTCAGCCGCAGACTATCAGTCAGGTTAATCTGATCATCCGGCATGGCTATTGACGGGCTTATAGGTCTTGCTATTAGACGCTGGAACGTCCTCGCCGGAGTAATCGCGGCTTCAGCCACAGACTATCAGCCCGGTAGAATTGATCAACCGGAGGGATATTTGTAGGTTTTTAGGTCTTGCTATCAGACGCTGGAACGTCCTCGCCGGAGTAATCGCGGCTTTAGCCGCAGACTATCAGTCAGGTTTATCTGATCAACCGGCATGGCTATTGACGGGCTTATAGGTTTTGCTATCGGACGCTGGAGCGTCCTCGCCGGAGTAGTCGCGGCTTCAGCCGCAGACTATCAGTCAGGTTAATCTGATCAACCGGCATGGCTATTGACGGGCTTATAGGTCTTGCTATTAGACGCTGGAACGTCCTCGCCGGAGTAATCGCGGCTTCAGCCACAGACTATCAGTCAGGTTAACCTGATCATCCGGCATGGCTATTGACGGGCTTATAGGTTTTGCTATCGGACGCTGGAACGTCCTCGCCGGAGTAGTCGCGGCTTCAGCCGCAGACGATTTCAGCGCTGGCACTTAAGTCACATTAGCAGTTAGTGCCGTATGGTATACGTGACGGCCTACTCACTACATACCGCCCACTTGAATTGTGCCGCAATCTAATATTCTAAACAGAAAGCTCCTGGCCAGGCTTAAGCCAATCCTTCTTTTGCCAGGGCTTTGTGCAGGTTGTCCAGTACTCCGTTGATGAATTCCCGACTTTTATCCGTTGAGTAGCTCTTGGAGATGTCTACGTATTCGTTGATGGTTACTTCCGGAGCAATGGCCGGGAATTGGGTGAATTCACCCATGGCCATCTTCAGAAGGATCATATCAATAATCGCAACACGGTCAGCATCCCAGTTCTGGAGCACCCCTTTGATGCGTTCCAGCATTGGTGCGTTTGCTTCGACCACGAATTTGAGTAGTGGCTGACCGAAGTCAACTACAGACTCTCCGTGCTCCTGATATTTTTCGTAGAAATCCTGCTCCAGCGGCATGGCCTTAATGGTCTTTTTGATGGCGCCTACGACCAGACTCTTGTCCTCTTTCCATAATGGAAAGTGATCCTCGATCATACCAGTGAAAAGCTCCTGCCCCTGTAACCATTTGTAGAGTTTCAGCAAGACATCAATAGCCGCAGCACTGTCGGGAGCTTCCAGTTGAAGGAAACTTTCGTAGGTTTCAGTCGCCAGAAACTCGCGGTACAAGGTCTGGATCTGATCGGCATCGATCATGCTCCGAACGCCGGCACGGTCGTATGCCTGAGAGAGTGCTGTATTGTCGGACAGGGAGCGAACAGCCAGGTTGTTGGCCAGAATGGCTCTGAAGGCTTTGTCCTCCTCTGTTGGCCGGAATTTTGCCCGCCGGGTAGCGAGGTCATGTTTAGCGTACTCACAAACACGCTGGATAATCAGCAGGTTCTGTAAGTAAAGTTTGAAGGTATTATCCACCATTTTCATGAAGAGCGACTCAAAAGCCCGCGGGCTTTTCAACTCCTGTCGCTGGGCTGCATAAAGCACCTGCATGATCTTGATACGAACGTTACGACGACTCAGCATAAAGGGGACAAATTTTCAAGGTGAATTCACTACGGCGTTACCGCGGTGCAAAGCAACGAAATAATTTTGACGTATGAACCTTTCACTGAATAAATCCCAGGGCATTCACAAAGTAGGAGCGGAGGTCGTTCAACGCGTTGTTTTGGCCTGGCGTAGCCGTAAAAACCTTCGTTTGACGACTCGAAGGAATGAAATAGCGTAGACTTTGCGATCGCCCCGGAATAAGGATCAGGGTATACTACAGGTACGGGAGTTGCACCGCGCTACAAATGTGTGGCCAATGAGCCCGGAGATCAATAGCCTTATTTGCCAACCATGTCCTGCGCTTTGATTTCATCAAAGCTGGGGAGTTTGCTGTAATGCCATTTATTAATGATTACCCCGTTTTTCATCAGTACTACGCCTGGGTTCGAGCGGATGATGGTCTTCAACATGATGTCATCACCGCGCCAGAAGGGGTAGTTTGCGCCGATTTGCCGTTTGAAATCATTGATGGCTGCATCGTCGTTAAACTTGGTCATCGCTGCGGCTTTGTGGCCGGCAGCCTGGGCTGCCGCGATAACTGGTTGTACACTTGCTGTCCACTTTTCGGTGTAGTCAGCATCCCATGCGCCTTGTTCCCCCTTCAGCTTATAGGCTACAATCAGGAAAGTGTAGGCATCGTCTTCCAGGAGGGCTGGAATGGGGTCGTAGCCTTCGGCATCACTTAATTCAAAGTCACTGATTTTTGTTGGTTCGATGGCCGGCTCAGATACCTTAGTGTCGTATTCCCACTCAGATTGTGGGTAGTCACTCATTACTTTAAGGAACTCAGCTGTCGGAAGCTCTTTCACCTCCCCTGATGCTTTGTTGGTCAGGATGTATGCAACAACAGCCACATTGCTGGCTGCTTCTGACTCAGCCTGCTTCACTGCCGCCACGTCGGTGCCGACTTTGAATGGGCGGAAATCCTGACCGGGAATATCCCAGGAGTAGTTGCTGAAACAGTAAAGGAGGGTGACTACCGTAAGGACACCGAGACTGATGTTCCGGGTCTTCTCCGTGAAGAGCTGGTGCATCTTCTTCGTCATCAACAGGAAGATCACTGCCGGAATCAGGAGGAAGATATCTTTCATGAAACTCTGGAAAGGCTCGAGCTTAATGAAGTCTCCAAAGCAACCACAATCTGTCACCTTCATGTTGGTTTCCATGTATGGCCCCCATTCACCAAAGGCAAAGTAGTTAACGCCCGAGGGCACGTAGCCAGTAGTATAGGTGAAACCCGTCAGGATGGTAAAGAAGACCACGATGAGGAAGAATAACCAGCTGGTAAGCCGGGGCCATGCCCCCAGGATCAGCGCTAGTCCAAGAATAATTTCCAACACGATCATGAACACCGAAAAGCCAACGCTCAGTTCGGCCAACATCGGAAACATAGGGGCAAGGAAGCTAAGCGCAGTATCCGCAAAGGTGGCTTCAAATTCTGCGAAGTATTGCTCCATTTTGTAGGCAGTTCCCAGCGGATCAACCGCTTTCACGTAACCTGAAAAGAGAAATAACGCGCCACTGAAATTCTGCAGCAAGCTGAGTAGCAGGCTGTCTTTTTTCTTGAAAACAAACCACGTTGCTCCGGTAAGAGCAAGAGCGGCAAGAGTGATGCGAATGAGAAGTGTCGTCAGCGTCATGGCTTATCTGGTAATTTTTCGTTGCGCGAAGGTACAACGGCAACGGGGGATTGATTGTCAACGGGGCGTTAACGGTGTAAGCAGTAAGCCTTTGACGGCACGTCGTTGTTTAGAGCCGATTAGCCGTTCGGGCGGTGTTATCGGTTGACCCGATCAACGTATTCATCCCAGGCATCCATCAAGCGGCGGGTGATTTTTCCAGGGTGACCATCAGCCACCGGCTGATCATCAACGGCTGTTATCGGCATCGCTCCTTTGGTCGATGAGCAAATAATGGCCTCGTCAGCCGTTTTGAGCTCACTGACGGTTACCGGTCGCTCCTCCGTAGGAATGTCTAATTCCCGTGCTAGTTTCAACAGGTGGAGCCTCGTGATGCCGTGCAGGATATGCTCCTTTGGCGTAATCAGAACGCCGTCTTGCACGATCATGAAGTTTGAGCGGTCACTTTCTCGGACAAATTGCTCCCGGTCGACATACAGTGCGTAGTCCATGCCTTTAGCCCGCAACATCGGCTGAATCCTGATGCCCTCCAGATAGTCGATTGATTTAACCTGGGGCAACTGCCTTTCGTAGGAATGCAGCAGAATTTTAACCCCCGCTTCGTACTGAGACTTTGCTGGTCCCTGAAAAGGGTAGGCCATGGCTACCAGGTTTGGCGTGGTAGGGGTATAGCCATCAGCAGCGTATCCCCCGGTCAGTACAAACCTGATGCCTCCGTCACCTCCTCCGTTTTTTTCAATCAGGGCATATACCGCTGCTTGCAGCTCCGCCCGATCCGCTGGTATTTTCAGGTCGAGGAGGGCTGCGGAGCGATAAAAACGATCAAGATGGTCTTCCACAAACCGGGGCTTTCCGTCCGCATAACGGAAATAATCGAAGATGCCAAAGCCCCTCAGGATGGCAAGGTCTGCCACGTTGAGGGCCGCCTGTTCTTTGGGCAGGTATTGTCCGTTCAGGTAAACAATGGGAAGCATGAGTACGTGTTATCAGTTGTCATTTTACCAGGGGAGACAAGACAGCCGGAACCTTTTCCGGACCAGTCCTGTCATCCGTACAGGGCGTTACAGCCCTCCCGCAATATCAGCTTTTAGTCGGATTCCAGAGATAATATTTCACTTAAGATCTTACGTTCGGCGGGGACCAGTTGCTCCCAGCGTTGGGTGCTGCGCCACCGGCGCAGGCCTTCCCATTGTTTGATGGACCAGCGTACAGTCAACAGGTTTATCAGGATCCAGATTTTGCCCACCCAGGGCAAAAAGATCAGGCCCAGGCCGAACAAGACAATGGTCCCTCCGGCAATTGCGGCAAATCTGACTGGACTGTAAAATTCAATGGTCTTGGGTTGACTTGCTCCGATCATTTCAGCAATTGACCATAAAACGAGGTGGGGGACTTGCAGAAGAAGCCCAAGCCCAGCTTTGCCCCATACCGGCAAACTATGCTTCCCCTTACCGTTGCTTGCACCTGCGTCCGCGCCCAGACCATTCTGGATCAGACGAGTGTACTGTTGGGACGCAGCGGAATCCTCAGTAGTGTTTGCCGCCAGGAGCAACTCTCGGTCAAGCTGGTCGCCCTGATGCGTAACGCCATAACGATCTGTTGTCCGGTGCCGAAGCCGGTCAAGTTCCAAACGAGCTTCTCCGGTTCCGGCAAGTTGGCGGGAAGGAAATTGTACAACGAGGGGGTCCAGGCGCTCCCGCAGGTGCCGGGTCAGGGATTTAATAGCAGCGGCTTCGTTGCCCCGGTATTCCTCCATAAAAGAGGAAGCCTTAATCGGTTCCCCGCAACGCACCATGACGGTATCCCGCACGCGCTCCGCGTGCGTGAAGTTAACGCCTACGGGGACGATATACACTTCCCGAAGGGTGGAATCATTAGCCATTGCTCCGAGTGCCAGGCGGGCAGTCCCTTTGCGGAGCGGTCGCAGTGCTTTTTCGTGAATGCAGCGTCCCTCCGCCAAAATCATAATGGCTTTGTGCTGGCTCAGTGCACGGTAGCAGGCGTCGAAGGTCTCGAAATTGTTCTTCAGCTTCTGGTAGCCCCCGTCTTCCATCCGAAATACAGGAAGAATATTGACCGCCTGCAGGGCCAGTTTGGCCAGTGTAGATTTAAACAAATCACCCCGCGCCAGAAACCACAGCTGGCGCGGCTGGAAGCAGGCCATGATGCACGGCTCAATAAAGGCAGTAGGATGATTCGCAG
This sequence comes from uncultured Lewinella sp., assembly GCA_964616365.1. Classification (GTDB taxonomy): domain Bacteria; phylum Bacteroidota; class Bacteroidia; order Chitinophagales; family Saprospiraceae; genus Neolewinella. The sequence continues at coordinate 9,982 of CAZTTF010000012.1, read as the reverse complement.
CCAGAATTACGGGGGCACCCTTGGGGATGTGCTCCAGGCCGGTAAGATCAATATTGCGGTAGTAATACCGCAAAATGAAACGAGCAATCGGTCGGACGAAAAAGTAGATCATCGGCTGCAAGATAGAAAACCCCAATTGCTGATGGGAGCATCCGATCTTATGAACTGCAGTTTGTACCTATATCACCCACTTCAGACGCACTGGTGCTTGCCAGGATTATTTAAGTGGATCGTTGATCGTCCAGATAAAAATTAAGCCTTGCTGGTACATTAAAGCCTTCAGTATCAATTCCATTCAACGAACAATTCCAACCATTCGTCGAACCATATGGGGGGAAACTAAGATATTTGCCTGTGTAGGATAACAAATTGACTGCCAATGTCATTTTATACCTAATAATCCCTTGTGGGGTTATTGAAATCCATATAAAATGAGACTTAAAGCACTTTTGGCCCAATTTTCGATCAGTGAACAGGAGGCCGTTGCATTCTTTGCTTCTCACCGAGAAGCAATCGAGCCGGATGCCGATCTTATCCTATCGGATTTGCAGGTATTACTGGCATTTTCCGCCAGTTCGGGATTGCGCTCCTGGATTGCTGAGCACCAAGTCACTGTTCTCGAGGCCAAACCTCCGGCAGGGTATCGGCTGTTGACGGAGGGAGAGTCCGATTTAGCTAAAGAATATCTCGTAGGTGATGAGGCGCAACTGCTGAGTAGCTGGGCGAGTTTTGCCAGTCAAAAGCAAGCGATCGCAACGCTGCATGAAATGCTGCCTGAGGAATGTTGGGACTATGGAGGGACGCTGTCTACTAACAAGCACCCCATGCTCAAGAATTATCTCAAATTCACCTTTATGCGGCTAGTACATGAATCGAGCAGTAAAATTTTCATCAAAGGAGACTATGCTACTTTCAATACGGGCCTAGTCGCTAAAAATGGTAAGCATGTATTTGCGCTGTTTCAAAAACAGCAGAAATCCAGTGCTTCCCCCGGTTGGTTGTGGCAGTGTTTTTGCACCGAGCGGGATGGCTTGAACGGCGAGTTTTTGCATCACCATTTTGGGCGCCTTCCGGCTCCAGCCGATTACAATCTGTTCCCCAAGGAGCGAATTGCTTTTGGTAAGGGGAACAAAGTGCTAGTGGATTGGAAGCACATTATTTCCGACCATGTGGAGCGCTTGCCAGCCTATTTCATCCGTGGTCTGTTGCCTGAGTCGGTGAAGCCTAAGGAGACCATGTCGCTTTCTAAGAAAGAGCAGGATAAATACCGTAATGATTTACACCATTATCTGGCACGTGATTCTGATTTCTATCTGGGGATTCGGGATGAGTTAAAGTTGAGTGTAGAGCACTCCCTCGCTGCCTTGAACAGCAACCCCAATTTATGCGCCAAAATTTACTACCCCAAGCTGCGGTCCATGTCGTTGTTACTTCCATTGTACCTGACAGATAGCCCGCGGAAATCAGCAGACCTGGCACTTGTTCTAACGGCTAAAAGTGATGAAGTCTGGGCAGCAAAAACTATTTACACTCCCGACATGGCCTACCAGAACTGCCGGCTCCTGGGGAAGCCACCGGTGTGGCTTAATCCCTGGGAGAAAGTTGACCTCCGGCGCAAAAAACAGCGACCGATCAACCGTGCACCAGCGAGAAAGGTGTGGGACTTACCGGCGTAACAGGGCGTTACTGTGTTGGTGCAGACTTAGGCTATCCTGACTGAGGTTCCAGACATACTGTTTGATGATGTCTCCCGCCCGAAGGTCGGGCAGGCTCAGGTCAAACTGCAGGCTGTCAGCCTGCGGTTGTTCGACCGTTCTGGCTATGTTTACCTGGACCCACTTTAGGGTCTCGTCTCCACGACGATGCTCCGTCACAATGGAAGGAAACTTCCATTTGTCGTAGTGCTGGCCGTAGTAGGCGAAACGGGTGTTGGTCCGAATCCAGGTTGTGGAAGTAGCGTCCTCGGTCACCCGGTATTCCAGTAGATTGGTAAACTCACGGCTAACTTTTGGTGGCACTGCCAGCAAGGTATCGGTACGCTGAAGGATGGTTTGCTGATAGTCGCCGGAGGGGAGTTTCTCATTAGTATCCAAAAAGACGCGGTCTTTTTTGCTCAACTCCATTTTACCGAAAACATGCCAGTAGTAGGTGCTGTTGGTGAAATCCAGCGGAATGATGCGCTGGTTGTACTGCCAGTGCTGAAAGAGGTTGAGGAGGATGAAGACGGAGAACAATACTCCCGTCACTGCTCTACTTACAATTGACTTTGCACCTGCTTTCGAGCCCAAAACCCAGGTCAGCAATGCCCCGAGCGGGAGGGCCAATACAGCATAGCTTTGCACAACCGGCCGACTACCGAAAGTATTTCCGTACCACCAGATCTGCCAGCTAAAAAGCAGATAACAATTGGCAATGGTAAACAGTAGGATGAGAATCAGCCAGCCCTTGCGCAACCAAAAGATGCCGAGAAGGGCAAAGGCCATGAGTGGGGTGTAGATCAACCAACCTCGCCGATATCCGATGAAGCCTTCGTAGAGGTGAGGGGCCAGCCAATCAAAGCCAAGACCTTTATAGCCGTCGTGGAACCATTGCCCGGTACCTGCTTTGTAGAAAATAAGTTGAAAGGAGAACACTGATAGCGCGATAGCGACCATTAAAGTTGTCCTGCGAAAATTAGATTTTAATGAGCTAATGTCCTTTAGACCATAAAGTGCCGGGATAGCAAAGATCACAATCTCCGAACTGCGGGTCAGGCACATCAAACCCGCAATCAGGCCACAGGTGACCAGCCAGCGCTTTTTACCTTTTTCGGTAGTCAGATACCGGTGAAAACACCACAAAAACGCAGCATAGCCCGCAAACAGGTAGCCATGCGTCATGTCGGGCTCTTCCACTACGTAATAGAAGAGGTTAGTGGCCAGACCTAGCCCCAGGAGCAGTAGGGCAACAATACCGTCCGAAAAATGCACCTTCAGGAACTTGCGCAGGTAAAAGAAACCCAGGAAGATGGTCAGTAGTCCCATCAGGATAACCATCAGCTGATAGGGGAAGCTCATGCCATCGGGCGGAGCCAGACCGGTCGCTGTAACCAAGGCGTGTGTTGCTAAGAAGGCAGGAGTCCACCAGACGGCAAGTCCGATATTGTAGATCGGAAACTTAGTCCCGTTAGGGGTGTCCATCAGTTGATATACGTCACTACTGATGTCGTAGGTGGCGAAATGATCGTCAACAAAGCCATACTGTTCAATATCTTCGTAGATCACCGTAGCTGGCAGGTAGACATAGTAGCCATACCCGTCCCAGTTGATCACCTGCGATTCCCCCGAAAGTACATCGTGCCTGATTACTGAGGTAATGGCCATAACGGCACATATGACCACGAGTGTTATCTGAGAAATGGGAAGTTTTCGCACAGAGGGAAGGTAGTCAAATAGTGGGTAGTCAAATAGGGGGAGTGAATGTTCCTAGACCTCTTTTCTCCTTGCCGCAAGTAAGTAGAGTACCGCCATTCTGACGGCTACGCCATTCTCTACCTGATCGAGAATGATGCTGTGCTCGGAATCGGCTACTGCGGTGTCAATCTCTACTCCCCGGTTGATCGGGCCGGGGTGCATGATGACCACCGGCTGATCAAGTCGGTCGACCCGCTCGCGGGTGATACCGAAATGGCGGTTGTATTCCCGGAGGCTGGGGATGAATTTGGTGTCTTGGCGCTCCAACTGAATGCGAAGCACATTGGCAATGTCACACCAGGCCAGGCTGGCATCAACGTCGTAACTCACCTCGCAACCGAGACTGGCAATGTGCTTCGGGATCAGGGTAGGGGGGCCGCAGACCCGAACTTTTGCCCCCAAACGTTGCAGACAAAAGATGTTGGAGAGGGCTACCCGGGAGTGGGTGATGTCACCAAAGATGCACACCTTCTTACCGCGCATATCCCCGCCTACGGCATCCCGCATGGAGTAGGCGTCAAGCAGTGCCTGGGTAGGGTGCTCGTGAGTGCCGTCTCCGGCATTAACGATACTGGCATCAATTTTTGAGGCGAGAAAATGGTGGGCACCGGGAGCAGGATGCCGCATGACAACCATATCCACCTTCATGGCCAGGATATTGTTAACCGTATCCAGCAGTGTTTCTCCTTTTTTGACGGAGGAGCTTGCCGCGCTGAAGTTGACGGTATCTGCGCTAAGGCGTTTCTCCGCCAGCTCGAAACTGATGCGGGTCCGGGTCGAGTTTTCGAAGAATAGGTTGGCTACGGTCGTGTCCCGTAGACTGGGCACCTTTTTAATGGGGCGGTTGATGACTTCCTTGAACTCACGCGCGGTGTCCAGAATGAGTTCCACGTCTGCCGCCTGCAGGTATTTTATGCCGAGAACGTGTTTAGTGGAAAGTTGCTGGTCTGCTGCCATTTTGCTTAAAAATCAAAGAGTCAAAAAGTTGGAAAGCGCTTGGCTGCCTTCCGGTCACTTCCAAAAGACAGCGTGGTCAGTCAGAAGATCATTACCCGGAACCCGTAAGAATGATCTGATCGGAGCCATGCTCCTCTGCCCACTGCACCTCGACGTATTCATCGTGAAGGGTGTCAACGGAAATTCCCCGGTAGTTGGCTTTTACCGGGAGGCTACGACGGAACCGACGATCTACCATCACGAGTAATTCTACTTTCGCTGGGCGCCCGTAGTGGTTCAAAGCAGTCAGAGCGCTAACGGTCGTTCTGCCACTGAAGAGCACATCGTCAACCAGCACCACGTTTTTATCCTCCACCAAAAACTCAATGTCTGTAGTCTGAGGAGTTAAGGGGCCTTTTGCCGTCCTGAAGTCATCCCGGTAGAACGTGATGTCCAGTTTGCCAAACTTAAAACCTGAAACACCCATTTCACCCAAACGATCGCGTAACCGCTCGGCTAGCTGAACGCCACCGGTTTGAATACCAATGAGGCACGTATTGCTAAAATCACCGTGCTCCTCAATAAGGTGCCGGCAGAGGCGCTCGATGGTCAGATTGAAACGAGCCTGATTGTGGATGATCTGTGGGTTGGACACGGGGCGAAGTTACAAAAGTTGTCCGGTTAAATGACGGTACATCCCACCAATCGTTTACGCTCTTGATGAGGGCATATATTTTCACTTGTATAGACATGGGCGCGGACGCAGGTGCAGGGGAAGGACGAAGATCAAGGTGATGGCGAATTTGTTGTTTTTAAAGTAAAAACTAAACAATTATGTTGTTTTGTCGTATATTTGTAGCAACAGTTTGCCGGCTTTATTCGAAAGCAACCGGTATTCCGTGAACAGCAGTACCTACAAATGACAATTCGCTCCGCAAGGTTATCTGACTTCGCTCACCTCGAGACATTCGTCTGGCAGGCTATTTTTCCTGCCTTTGATATTCCCGGGCTAACGGAGGCACAAAAAGCCGAGAACGATGCTTTAGTAGCGCACGCTCGGTCAGAGATTAGCGAAGTGCTTGATCGTCAGAACATGGCCGTCTATGTGGCTACGGAACCCAAAACCAATAGCCTGGCTGGTTACATCATCGTTGACGCAAGCCCTGGTGCTTACGCCTCCATTACGCGTCTGATCGTAAAAAGGTCTCACCATGGTAAAGGAGTGGCAGCGTTGTTGCTTGACGAAGCCACTTCTATGATTGGTACTGACCGTGCCGTATCTCTGGCGGTGAGACACTACAACAAGCGTGCAATCGCGTTTTTCCAAAAGCATGGCTTTATCAATACCAGGGAGATCGCAGGAAATCATGCTATCCCAAGGACACTTATGTTGCGCGAGGCGAATACCGTTACTGCTCCAGAGTCTGATGTCGCCACTTCCTCTTCTTTTGGTGCTGATTTCCCTTCTGCTGCGGACGAGCCCGTTTTCGAAGAATTGCCTGATTATACGCTGGCTACCGACGACAGTCCATTGTTTGAAACAGGGGCCAATGCACTCCGTACGGAAGTTGGTCTACCTGACAACCCAACTGAGAGTTACCTTTCTGAAGACCAGCTTTCGGTACTGGAAGCATTTATCGCAAAGGCGAGGTCTATCAAAGGAGATGGCAAATCTCCGCAGAAGCAGTCGCCTGAAACAAAGAAGCAACCGCCGGTCAAAATCACCCGCGCAGCCAAGCCTCACAGCACGACATCCGATAAGATGTCTATTCCATTTGAAGTAGACTATGGCGAACAACGCCCAGCGGCAACTTCCGTAAAAGCCTCCGGGCAACCCCCAGCTCCCAAGGTTAAATCCAGCTTTGCTTTTGATTTTGCTCCGGTTCGGGAAGGTGTTCCCCAGGAGACCGTGTTGCCCCCTGTAGCTGAAACGCCTTCAAAGTCCAATTATGTGAGAGAGGAGGTTTCGGGGAATACTGCACCTGACATTAGCTCAAAAACAAAGGCCAAAACGAAGGAATGTCCTGATTGTACTACGAAGCTGCCCATAGCAGCCAGGTTCTGCTACGTATGTGGTTTGCCTCAGGAACAATCTGGTCCAGAAGCTTTAGAAACACCACCGTCACCACCGCTGGAGGAGCAGCTTGAATTGCGCGACCTGAGCGAGGAGGAAACTGTTCCAGTAAAGCCTTCTACAGCTTCTAATACTACTAGTCAGCAAACAAAGTCCCCTCGTCAAACAGCTCAAAAGGAGTCTACTGGCGAACTACGTAAAGGTTTTAAAGCCTTTCTTTCCAAGCGCATTGAAGCTTATTTCGGAGATCACATGGTTCCTAAATATCTGGCCAGATTAGAATTAAATGTTGCTTTCCAACAGGTTCGTGATGGTAGCCTACTTAATTTAAGCCGTTGGTTAGATGGTGATCCGGAAGCGCGCTTAGCCAAAAAAAGGAAGGAAAATACTTTTGCTGATCTTGCTGAGTATTTTATCGTTGAGACTGCTGCTGACCTGAACGGACAACACCTGCCACAACGTCTGTTGCGCCACCAATCCATCGATTGGAGAACTGCGGACATCTTCAGGCTCGTGATGGACTACCTTGATTTCGAACAAGAAACAGAAACTGTCTACACTGACTTTGTGACAATGCCTGCTCGTGCCTTAAAGAATGCGACAAGGTCATTTTTACAAGTTGCGAAGGATGAAAGAATCTACTTTATCTGTGACCAGAGTCTGATCGCTCAGGGTAAGAATGGCTTTGCCATTTCTGATTCTGGGATTTACTGGAAAAATGTGCTCCAGCCTCCTGGAGCAGCAACATTTACCACAATCCAGTCACTTCGACTTGAGCAAGGACATATTCTTATTGACGGCCAGTTTTTTAATGCAGGGGGTAACCTGAATCTTAAAGTCGCCCTGTTGCTCGATAAGCTGCGTAGGATTGATTTAACGGACTAAACCTTGCTTAACTCAGGTTGTAGTCTTGTTGCCAGATAGCCCAGCCTGCCTCGGCCTGCCTTTCCAGCATGCCTAGTCCGTTACCCGTTACAGCCCCATTGTTTTTAGCCTTTTTCAGAAAAGCGGTTTCAGCTGGATTATAAACAAGGTCGTAGCAAAAATGTGCTTTGCTCAAGAGCTCGTATGGAATGGATGGTGCGGTGTCTATGTTTGGAGACATACCGAGCGGTGTCGTGTTGATAATGAATAAGTTGTCCGCAATCACCTCCCTGGAGAGGTCAGTGTAAGCATATTGTCCCTCGGCAGGAGTTCTACTAACGAAGGTCGCCTCTATCCCTAGATTCCTTAGGGCCTCACGAACAGCTAACGACGCGCCACCGGTCCCAAGGATCAGGGCGTTACTTGTTTCCAGGAATGTCTCCAGAAGGTCATCGTTTGTTGGCAGGCCGAAGGCCTGCGCGGTCCAATCCTTCCTTCGCAGGTGGGAAAGGAAATCATCTCTGAAACCCAGGTAGTCCGTATTAAATCCTGTAGTGTTGCCCGCGTCATCGAAGCGTATGCAGTTTACGGCACCTATTCGTGCGGCGGCAGGGTCAATAGTATCCAATAGGGGCATTACCGCCTTTTTATGGGGTAGGGTGACGTTGACGCCTCGTAAGTCAGGGTATAGTTCTCGCAGGTCACAGAATCCTTTAATATCCTCCATGGGGAAGTTGAGGTACTGATGACTGCCTGCTAAACCTAAATCGGAGAACTTACGGGTGAAGTATCCTTTGGAAAAAGAATGGGAAAGTGGATAGCCAATTAGTCCGAAAGTCATCTGCTTGATGTTTTGGTAAAAATACCTAAACCACTGTTATACCGATTCTTCCAGTACGTCTATTTCATCTTTGGGCGGAGCGTACCGATCAAGGACAAAGACAATAGCTAGTCCAGCCAAAAAGGCGATGATAGCTGCTGGCAGGAAAGCGTCAAGGCCAACGAGTTCCTGGTAATTAGCTGGCGACACAGGGGCCTCCAGCAACGGAACTTGCTCACCGGAGCTGTTCTCCCGGAACGAAATTGGATTACGCCAAGGCCAAAGCTTGTTCAATGAACTGAGCATGAAGCCCGTGAGTAGTGCCAGGGTTTGATCGGGATACGTCTTAAATGTAAAGGAAAGTACTCGACTAAATAGGGCCAGGCCGATAAGGCAGCCGCCGGCAAATACGCCTACAATGGCAAGTTGTTCTACTTCTCCTGATGCTAAGCCTCTTACAGCCTGGAAGACTACGGTATACATGCCAAGTAAGAGAAGGATAAAAGAGCCGGAGATTCCGGGAAGAATCAGGGCTGAAATGGCGATCACTCCCGCAATGAAAACGAAGAGTAAATTGCTACTGCCTGCCATTGGGTTGATCGTAGTCAGAAAGTAGGCGCTAACGGTACCAATCAACAGTAAGACAATGTTGAAAACAGACCATCGATCTACTTGTCGGGCAACATAGATAGCGGAACTGATAATAAGTCCGAAGAAGAATGCCCATACTACCGGAGGGTAGTTAGCAAGCAATTCGGTAATGCTGAATACTGCGATACCGAGACCAATAACCATTCCGATACCGAGCTGGATGATGAACCCTCCATCTGCTAACTTAAAGGCTTCGGCAACGCCTTCTTTTCTTAAGCCATTCAGGACTTTAGGCCCTAGAATATTGCCAATAGCACTGAGTAAGCGTTCATAGATGCCAGTGATGAAGGCTATGGTTCCTCCACTCACCCCAGGAATAGCCTCTGCTATTCCCATTGCCATACCCTTTAAGATGATCGAAAAGTTCATTATTTGGGTTGTTTTACCGCTTCGTACATAGCCTTGACATCTTCGAGGCTAAAGGTGCCCTCGAGGCCATTTTGGAATACGAATTCTTGATCACCCTGGTAAAGAATGTGCCTAAAACCGAAGAAGCTTGTTGAGTCGATTACGTTTTCAAAAATGAAGCCGTTAGGTGCTTCTTCCACAATCTGCTCAAAGTAGCGGTTCTCCCGAACCAGGTTTAGTTGCTCCGCTTTCAATTTCGCCATGTCATTGGTCGTTGCCCTGCTACCAAAAACTTGTACGGAGTAATTGTCCTCCGCGCTCTTTATTGTCACGTCCTGAATAATTCCAGAGATGTTTTTGGAAACAACCTTTGCGCTGTCTGGTGCCATTATTGTTACCGCCACACGGTGGCCCGTTAGGTCAAGTGGTGACCAATTCGAGCCTGGCTCAGAGTTACAGGCCATCAAAATCATGCATAAGAACAGGGAGATAATGTAACGCATATGTTGTATTCGTTAATTGAAAGTGCAAACTTAGGCAGCCGAAAATCAGAAAAGGCGATTTTCGTACAAAAAAGCGTTTTTATCGATAACGTTTGTAAATTTGTATTTTCCAACAAATAACTGTAATGATCCAACGCCTTCATATCCGCAATTATGCGATCATCGAAGAACTACGGCTAGACTTTGCTGACGGTTTAAGCATAATTACGGGAGAAACCGGGGCTGGTAAATCGATCGTGCTCGGAGCATTGAGCCTGATTCTTGGAGGACGTGCAGATTCAAAAACGCTTTTTGACGGACAGCAGAAATGTATCATTGAAGGAAAGTTTTTGGT
>CAZTTF010000011.1:0-3010 GCA_964616365.1 uncultured Lewinella sp. | reverse complement strand
AAAGTAGTAGGTGGAACGGGGTATTAGCCATAATCAGGTTGACATCAAACCACTCTCCCTATAATGAACCTTTATGGGAGCCATTTTCCAGCCACCAAAGCCAAAGACTCCTCCTCCTCCGGCCTCTCCAGAAGTGACGCGACAAGAGGCCAACACAGTGGCAGACGCTAAGGAGAAGCGACGCCTGAAGGATTCCAGCTATGACCAGTCCATTCGAGGAGGAGCAGTGAATCCACAATACTCGACAGGAGTGAAGACCCATCAGGGCCAATAAGCCATGCTCAAGGAAGACACACAGACCATCCTTCGGAAAGCCGCGACTCTCGACACGGAGTTGCGAGCATTCAAGGACAACTGGGACTTCACGGCGAAGCTCTTCAAGCCTCAATTGGATCTTGAGGAGCAAAATCCCCATGCCCCAGATTCGACAGGCTTTCCTGGTCTCTTTGATACAACAGGGGTAGAGGCTCTCGACACCTACTCAAACGGACTGATTGCTGAAGTCTTCCCTGCCAATGAGAAATGGATGGTATTTGTTCCGCAGGATGATCACGACATCGATGAGGATGGCCGGAAGTGGTATAACACCTGTTCGGAGACAGCTCTGACTTACCTGGCCCGATCCAATTTCTACCAGTCCATTAAGCCATGCGTCACCGATATGGGGTGTTGTGGAACCGGATCTCTCTTTGTTTCCGAAGGAAAGAAGAAGCTTCTGAAGTTCCAGTATGATCGGGCCGGAACATTCGCCATCGAAGAAGATTGCGAGGGCGATATTCGAACTGAATTCCGCTATTTGAAGCGCACAGCCACGGAGATGGCAGAGGAGTTTGGAGAGGAGAACCTAGGTCAGAAGGCTATGGCGGCTCTCAAAAAGGAGCAGGAGGGAGGGGAGAAGACAATCCTCGAAGTCATTCACGCTGTCTTCCCTCGCGACGTCGATGAGCCTGGGCTGACTGCTGACAAGAAGCCTTTCGCCTCTGTTTACATCTGCAAGGAGGACCAGCATGAGCTGGAGCGGGGAGGATTCGACTACTACCCATTTTCATCCCCTCGGGCGGAGATCTGGAACGATTACAACTACGGACTCGCGCCAGCAGCCAAGGCCCTTCCTGCCATGCGGGAACTGAACAAGCTTCGGAGAGATGTTCACGAAGGAGTCTCTCTCCAGGTTAAACCTCCTTGGTTGGTGCCGGACGGGATGGTCGATGAGGTATCCAATAAACCAAATGGCGTCACTGTCTTTGACGATGAGACTCAGAACCTGCCACAGCAGATGCGTCTTTACAATGACATCAACGCTGGAATGGCTCTCATGGAGCAGATTGCCGAACAGGTCAGGGGTTTCTTCCACGCCGATCTCTTTGAGGCTATTGCCCAGAAGGATAAGCAGATGACAGCAAGGGAGGTTGCCTCCATCGAAACAGCGGCTCTTCGCAAGTTCCTTCCGAACTTCAACCAGATCACGACTGAGATTGCCCCTCTTTTCCAGAACGTCTTTCTGATTCTTTTTGAGGCCGGAGTCTTCCCAGACCCTCCCGCCTCTGTCCGAGTCCGTGACGAGAACGGGGAGACTATTCCTCTCCCAAAGGTTGAATTTACCTCTCGGATCGCATTGGCCATTCGAATGATCGAGAATAGCGCCTTTGATCGTCTCCTGGAGCGTCTTTCGATGGTTCTTCAGATCTACCCTGACGCTATCGACATTTTCGATCTTGATCGATCACTGGCCGAATCTGCCAGGAACGACGGGATTTCGGAGCAGTCCATCCGAACCATGGCCAAGATCAAGGAGATCAGGGAGCAGAGAGCGCAACAGGAAACGCAGATGGCGCAGATGGCAATGGCAGAGCAGGCAGCGGGGACGGCCAAGACAGCTTCAGAGATCAATCCTGAGAACGTGACAGAACTAGCTGGAATGGCTGAACAAGTTCTCGGGGGATAAGAGACGCAATTTATGGCAACAGACAGAACCAAAAGGCCCAGATACAAAGAACAGGATGACGACGAGTCCTTGATTCGCAAGATGATGACCAAGAGGGAGGGAGAGATCCTTCTTCGATGGTTGAAACACAAGACAGACTTCGAGAGACCCGTTTTTTCAGCAGAAGACAAGGAAGGCCATTTGGCCCGACTCAAAGATGGAGGAAGGCAAATCGTTTGCGAATTGCTCAACCTCGGAAAACCTCGGAAATCGCAAGAAGATGTCTAATCCACTCACGCTCATCGATGGAGTTTTCTACCGTCAGGAAGACCAAAAGAAGGTCGGAGAACTGAAGGACGGGAAACCCAAGGAATCTCACTACAAATTCAAGTCATACCTACCAGATATGGAGGATCTTTTGATTCGAACCACTATTGATCCACAAGATGCTGTGGAAGAGGTAGTTGAGGAGGTAGTTGAGGAGGTTTCCGTGGAAGTTTCCCAGCCAGAACCAGACAGCGAGGAGCCAGAGCAGCATCCTCGATGGAAACATCTGACGCCGGAGGTTGTCTCTTGGCGGCTCAAGAACTGGAGCAAAGACGAATTCAATAAGGTCTATGCCACTCACAATATCAAAAAACCATGAGATACACCATGAAACCACAGACAGGCTTTCTTCGAAACGAGGAAGGCGAAGCAACTGGGGGAGGGGCAGAAGTCACACCGTCTTCCACATCGACAGAGAACTCTTCAGCAGGGGCAGATCCTTCTTCTGTTCCATCCTTCGATGCATCGGGAATTTTTGATCTTGATGGCAAGTTTGAGAGCATCGGGGACCGCTACAAGTCCGATGATGTCTCTCCTGAGTTCATCAACCAATACTTTGCCGGAAAGACTCCCACCGAGGTTGCTAAGATCCTCAAGGACAACCAGACAGCAGCTCGGGCGAAGTCCCTTTCGTATCCAGGTGCAGACGCATCAGAGGAAGAATGGGGACGATTCAGGGAGGCCGTTCTCGTCCCTCAGGAAGCGTCTCAGGTCATGCCGGAGAATTTCGAGGAGTTCCAGAACGCAACAGGCTGGACT
>CAZTTF010000010.1:0-25381 GCA_964616365.1 uncultured Lewinella sp. | reverse complement strand
GCTATCGCTACCAGACTGCGGCAGGTGCCCGGGCCGGTATTTTACACGCCGGGAGAAAATGAACTGGGTAGGGAGAGTAATTTTGGTCGCCTTGATCGGCTGGAGGAATACTTCGAAGACCACGTGGAAAAGGAGGTTCGGTTCATGCCTAATAATGTTTGCTCAGGGCCTGACGATGAACAATTGTACGATGGAGTCGGACTGATTGGTATCAATACCGCCTGGTACCTTGCTGATTGGGCCCGCGATGAAGAAGTGAGCGAGGGTTGCGACTACCGCAACCGGGATGCAATGACCTTTGCCCTGGCCGATGAAATCAAAGGCTACCGTGATCAGGTGAAAATCGTGATGATGCATCATCCTATGCAGTCTATGGGTAATAGGGGGGGGCAATTCAGTATTGCGCAACACTTGTTACCAGTGCCGGTGCTGGGGTCCATTGTACGGGGAATTCAGAGTGTAAGTGGAGGGCCTAACGACGTCAGTAATCTTTTATACCAGCAGCTAATCGGAAAGGTTAAGTTTGGGATAGATGATGAGATCAATGTGATCTTTGTAAGTGCGAATGAGCATAACATGACGCTCATCCACGAAGGAGAATATATGCAGGTAATTGCGGGTAGCGGCAGTAAGCGTGGTCCTGCTCGGGGTGGCAACGATGCCAATTTTAATTACGGTGCTATTGGCTATAGCCGGCTGGACTTTTTTGATTCGGGTGAGGTATACGTTGGTTTCTATACGGTTGATGAAGCGGGTGGAGAGGAGCAAGTATTTTATCGTCGGATCATTGAAGATCGGTACGAGTCTCAGGACGAGGGTATTGAAGAAGTTCCGTTCGAACAGGTGTCTGACAAGGTGGTACGTACCTCTGTTTACGGAGCGTCTGGGGATGGCGAGCGCAGCGCGTTCACCAAAGGTGTGTTGGGTAAACACTACCGGCCTTTATATTTCCGGCCGATTGAGGTTCCCGTGATGATGTTGGATACCTTCGCTGGTGGACTTACCCCATACCGGAGGGGCGGTGGACAAACAACGATGAGTTTGCATACCTCGGGGGCTGACGGCCACTTGTACCAAATGCGGTCGGTACGTAAAAATCCGGCTCAGCTTTTACCCAGCCTGTTGGAAAAGTCTTTTGCGGCAGACATTACCAAGGATGTATTTACCTCCATTCATCCCTATTCTCCACTCGCTTTGCCGCCCTGGCAACGTAAACTCGGCCTGCTTGGGGCCGATCCGCTACTGCGGTATGTGCCAAAGCAGTCAGGCCTGGCCAGCTTCAATACCAATTTTGGCGGTGAGATGTACTGGCTGGAACAACGCCCGGACGAGGACTGGAGCGGTACCCGCTTCTTTGGCGGAAGCAAGAACATTATCAGTAATTCCGACATGCGGGAGAAGCTTACCTCCAGCTGGAAACACTATGCAGATGACCGTAATTATGCGCGGGCCCGCCTCTTCGATTTTTGGATTGGTGACTGGGATCGGCACCGGGACCAATGGCGCTGGGCCGCCTTTAAGGAAGAAGATGGTAGAACGCGGTACTTGCCCGTTGCTCGGGACAGAGACCAGGTCTTTTCCAACTACGACGGTGGTATTCTGGGGATTGCGCGTTTGTTCGTGCCGGAGGCACGCAAGCTCCGTCCCTTTACCCATGAGTTGACAAAAGCCAAATGGCGGGCAATGAACGGGAAATGGAATGACCGGGTGTTCTTGAATCAATTAACCCGCGAGGAAATGCTGGCCGAGGCACGGTTTATCCAGGAAACGATTACTGCCGAAGATATTGATGACGCTTTGGCCTTACTGCCTGAAGAGGTACAGGAGTACAGCCTCGAGCGTACTGATATTGATGGTAAGCTGAAGGAGCGCCTCAAACAGTTAGAGACCTTTGCCGGGGCCTATTATGAGGACCTCGCCGAAAAAGTCAATGTATTAGGAACGGAAAAGGACGATGTTATTCTGGCTACAGGTTTAGACAACGGAGATTTGCACCTGCAGCTTTTCGATGCGGACAAGAAAGGCAAAGCGGATGAAAAGTACTTTGATCGTGTCTTTCATAAAGGTGAGACGAAGGAGGTGGTCGTATATGCCCTGGACGGGGACGACCGCTTTAAGCTGGTCGGCGAAAAAAGTGGGATAAAGCTCAGGTTAATCGGAGGCACGGATGGTGATGTGATTAAAGCTGAAGGTGACCTCAAAGCCATTGCCTACGATGAGCGGAAGGGAATGAAATTAAAGGGAGATGAATCGAAAATCCGTGATCGGAGGACCGATAATTATCCTGAACTTAACCAGTTTAATTTTGAGGAGTATCACCCTGACTTTTCGTCTCCTATTCCAGCATTTGGGTTTAACGTTGATGACGGACTACTCTTTGGCGCAGGCTTTTCCCGGCTTAATTATGGATTTCGTCCTGACCCGTTTGCGACCAAGCATACCTTGCTGGCAACCTATTCCACGAATAACTTCTATAAGGTCAGCTACGACGGGATCTACAATGATTTTTTTGGTAGGAGAAAAGATCTGCTGCTCAATACCCACTACTTCAGTGATGGCTACGTGGCTAACTTCTTCGGTATTGGTAACGAAGGGTTCGGGCAGCCAGAAGAAGGCGAGATAGAAGGCCTGGCGGATGATGATATCCTGGAATTTAACCGGGCGCGTAGAAGGGAGGTGTTTATCAATCCTATGTTTCGTTTCCGGGGGAAACGGAATCGACTTAGTTTCTCCATCGGACCATTTTTCCACAGTTTTGACCTCGATGACGATACGCCCGAATTTGCGCTGATTTTAAATACAGCAGGGATTCCTCAACGGGTATTTGACGATCAACCTTTTGGAGGTGTTCGGGCTCAGTTACAGTCCAATAATGTAGCTGTCCCCTTACTTGCCGATAGCGGGATCAAATATGAGTTGTACGGTCAGCAAAGCTTTAACCTTAATGAAGATCGGGCCACGCTGAAGTACGGTGGTCAATTCACGATTTACCGGATGTTGACCAAGGCAATTAATGTTGCCAGCCGGATCAGTTTCGAGCATAACGACGGTTCTCCAGAATACTATCAGTTGGCGTCTATGGGAGGGCGTACTAATTACCGGGCAGCCCGGGCTGACCGTTACCGGGGTAATACGATGTTTGCCCAAAATATTGATCTGCGCTTTATGGGCTTTGGCTTCGGCAAAGGAGAAGCACCAACTGTTGGAGGGTTCATCCTGGGCATGGATTATGGCCGGGTTTGGTTAGACGGAGAGGATAGTGACACCTGGCACGTGGGTTATGGCGGTGGTATATGGCTGGCACCGCTCGGCGCAACCATCATTACGCTGACATATTTCCAGGATGACGAACGGGGACAGTTCGCCTTTGCCGCCGGATGGCCGTTTTAATAGTAACCTATGAATTTAATCGAAAAACCGAACATGTTATCACTGCTCATCTTGGGCTTCGTAACCACCGTAGCCATCGGCTACGGGGTGGTCACCTACACCAAGGGGCCAGAGCTGGAGCATTATCCGGTCGACAGCAACTACCAATTCAGCTTTGATTTCGATAATCCGGAAGTAGTTAAGTTGCCGAAAAAGCTTACCGAAATAAGCGGCCTGGCGGGCTGGAAAGAGGACGGTCAACTTTTGGCAGTACAAGATGAAGACGGTCTTTTTTTTATTATTGACGCAGGTACTGGTGACATTACGGACGCTTTCAAATTCGGGAAAGACAGAGATTATGAAGGCATTACCCATGACGGTAATACCATCTATGTGCTGGAGCGGGATGGTGACTTACATTTGATCGAATACAAA
Organism: uncultured Lewinella sp.; assembly: GCA_964616365.1. Taxonomy (GTDB): domain Bacteria; phylum Bacteroidota; class Bacteroidia; order Chitinophagales; family Saprospiraceae; genus Neolewinella. Next base: position 21,577 of record CAZTTF010000010.1, on the reverse strand, counting down.
CCCGGTACTGAAGAATATGATGCGAGGAAATTAGAGACAGACTTCAGCTACCGCAATGACACTGAAGGTGTAGTTTACGAAGCAAAAACAAACAGCCTGCTCATAGTACCTAAAGAAGATGAGTTGTCCCCTGATCTTGGGACCTACCAACGGGGAATCTATCGCTATCATCTGGAAACAGGTATAACGGATGCAACGCCAGCTTATACGCTTGATCTTAAGGCAATCGGCAAAGCCGTTTACGGTAAAGAGAAGCCGTATTTCCTGAAACCTAGCGGTATTGCGATCGATCCACTTACTGAAGACGTTTACGTCATCGCTTCGGTAGGTAAAATCCTGGTTGTATTGGATCGGGAAGGAGAGCTCAAGCACATTGAAATTCTCCGGGAGAAGATATTTAAGCAGCCAGAGGGAATTACCTTTGATCAGTCCGGTAACCTTTACCTTAGTAGTGAGGGCCGGAGCGGTAAAGGAGTTGTTGCCCGATTACCCCGCCGGTCAAAGGCTGGCAAAAAAGAATAGGACGATGAGCAAAACGGAGACCAAGAAAAAGGAAGTGGATCACAAGAAGCTCGTAAAACAGGCCGCAGGTTACGTCAAGGACCGGTTTATGAAAGGTCTGGCGCCTAAATACTTATTTCACAACTTTGCCTACGCTGAAGAAATCGCCGATAAGGCTGGTACTTTAGCTGATGATGCAGGCCTTTCAGAAGCCGATCAGGCGCAACTCACGATCGCGGGCTACTTCTATCCTCTGGGCTATGTTGGTGGCCATAAAGATTTTCTTGAGCGATCAGCAGCAATGCTGGAAGACTGGGCGAGGGCCGAAGAGGTCGAGTTGGTAACCAAAGCGGGTGATGCTGCAAGCTGGTTAAGGAAGGTGGCAGAGGCTTCCGCTGAAGATGACCTGCATACCAGAATATTACATGATGCGGTCTGGAGTTGGCTTGGACGTAAGCGCTATGAGCGTAGGGCTGAGTTGTTGCAACTAGAGCGCGAGGCCATCAACGGTAAGGTGGGAGACCCCATCAAGTTTGGTGAGGAAATGCAAAAAAGCTTGCTGAATTTTCAATACCTCTCCAGAGTAGGGAAGGAGGCATTCGATAAACGCCGAAGAAAAAACGTGGGCGCACAACAGGCCGCGAACTACAAGGTTGAGCAAAAGGAGGTGAAGGCAAAAACCGGAAAAAACTTCGGTCGGGGCATCGATACGATGTACCGCACAGCCTTTCGTAACCATATTAACCTAAGCCGTATTGCCGACGGAAAGGCGAATATGATGATCTCCATCAATACAATCATTCTGTCGATCGTCATCACGATCTCCGGAGCAAGTCTCAGCTTTTTCGAAGAAGTCTTCTTCGAGAATCCTGAGTTTCTTATCCCAATTATCAGTCTCTTGTTAAGCTCTCTAACAGCGGTCATTTTTGCAGTATTCAGCGCACGGCCGAGCGTCACGGAGTACCGGATAAAGAAGGATAAACTTGTGAAAAGTAACGAAGCTAGTCTGCTCTATTTCGGCAATTTTCTTAAGCTGGAGAAACGCGAGTTTATCGAATACATGCAAGAGATGAAACTCAACCAGAATGCATTGTATGATGACCTGGCCAAAGACCTCTACGATCTGGGAGCCGTAATGCATAAGAAGTACTTGCTGCTAACCATTAGCTACAACACCTTTGTTGGTGGACTGGCATTAGCCGTGATCAGTTTCCTCATTGTATACCTGATGAATGTACTGTAGGAAAAGGGGACAATTTTTCATCTTCGGCTTAAGCAATAGCTACTTTTTAAGGATCATAGCCCGGTGCGGGATACCATCCTCATCGTAAACTTCCCCAACGCCCTCAAACCCAATGCTTCCGTAGTAGGCTTGCAAGTGTGCTTGTGCACCGATCTTGATCGCTTGCCTGCCAAAGTGTTCGTACAGCATCTCAATGGAAGTAAGCATCAGTGGCCTCCCCAAACCTTTGCCCCTGGCAAAGGCTGCCGTAATAACACGCCCAATACTCGCGTAATCAGGGTAGCTGACGCCTTTACCCACCAGCCGGGTATACGCCGCCAATTGCCCGTTTGCGGCAAAACCAAGTACATGGACAGCCTTTTGATCCTTATCGTCAAGGTCTTGATATACACAGTCTTGTTCCACCACGAAAACTTCGGCGCGTAGCCGCAGGATGGCGTAGAGCTGATCCCGGGTAAGTTGGTGGTAAGGGATGACTTGGTAAGTAATTTCCATGCCGGCAAAATCCGAAATTCTCAGCAATTCCTCCAGTTAACCATCACTCCGCGCCTCAGAGTGGGTATTTGTTAACTCTAGACGATCGGATGGCGGCTTTGTTTGGCACGTTGCTCCGGGCGGTTGCGCCAAATCATCACAAATTGTCCGACGGCCATATTACCGGCGGCTCGTTTGGCGCGCGCTGCGCGCTCGCCGGTATACCTAGCGTCGATTGTGCTGTGCCACAACTTGAGCCAGTGCGCAAAATGAGACTGCTCAATGCTGTGATCAAGGTTATAATCCATCTGAACGTGAGCCCGCGTCGGGCTGCCCTTAAAAGCAGCCACACCAAAGAGATTCGTTTCCCAGAAGTCAGTTAGCTTCTCCAGGTGTTCCGGCCAGCGCTCCTCCGGGATGTGCGCATTAAAGATCGGCCCCAAAAGGTCATCTTCCCGAATACGAGCATAGAAAGCATGTACGAGTTCACTGATGTCTGCGCGGGATTCAATGGTGGTCATAATCTCTATTTGTTGGGAATAACAGAAGCAACACGGTCTGCGGTGTCTGATAGTGCCAAATACTTAGTCTCCTAATACTTCAGTCTGCTGGGCAGTCATGACGGTCTAAAAGACTAAAAGACTAACAAACTAAAAGACTAACAAACTAAGTATTTGGTCCACTTCAGCAAGAAAAAAAAGCATTGTTGCCAAGCCTTACGTTAAGGTAACAAAGAGCACCTTCAGAAACTCCTGCTTATTGGCCGCAGACTTATCCATCAGTTACTCAAGGGCGCAAGTACGTTTCCTTATGTGGAGGGAACGGTGACTTTGGTCATTTTCAGGCAAGCTTGACATGACTTTGACGCGCGCTCGCCGTAGTATTTCGCCCATTCTCTTTAGTGACAGCTATTGACCCGCAAGACAAGTATGAATGAGGGGTAGGGTAATTGCTTCCGACCAACTATCTTCGCTCTTCCAGATTAATAAGAAATGCTCCGTACCCTACCATTCTTTTTCCTCGTTCTCCTCTTCGCAAGTTGTCAGCAGGAAGCGGCCCCGGTTGATGCCCCCGAAGAAGTATCAATAGCTGAGGCCCTCCTGGGAACCTGGGAGACTACTGAGATTGAAGTAAATTATCCATCTTACGAAGGAGGAGACACGCTGGCGCACGAACTGATCCGGGAAGCGGATTGGAGCCGGATTTACGGAGCAAAGCCGCCTTTAACCACCTTTACGGCCGACGGGAAATCAAAGCGGACCCACCGTTTTCAGGACGGGCGGGTATCAGACATCGTCAACGGTCTTTGGAAAGTACACAGCGCCGATACGCTGCTGTTCATTGAGCCGAACAAAACCCTCTATTTTGCTTACGATCTGGCGGGGGACCGGCTTGAGTTGACCGGATTAACCGACTCGGACTATGACGGTGAAATAGACGATGAACGCCGTACCGTCATGCGGTTGGTCGGAAGAACGGACTAGCACGCTTATCTTTTGAGTCGTTGGAGTAACGCTGTGCTTTCGTGGATACCGTAACTGCTAGTACTCTGTTGAGCTAGAGTTAAACACAGCTCTGCGGCAGCTGCTGCTTCCGGGAGGCGTCCAAGTTTTTCGAGTACCAGGGCCCTGAACAAATGCTCCCAGTAGGAAGGTGTAGTATCAAGTTTAATTGCCTCGTCCAGCCACGCAAGGGCCTGGTTGAGGTCTTTGCCGTTGCGGAAATAGTAAATAGCTGCATTTGAATAGGCTGCCGCATCGGGCCCGGCTAAAGTTGTAGCAATCTTTTTTTCCATCTGGGCGGCAGTAGTAAGACCAATCGGAATTACGATACGGGTTAGCTCCCACTCCAGCACCAGCGTCATCTGGTCGTTAGTAAGGGTTTCGAATGCATACAGCAGGGTTTCCCGCGGGCTGGATAACGTATTTGGCTTTAGGGTGATTCGGGCAACCACCTTTTCGTCTTGCCAATGTTCCGGAACGCCGAATTGATCCACTTCGTCGTAGAGAAAAACTTCCCATTGCTCGGGATTGGGTTTCGTAAACAGCGTGTAGGCCCCTGCTTTCACCGGCGTGTTGCCAAAGAAGAAATCCTGACTCATAACCAGTCGCGGATTACGGTTGGCGCCGCTGCGCCAGATAACATTCCAGGGCTCCAGGCCTCCGAAAATCTTTCGTCCGCGCATACTTGGTCGTCCGTAGGAGAACTCTACATCGGTTGTTGCCACGGTAAAGCTTGTCGTGACGAAAGGGCTCAGGTGAAGATAGGGGACCTGGGCGCGGCCGCAGGTGCAAAGGAGGAACAGGAAAAGCAGGGTAGAGCAGCGCATGGTATATACAGTTGTGAATGGTTGGACCGCATAAAGGGACAATGACACCTAACGAGCTCTTTGTGATTGTCTCACGATAGGGAAGCGTGCTGTCCGGGCATAAAAAAACTGGTTGTAGCGCCGGGAAGTGGGGAACAAGCTTCCGAAAGCGCTACAACCAGAGAGGTAATCAGGTCAGAATGGTGTTTTAGGGGAATTGCTATTTTGCCTTCAGGGTTATTTGGTTACGGTAACATTATTGATCCACTGCTGCTGACCATCGGTCAGCACGATGAGGTACTGTCCGGTTGCCAACCCTTGAATGTCAATGTTAGTTCCGTTGAATTTTTCCTGGCGTACCAACTCACCGAAAGGGGTGTACACACCGATGGTCAACTGCTTCTCCGTCTCCGGAACGTTGCTAAAGTTCACAACACCGGTTGTTGGGTTGGGGTAAGCTTTGACGGGGTTGTTTGCTCCGGTAAAGGTTGTTTGTACTTTGCCCGGTAGAGTCATGGCAGGTACGGTGACTTCAGGAGTCTCGATCACAACCTCCTCAGCCACCGCAGGTGCTGCTTCCTGCTCCTCGTCAACATCTATGCGCAGGCTACCAGCTTTGTATTTTACCCGGGCACTGACTTTTTCTTCCTCATTTTCGAAGGAGATGGCGTCAGAAACGGATTCAATGATCACGGAAGCAGGTAAGGCCTTTTTTAATCTACCCTTCTTTATCGTAACTGCAGGGCTGGGAGCTTGAGCGCCTTCTTTCTTACCCTTTTTAGTAGTAACGAGCACGACACCGTTCTTGCCGTCGTCACCATAGAGCGACGTTGCAGCATTGCCTTTCAGTACGGAGACCGATTCAATGTCTTCCGGGCTAACGGCCGTGTTCAGGTCTCCTGTAACACGCTCGCCATCGACAATTATCAGGGCCTTTTTGGCAGCAGTTTCGTCGTCTACCAATTGTCCTTCAACGATAACGGAAGGAGTGGCTCCTTTTGCTGGTTCGCTACGAACACCGATCACGACCTTATGCTCAGGGGTTGCTTCCGGAGTTTCGATGATGATTTTAGATTTCAGGTTGACTTTTTTACCATTTTTGGTTGTAATGTCTACTACGCCGTTGGCACCTGAAGGTCCGAATTTTTCAATCGCAGACGCTCCCTTGAAGACAGAAATGCTTTTGATGTTGGAAGGGTCCAGCTCATAGTCGTCAAGTGACCCGTCGAGCGGCGTACCATCGAGGATAAAGAGCGGTTGTTTGTCTCCGGAATCTCTGATTCTGATGTTCTGCTTCGCAGGAGCTCCTTTTGCTGCCGGAGGTACCGTATCTAGCGGTGATACGGTATTAACCATGCGCCGGGGCAGAGGCGTGATAGCTGGAATTGTGCTGGTTGCTTCGATCACAACCGTACCCATGAAGTAGTCTTCATCAGCGATAAAATTGATGGTAGCAGCGGGAGCCGCTTCAGTGGGCTCGTCAGCTATTGGCGCAGCAGCTGGGGATGCGGTCAGGGTGATAGCGGGTGTTGATTGCTCAATGACAACAGCCGTGGTGACTGGAGTTTCGACAGCACTGTCTTTTTCCTGCTCTTCAAAGCAATCTACGGCACCGGCGTCCGCGCCCATGGTAGAAAATGACAAGTGACCAATGGCCAGCAGGCTGATGAACATGAGCGAGAACACGGCGTGGCCGCCCCGCTGCTCCTCGCCCTGGAAGAGGCGTTGAATACGGGATGAAAATGGGGTTTTAGTTGCAGACATAACTAGGGTATTTGTGGGGTTAATGGAAGTACGGGCAACGGTTACTAAAGCGGTAGCATAGGTCCGTCGATCCTGGCAGCGGGCCGCGACCCAATCGTCGCAGCGATGCTCTCGCTCACGATCAATAATGCGGCACAGCCCGTGTGCTGCCGGATGGTAAAAGAATAGGGTTCGTAGGAATTGTTGAGGGTAGTTCAACCAGTGGTCGTAGTGCCGCAGGTGAGCAATTTCGTGGAGCAGAATGGTGCGTGCCATCTCGGGGCTCAAGGCATTGGCCAGGGCTATCGGGAATACGATGACGGGGCTCCAAAAGCCAAGTGTCATTACCTCTCCGGCGTACCGGCTCAGGTAAGTGGTTACTTTTTTGGTGGCGGGGTGCTGCTGTAATTCTTCGGCAACGGTGGCAGACCAGGCCGTCGGCAGTTCAGTAAGTCCAGCAGAGCGCAGGAACTGTACCCTGCGCTGATCGCGCAGGAGGTAAAGAGCGGCAGGAATCAGGCCAAACAGGTAGATCAGGGACAGCCAGGGAGCAAAGTTGGGGAGTAGTTCCGAAACTACCTCAATACTACTTTTTTCTGCTGGGGCGGCGGCCAGATTAATGCCCAGATCAACGAGTGAAATACTGGCGCCGGCAACATCCTCGCAGACTGGGGTATAGTCGAAGTTGCGGTAAAACGCTGTCATAAATCCGACCGCAAGGAGGAGCAGACCACCGTAGGCCAGATTGTGCCGGGCACCGGCACTTGGTAACAGAGGAAGGCACGTGCGCACCAGGGCATAAATGATAGCTCCGATCCAGAGGCTGTGCAGCAAGGCAAGACCGAAAGCGGTGGCAGTAGGTAGCCAGAGCGTGTTGAAATCCATGATTATTGCTTCTGGCGGTTAATCCATTGCTGGAGTTCAACGAGTTCCTCGGGGGTAGGGGTCTCGTTGCCGAGCGCCCGAATGGCGAGGTTGATCTTGCTCCCGCCAAAGGCGGTGTCAGCCAGACGATTAAATAGCGAATCCTCTACTTGCTCCCGTGCTACACCAGCGGTGTAAGTATGCGTTCGTTGCTCCGTGTTGCGAATCACAAAGCCTGACTTCGTCATCCGTTGTAACTGGGTTAGTACCGTGTTGTAACTCACCTGACGGCGGGTAGCCAAACGATCGTGAAGGTTCTGCACCGTCGCTGGCTGTTCTTGCCAGAGTAAGTCCAGAATTTCAAGTTGCGCCTCGGAGGGAATATTCAAGCTCATAATAACAATTTGTGACCGGAACGCTTGTCCGATCTGTTGCCACAAAGATATACTACAAACGTAATACTACACAAGTAGTAGAAGTGATTTTTTAAAAATTAATTTTGCGCGATGGGGGAGGATGGTCTGCTTTTATGTTGATTAACAGCGACTTCTGAGCGAAGGAATTTAGTAGTTCTGATGGTCACACTGAAGAGGTGGTGGCTTACAGCGAAGCTTCTACCACAGCCTTCATCCGAAGGTTTCAAAATTTAATCCCTTCCAGGCTTTGCGCTTTGTTCATTAAGCCTATATTAAGGTCTGTTAACCACGTATTAATCAAAACAACCGATCATGCTCGTTACTATCAATGCAGATAACCCCCAGGGCCGCCTTATCCAGCAAATGGTTGACATCCTCGAAGACGGAGGAGTAATCATTTACCCAACAGATACCGTCTATGGTATCGGGTGCGACATAACGAATAAGAATGCCGTTGAACGGGTTGCCCGAATACGGGGAATTGACCCTGCCAAGGCCATGTTCAGTTTTATCTGCCAGGACATTAGTCAGGTAACTGATTATTCCAAAACAATTAGTAACGACGTCTTCCGGGTGATGAAACACAACCTGCCCGGACCCTTTACCTTCATCCTTAATTCGAACAACAAGACACCAAAGATTCTGAAGAACCGAAAGGAAACTATTGGGGTCCGCATTATTGATAACAACATTGTTGACGCACTGGTCCGTGGTCTGGGAAGACCCATCCTGACGGCTTCAGTTAAGTCCGACGACGAAGTAACCGAGTACTATACGGATGCCCAGGACATTTACGATCGTTACGGCAAACTCGTTGATGCAGTAATTGATGGAGGGACCGGAGGGAATCAGCCCAGTACGGTCATCATCTGTACCGGAGATGAACCGGAACTGTACCGGGAAGGAGTAGGGGTGCTGAAATAGCGTGTTAGAATGTTAGACCGTTAGACCTTTAGTATGTTAGACCTTTAATGCGTTAGTAGGTTAGTGCTGCCCTAACCTACTAACGCACTAAAAGTCTAACGGTCTAACATACTAAAGGTCTAACATTCTCTTTTTCTGTCACCTATCTGCCGAAAAATAAATCGGTTTAGTAGAATCGGTTCATTGGGCTACCTTTGCGGCTCTATTTCAGCCACTCACTCTATGCGTAAGAACCTCTACTTCACCCTGCTCTTCAGCCTGCTTTGCACCTGCGTAAGCGCCCAGTCTGCGATCATTCGCGGTAATATTTTTGACGAGGAAACGGGCGATCCCATTTCCTTTGGTACGGTACAGCTTCAGGGTCCGGACGGATTGAATAAGGGTACCAATACGGATGTGGATGGCTTCTACAGTTTCTCCAATCTTCCGCTGGGAGATTACACGCTTACGGCTACCTACGTTGGTTACGAGGCACTTACCGTTTCGGTAAATATTGCTAACGCTAACGAAATCGAGTACCGGCGTTTGCTGATGAAAGAAGGAGGAGGTGTCCAGCTGCAGACAGCTACTGTAAGTGCCCGGCGTGAGCGGGCAAGAAGTGATGTGGCCGTCTCTAAAGTTACTTTCAGTGCCGAGCAAATCCTGAGCCTTCCCGCTACCGGTGGCGAGCCAGATATCGCGCAGTACCTCACGGTACTTCCCGGTGTTGTTAGCTCTGGTGACCAGGGTGGCCAGCTTTACATTCGTGGTGGTAGTCCGGTGCAGAACAAGCTGTTGCTCGATGGTATGACCATCTATAACCCTTTCCACTCCATCGGTCTGTTCTCTGTTTTTGAGACGGAAGCTATTCGCTCAGCGGATGTTTACACTGGTGGTTTCAACGCAGAGTATGGCGGACGTATTTCGGCTATTGTCGACATCAAAACCCGGGAAGGCAACAAGAAGAAATTTGGTGGCCTTGTTTCAGCAAGTCCCTTCCAGGCCAAAGTGCTGGCGGAAGGCCCAATCAAAAAACTTAATCCTGAAACTGGAAGCAGTATCAGTTTCCTGGTTACCGGAAAGCGCAGCCTGCTCCCCGAAACAAGTAAAACACTTTACGAATACGCGGTGCAGGATAACTTCTTCAACCTCGGAGAAGGCTCTGATTTGACCGCAGCTGACATTGGCCTGCCCTACAATTATCAGGACATTTACGGCAAGATCAGTATGGTTGGTGGTAATGGCTCGAAGTTGAACGCCTTCGGCTTCAACTACACCGATAATTTCGATGTGCCCAGCCTTGCTGCCCTGGATTGGAGCAATAGCGGTGGTGGACTTAGCTTCAACATCGTGCCGCCCCGCAGTAACGTCGTCATCGACGGAACAATTTCTGCTTCTACCTACGATGTAGCGCTGATGGAACGCGACGGCGCTCCGCGTAGCAGCCGGGTACAGAACACAACGGCAATGCTGAACTTTACTTACTTCGGCGGACAAAATGTGATCTCCTACGGCTTTGACTACAACGGCCTGAACACCAACTTCACCTTCGTTAATCCACTGGGTATCACCTTCGAACAGGAGGACTTTACCACCGAGCTTAATGGCTTTGCCAAGTTCAAGCGTACAATGGGTAACCTGATTCTCGAGCCTGGCTTCCGGGTACAGTACTATGCGAGCCAGAATGCCTTCAGCATGGAGCCGCGTTTTGGTGCTAAGTACAACGCTACCGACGCCCTGCGCTTCAAGTTGGCGGGTGGTTTGTATAGCCAGAACCTGATCTCTACCCAGAATGACCTGGACATTGTCAACTTCTTCCAGGGATTCCTCGTAGGTCCCGAAAGTGACCTTCGTAACCAGGAGGGTGAGGTAGCAGGGGATAACCTGCAAAAAGCCGTTCACGGTATTGTAGGTATCGAGATTGACCTTACGGACAACATTACCATGAATCTGGAGGGATACTACAAAGGCTTTAATCAGTTGATCGAGCTTAACCGAAACAAGCTCTCCGCTGCGGATCCTGATTTTATTCTCCTTGATGGAGAAGCTTACGGTGGAGATATTTCACTTGAATACCGCAAAGGGAGTCTCTTCCTGGCGGGTAACTATAGCCTTGGCTACGTGAACCGCGACGATGGCGAGCAAGTGTACCCCACCAGCTTTGACCGTCGCCACAACATCAATGCCTACGGTAACTACTTATTTGGTAAGGACAATGCCTGGGAGTTTGGCTTCCGCTATAACTTCGGTTCTGCTTTCCCCTTCACCCAGACGGTCGGCTTCATCGAAGATCCTGACTTTTCTACCCAGCCCGTGCTCCCTTCTATTCTGACGGGTAACGGTGACCTCGGCGTGCTGCTCAGTCCCGAGCGTAATGGTGGAAGATTGAGCGATTTCCACCGCCTCGACCTCAACCTTAAGCGTAAGTTCGAGTTCGGAGAAACTGCCCGCCTCGAGATTACGGCAAGTGTGACCAATGCTTACAATCGGGAGAATATCTTCTACGTAGACCGGATCACGAACGAGCGTATTAACCAGCTACCCATCCTGCCGAGTATTAACGGTACTTTCTACTGGTAAAGGGTAAGGTTGCAGTTGTTGCAAGGGTTGTAGGGGTTACAAGGGTTACAGTTGTTGCAGTTATTGCAAGGATTGTAACTGTTCGAAGGGTATCGGTGATACTCTTGATTTACTGAGCAAGGTGGTTTCCTTTGATCTGCGTAAGTGGGCGCGGCCGCAGGTGCCGTGAATGGAGCGGCGCAAGGTGCAATTCAACATGCAGGATCACCTTGGAGCCCCGCTACAAAACTAGCAGCCCTCCAACGCCTCCAACAATTGCAACTTTCCAACGTCTGCAACAATTGCAACGCCTACAACAACTGCAACCCTCCAACGCCTACACCTCCGTCTGATTCCAGTCCGTACGTCCAACGTAGATCATAATGAGGCCGGTAATTACCATCAGTAAGCGAACGAGATAGGAAACTCCAACCCCCTGACGGTAGAGCCAGGCCATTGGCGCGATATCCACTCCGACCATAGTTGTGAAGATGGTCATGAGACCCAGGGCGAGGAGGATAAAACCAATTACGGTGATGAGGGTAGCGTGCTTGAGCATAAAGTTATGAATTGATGGATCAGGTCCGTTCCAGTGCAAAACTACCAAAGCCTGTATGGTGTTGACCTATTAACTGGTATTTTTACCACCAGCGGACGGTTCAGACCACCACCAGGTATTGAGCGCAGGTTGTCCGACGAGGTTTTTTGGCCTGACTTGGTCGGGCAAAATCTCGTCTGACGAATCAAAGCGATTATTTACCCCGAATAGCAACCGTCGCTTTTTTCTTGACCTGACCAGCTAATTGATTTGACTACCACCACGCCCATCAAGATCATTGAATGTCCTCGCGATGCTATGCAGGGCCGCCACGATTTTATTCCTACCGATGTTAAAGCGGCCTACCTGCAGCAATTACTTGCCTGCGGGTTTGATACCCTCGATTTTGGGAGTTTTGTGTCTCCGAAGGCCATTCCGCAAATGCGGGACACGGCCGAAGTACTAGCACAGCTCGATTTGTCGGCTACGGCGACTAAGCTACTGGCTATCGTTGCCAACCGGCGCGGCGCTGAGGCCGCGCTCAGCCATCCGGAGATAGATTTCCTCGGCTACCCCTTCAGTGTCAGCGAAACCTTCCAGTTACGGAATACCAATGCTACCCTTGCTGAGAGCCTGGACCGGGTTAAGCAGATTCAGGAACTGACGGTAGCGGCCGGCAAGGAGATGGTGCTTTACCTAAGTATGGGCTTTGGTAACCCCTACGGCGATCCTTGGAATGTAGAGGTGGTGGAGCAATGGTTAAGCCAGTTGGCGGAACTGGATATCCGGATTTTTCAGCTCTCCGATACCATCGGCGTCAGCCAGCCAGCCAGCATCAGCTATTTGTTCAAGAACCTCATTCCTCGCTATCCGGAGCTGGAAATTGGTGCACACCTGCACACGACGCCCTCCACCTGGGAGGAAAAGATTCACGCTGCAGCCGAGGCAGGCTGCATCCGCTACGACGGTGCTATCCGCGGTTTCGGAGGCTGCCCGATGGCCAAAGATGATCTGACAGGAAATATGGCAACGGAAAACCTCTTTACCTATTTCGGTTTCGAACGGGCTGGGGTAGACCGCGAAGCTTTTCTTACCGCCATGAGAGGATCAGTTAAGGTGTTTGGGTAATTATGCAGGTTCTGATAGCGGGCTATTTAGTTTCCAGGAGGCGAAGTCCAAGTTGCTCAGATTTGCTGGTGGAATGTTTCTGCCCGAAATACTCCCGCGTAAGACTAAAGTACCCCCGCTGGTTTTCGAAGATGATAGTATGTGGGCTTTCGTTCTCCGGAATGGGAACCGCATATATTCTATCAAAACGCATTTGAGGGTCCTCTATAGGTTTAAATTTGCCCCGATGAAATTCTAAGAGATGGAATTCTCCGTCTGCCGTTGAATAGGGGAGGTATAAATATCCGCCTCCCTTATAACCTTCGGAAAAAAATGTGCCGTATTTAAGTGGCTTTGTACCTGCCGCTCTCTCGTAATGATGGTAGTCTGATTCATTATCTCTTACGATGAAGTGGTCTTTGCCATTTTGTCTGAACCAAAAAGCCACGATTTGAGATTCTACTGGCTGGTCAATCGTCAACTCTTCAGCAATCAGAGGAGCATCGATATTAAGGTCATAGTTTATTAATCGTGAACACATACCTTCATCAAGGTGCCCGACCTTACGATAATAGTTAAGATAGTCGCTGAGGTTTGCTGCCCGCCTTTCGTGCATCTTACCGGCCTTAGTTACATTGAATTTAGGACTCCTGCTACGTGGCAGTTCAATTTCAACGAATTTACTTCCAGTAACGGCTAGCCAACTTCTTTTGGTCATCTGATATAGCTCGGTATACTTCGGCTTTAATGTCTCTTCTCCTGCTATAATACCCCATAGGCCTGCGTCATTCTGTACCATCACCGATCCTTGCCAGCGGCAAACCATTTGGCGGTATTCTGGGGCTATGTCTCTGTAGACCAATTCCTCGTCCGCATTAAAGTAGGCTAGCGCTCCACCTGATTTACCATTTTTTTTGCGGAGAATAAACCAAGGATCCTTAACCCAACGGTCTGCAGGTTGAAAGTTTACCTCCTTCAGGGTATTGATTTTTGAAGTCGCCAAGACTTGATCTTGTATTGAGGAGATCTCTCCAGTTTTATGGAGCATCATTGGCTCATTTCCACGAGCTGTTGTCACCTTTGCCCACCCTCTATCATCAGGACAACCAGCTTCACTGAAAACGAGTCCATTAAGTGCAGGGTTCTCGGGGTGGTGTATTACCACCCGATCCGTAAGTTGAACCTCGTTCTCTTTGGTAGCTTGTCGTTTATCTACCAATGAGTTGACTTTACTCCTTATGAGTTGGGAGCCATCCTCACAGTCCTTAATGGTTACGGCGCCAGGAGGCGTTAGTAACCTTCCTAAATAGTCAAAATCGAATACATAGCCTTCCTCATCAACAAATCTTACACGGCCTTTTCTGGGGTCACAATTAAGTACTGATTTGTAGATTGGAGGGACTAGTATCTCGCCATTTTTGTCCATTAATCCTACGGAAATCTGGTCTTCAGTAACTGCATGAGGCAGGCGGACATCGATTATTCCTTCTTGTGTCCAAAGTTGCTTGCAGGCACAATAGTCGCTAAGGCTTACTTGAGGGTTTAGCTGCGCGCCGGTTTTATAGTTTATAAGTTTAAATTGTTGTTTTCTTTTGCCATCAACCTCCTGTGTAACCTCGGTGCCTTGCCAAATATCACCCCGCGCATTGATTAGATCAAATTCATGGTCGGAGGTGTAAATAATATTACCGTTTAGGTCTGCCAGTGCATATTTTTTGGTCCCATTATCCTTAAGCGCTAATGCAGAGAAGCGATCATACTCGTCCCGGAAGAGGTACATGGAATAGTAGTTGTCCAGAATGGTCTCAAAAGTATTGTCAGGTCTAACCCTGATGAGCGCATTTACCGTTACTGTACCTTTAGGTTTGTAAGAAATAACCCTTAACCGTTCTTTACCGACTGTAACTGAGGATAAGATAGCGAGACTACCGAATCGCCGGTCAATATTATCCCGTAAGGTAGGCGGCGGCGGAGGTGGCGGCGCTGGCTTTTTTACTGTCGGAACCGTCGTGATGTTTCGGTGTCCTGTGCCATTACATCCGTAACAAACCACCCTGGAGCGGCGGGTGTCATAAACGACATTAGTGTAAGTCTTAGTTATTTCACCAAGGTAAGAGTAGGTAGTTTCTTTCCTTACGGGTACCCGGTTCCTGACGGTAACCTCGCCGGACCCTTTACAGCTTAGGCAGGTCCCTTGTGCAAATAATGAAGATGAACCAACAAGAAGGATTAGGGTAAATAAATAGGGAATGCGGCAATCAGGCATGGCTTTTCGGTAAAAATTGTTCATTCAAAAGGACTGCCGGCAATAGGATCAACGGCTAACGTATTCGTAAGGTAATAATTGATGCCGGCGAATAAAAGGAGGGCCTTGAATAAAGGGGAAGACGCCAATTCGCTACAGAACAGGCTACGCATAAAAATTATCCTTGTCGACCGCAGCAAGTTCAATAAATAATCGGCCGAATTTTTCGGTCAGGTAGGCAAACAGCCGCTTCCCTTTTTCGGCAGTAGCCTTACGGGGATCTCCTGTTCCGGTGCTTTCGGTGATGGTTGACCAGGGGCGCTCCCGCCAGACCCAGCCCTCCATGAAGGCTTTGATTTTGGGTTGGCGCTCAGCGCCATCTCCTGCTTCGGTTAAGGGAAGTACCAACTCCGGTTTCAGGTGCAATATGAGACTTGTCTCTACTTCATCGGCGTGATCTCCACCTTCCTCTACAAACTGCGCTCGGTCAAAGGCCTTGAACCAGTTCGTTTCTACCAGCAACATTTCCGGAAATTGAACGCCCAGTTCTCGTAGCATGGTCCGGAAACTATTGCCGCCGTGGCTATTGAAAACAACTAGTTTTTTGATGCCTTGTCTGTCTAAAACGGTAATCAGGTCCCTGAGAATTGCCAGCTGCGTGCTCGGCATAAGATTCATATCCAACTTGATGTCGGTCTGCCCGGTATTAACCCCGAAAGGAATGCATGGCAATACAACAACCTTTGCACCTGCTTCCCAGGCAATACGTGCGGCTTCTGCCGCGATGGCTTCACCCTCGATAATGTCCGTAGCGTAGGGGAGGTGGTAGTTGTGGGCCTCCGTAGCGGCCCAGGGAAGAATGGCTACTTCGTAATCCGTCTCTTTGACGGCTTTCCAGTTGGTTTCGGCGAGCAGGTAAGGGCGCATAGAATTTACAATTTACAATTCAGGATTCAGAATTTTGCGTAACAGGCGTAACAGGCGTAACAGGCATTAGAACCGTCACGGGTAGATTTAATGTGGAACACCGGAAACATAGCTATGCTACCTTAAGTCTATGCGGTATCGTGTCCTGCGGGCCATCCTGAATCCTGAATTTTGACCCTCTAAGGTAGCAGCTTAGCCAATTGTCAATACTTCCCTTACCACAAATGGTGGACGCCGCCTTTGATCAGTTCATCATATACCTGATTCATGCCGGTGAGCTGGGCTTCCGTAAGGGGTGGAAGGTCCGCGGCAGTAAGGTTAGAGGCCAGGTGCTCTAGTTTTGATGCACCTGGAATGATGCAACTGACTTCCGGAAAATTCAGAATCCACTGCAGGGCGCGTGGCGCCAGGTTCTTCTCGCCGGGGAAGAGGGCTTTAATGCGCTCCATAGCTTGTAAACCGAGGTTGTAGTTTACGCCGCTGAAGGTTTCCCCTTTGTCGAAACCGGCTCCGTCCCGGTTGAAGTGGCGATGGTCTTCTTTGCCGAAGGTGGAGTTGGCGTCGAACTTCCCCGTCAGCAGGCCGGAGGCCAGCGGGACCCGCACGATCACGCCAACGTTACGCTCCCGGGCTTCCCGGAAAAAGAGCTCCGAGGGGCGTTGCCGGAAGAGGTTGAAAATGATCTGAACCGTGGTGACGTTGTCGTACTGGATGCCTTTTAGGGCTTCTTCGACTTTTTCTACGCTGATACCCAGGTGACCGATTTTACCTTCTTCCTTTAACCGCTCAAACAGACCGAAGATCTCCGGACGGTAGTACACTTCGGTGGGCGGACAGTGCAATTGAATGAGGTCGAGACGCTCAAGGCCTGTGCGCTTTAAACTATCTTCAACGTAGCCCCGCAATGCTTTTTCCGTGTACCCCTCGTTGAGGTGTGGGGTGATTTGACGACCACATTTCGTGGCTACGTAGACTTCCTCTTTACGAGAACGGACGACCCGGCCAACGGCCTGCTCACTCAGCCCGGCAGAATATACGTCTGCCGTGTCAATGAAATTAATACCTGCATCAATAGCGGCGTGCAAAATACCTTCGGCTACTTTATCGCTGAAGGGGTCTCCCCATTTACCCCCAACCTGCCATGTGCCTAAGGAGAGTTCGGAAACGGAGAAATTGGTTTTGCCGAGGGTGCGGTAGTTCATGGTTAAGGAGTCAGATAGTCAAACGATCAAGCAGTCAAACAGCGCTTGGGACGGAGAGGTTGAGTGAGGCGTGGCTGTTGTCCGTCGAGATGGTTGACATGGGGTGTTTACTGCTTCTTATTCTTTCCCCCGGCACCCGCGGCCGCGGCCTATTGTACTACCGCCCGTTCTTCCCGCTGCATTGCATAGTGCCCTAACCACATCCTGATAACCAACCAAAGCGCACCACCGATGGATCCCAATTCCCACTTGTGATCCCGTATTGAGGGCCATTGGGCAAAGAGATCGGTGGCGGCCAGCAAGAGGCAAACGCAACCGACGGCAGCGATGGCCGTCACGATCCACTTATTGGCAAAGCTGCGAGAACCAAAAAAACCGTATTGCTTGATCTTTTCCTGATCCGTCATCTCCTAAAACTTTCCCACATATGTCTCCGGCCGAATCTGCTTCAATTCCGCCTTGATGTCAGCGCTGACGTTGAGTCCGTCAATGAACTCATGCAAAATTTGCTCATTGAACTCGGTCCGGCCACGCGTAAGCGCTTTCAGCGCTTCGTAAGGTTTGGGGTAACCCTCTCGCCGCAGGATGTTCTGAATGGCCTCGGCACATACAATCCAGTTGGCTTCGAGGTCTTCAGCCAGTTTGGCTTCATTAAGGAGTAGTTTGCTAAAGCCTTTATCGATGGCCTTGGTGGCCAGGAGAACGTGGGCCAGGGGAAGACCAACGTTGCGCAGCACCGTAGAGTCAGTGAGGTCGCGCTGCAGCCGGCTGACGGGAAGTTTATCCGCCAGGTGGGTGAACAGCGCTCGGGCGATGCCGAGGTTGCCTTCGGCATTCTCGAAATCAATCGGGTTCACCTTATGGGGCATGGCCGAGGAACCGATTTCTCCGGCAATGGTTTTTTGGCGGAAGTACTCCATACTGATGTACTGCCATACGTCCCGGCAAAGGTCGATCAGAATAGTGCTGATGCGGTTCAGCGCGTGGAACACCGCGCCGAGGTTGTCGTAGTGCTCAATCTGGGTGGTAGGGTAGGAGCGCTTTAGGCCGAGGTCGTCCGTAACGAACTGGTCGGCAAAGGCGTGCCAGTCGTAGTCAGGGAAGGTAACGTAGTGGGCGTTCATGTTACCCGTGGCACCACCAAATTTTGCGGGCAGGGCGATTTCCTGCAATTGTCTTAGTTGCTCGCGCAGGCGGTGCGTCCACACACTGAATTCTTTTCCTAGCAAAGTTGGCGATGCAGGCTGTCCGTGTGTTTTGGCGAGCATCGGAACCTCCGCCCAATCCATCACATGGCGGTCGATCATGCTGATCAGGCTCTCCAGGCTGGGGCAAATGACCTCCTCGAGTGCATCCTTAATTGTTAGCGGAATGGCCGTGTTGTTGATGTCCTGACTGGTCAGGCCGAAGTGAACAAACTCCAGCACGCTACCCATGCCTGCTTTCTCCATACGGTCTTTCACGAAGTACTCGACCGCTTTCACGTCGTGGTTAGTAGTCCGCTCAGTGGTTTTGATTTCCTCAGCATCAGCATCCGAAAAGGTGGCTACGATCCGGTTCAGGTCGTCCATTTGCTCCGTCGTGCAGTGCTGCAGCTGGGGTAGCCCCAAACGGTGTAATGCCTGGAGGTAGCGTACTTCTACCAGCACCCGGTATCGGATGAGGGCATATTCACTGAAGTATTCACTGAGTTCCTTGGTTTTGCTGGCGTAGCGACCGTCGATGGGGCCAATGGCACGTAGGGACATGTTATGGAGTCTTATAGTCTTACAGTCTGGCAGACCATCACTTGGTTTAATGGCTCAGGCCTCCAGTTGGTGCGCGAAGATACTAACCTTTACCAGACCCTTGTCCCTATCTTTGTGATTCCACTACCAGACCATTGAATAAATGAAATACCTACACCTTGCGGTTGCTGCACTCTTCTGTCTCTGTGCCTACTGGCAGCTGAACGATCCCGACTGGAACCAGTGGGTAGCGGCCTACGGGGTTGTCGCGTTCGTGGCCGTCCGCCATTTTTTTGGCGGCCTGCGTCCGGTGGTCCCCTTGCTGCCCATGGTGGTGTTGTTCGTTTGGTGGTGCACCTATGTGCCTGATTTTGCTCAGTGGCTGAACGACGGAATGCCCACTATTACCGGGTCGATGAAGGCGGAAGCGCCTCACATTGAACTGACGCGGGAGTTTTTTGGGCTATTGATTTGCTGGGGAGCGTTGGGTGGATATGTGTGGGCGAGCTGGCGAGCGCAGCGGGATTAGGCGCGGTCGCAGGTGCAGCACGTTAGTACGAGGAGCAAGAAGGATAGGATTTAGGTCTAGCTGTATCGATGTAAAACAAAATGTTTTATATTTGGTGCATGTCAAGTATTAAGTATCAAGGCAAATACCGTATTCCTTCTGCCCGGGCATCATTCCTAGATTATGGAGCCGAGGCATCCTATTTCGTGACGATCTGCACAAAGGGCAGAAAACATTATTTCGGCAAAATCCGCGATGGTAAAATGCGTTTGTCCCCCGTTGGAGTCATTGCTGATGTATTGTGGCACCAAATTGGTCGGCATTTTCCGAATTGGGAATCGGAGGTATTCATCGTCATGCCCAACCACATCCACGGTGTCCTGACCAAAAAATCCCCCGCCCCCGTAGAGACAGGGCACGCCCTGTCTCCCCCCGCCGTGGTGCAGCCACGGCCCAACGTCCCCCATTTGCCGCGACCCATCGCGCCCCACCCCCGCCTGCGTAATCCCGGTAAAAATACCCTGTCCACCGTTGTCGGTTCCTACAAATCAGCCGTTACCAGAAACGTCCGTCGGTTGGGATTCGAATTCGCCTGGCAGACGCGATTTCATGACCACGTGATCCGGAATGACCATTCCCACCAGCGTATCATTAAATACATTCGTGAAAACGTAGCTAATTGGCAGGAGGACTGTTTTCATGATTGATGGTGTAGGGTGGATGTTTCGGATGGCATGTTGGTAGCCCTAATCTATTGGCGGCGGGCAGGCCATTATCTAGCCATTGTGGGGACTATGATATTGCGGCGGTCCCCGCCGTCTCGGGAGACAGAGCATGCCCTGTCTCTACGGTATCCAAACATGGCACCCGCGGTCGCGCCCTAAATCCCACAATACTGTATCTTCGCGCCCTGATACTGGTTATCCTTCGGTAATGCCCGCCCTGTGCGCCAGCCTGCCGAACCGCCAGCCTACCAGACTACCAGACAATTACGCATGACTTCTGCTCAAATCCGCCAGGCTTACCTCGATTTCTTCCGCTCCAAGGAACATAAGATCGTACCCTCCGCTCCGATCGTGAATAAGGATGACCCCTCCCTGATGTTTACGAACGCAGGTATGAACCAGTTCAAGGATTTTTTCCTGGGGGACAAGACACCTGACAACCGTCGGATCGCCGATACGCAGAAGTGTATGCGGGTTTCCGGTAAGCATAATGACCTCGAAGATGTGGGCCGTGACGGTACGCACCACACCATGTTTGAAATGCTGGGTAACTGGTCTATCGGAGATTATTTCAAGGCCGAAGCCATTGCCTGGAGTTGGGAGTTCCTCACCAAGGCAATGGGCCTTGACCCAGAGTGCCTCTACGCTACGGTCTTCGAAGGCGCACCCGACGAGAACGTACCCCGGGATGAGGAAGCCTATGCGGAATGGCTAAAGGTGCTTCCCGCAGAACGTATCCTCGACGGAAATAAGAAGGACAACTTCTGGGAGATGGGAGATACCGGTCCCTGCGGCCCGTGTACCGAAATTCACTACGATACCCGCAGTGCTGAAGACCGGGCCGAAACACCCGGCCGTGATCTCGTGAATATCGACGACTCCGGCGTAGTCGAAATCTGGAACAACGTTTTCATCCAGTTCAACCGTAAAGCTGACGGTAGCCTGGAGAATCTTCCCGAAAAGCACGTCGATACCGGCATGGGTTTCGAGCGCCTGTGTATGATCATGCAGGGCAAAGAAGCTACCTACGATACCGACGTATTCACCCCGCTACTTGGTGAAATTGAGCGCCTGACCGGACAAAAATACGGTGGCTCCTACGCCGATGACGCCAAATCCGACATGGCCATGCGCGTGATCGTCGATCACCTCCGCGCCGTGGCCTTCACCATTGCCGACGGGCAACTGCCCGGCTCCGGTGGCGCGGGCTACGTCGTCCGCCGTATCCTTCGCCGCGCCGTACGTTACGCCTACTCTTTCCTCGACCAGAAGGCGCCTTTTATCAATAAGCTGATGTCGATCCTCGTCCGCGAAATGGGCGACGCTTTCCCCGAACTCAAACAACAGGAGCAGCAGATCACCCGGATCATTGAGAGTGAGGAGAAGTCTTTCCTCCAGACGCTGGAAAATGGTCTGACCCGCTTTGCTAACCTGGAAGCAACAGATGGCATTATCGGCGGTAAAGATGTATTCGAACTCTACGATACCTTCGGCTTCCCGATCGACCTCACTCGCCTGCTTGCTACAGAGCAGAAACTGTCGATTGACGAAGCTGGTTTCGAAGCAGCACTCGCTGAGCAAAAAGCC
>CAZTTF010000009.1:0-3434 GCA_964616365.1 uncultured Lewinella sp. | reverse complement strand
TAACTAGGACCGATGCTTTTTTCCTGTTCCATGTGGCAGCCCCCACAATCTTGTTCTCCGATGAGGCTTTTGCCAATGGCAAAAGCGGTGCTTTTACCTGCTACCTGGTGGCCACGCTCTATCTCCACAAGATCTTCTCCTTCGAGGTAATCAAGACTAACCGTGATCGCCTCCGCTGGAGCGACTCCATCTTCAGCATCACTGACGCTGACTTCGTAGTTGATATTTTCTCCTGAAAAGAAGAAAGACCTGTTTCCAGACAAAGCTATGTTCACTTTAGGAATGCTATTACCAACCATAAGGTCCGTGGTCGTTGTAACAACGTTGCCCTCACTGTCCGTTACTTCAAGGGCGAGCTCATACTCGCCGCTTTCTGTGATCAGATGTTCCAGCTTTGCTGTTTCAGCAATACTTTCTCCCTCCAGCAGCCAGCGATAGTTCATTTCATCTCCATCGTAATCAATGCTCCGGGATCCATCTGCCTGAAGCTGAAAAGGAGCAGCATCGATGCTTTTAGCTAACTCAAGTTGAGGTACTGGCGGACGATTACCGCTGTTAAATCGAATGCGTAGTAGACGGGCATCGTTATTTCGGGAAAACCACTTTCTCCCGTATTCAATGATGTACAGGTCTCCTTGCGGACTGAACAACATATCCATCGGGTGGAAGAACTCCTGTTCCGGTAAGAAAGGTTCGAAGGACGTGACAAAGCCAGTCTCGTCAAGTTCTGCCGCCATGATATAATCCCGCATCCAATCATAGAAAAAGAACTTACCATCGTAGTAAGCCGGGAACCGGGAATCTGAGTCCTCATAATCCTCTCGGTAAAACACTGGTCCGGCCATAGCGTTTCTGCCGCCATTACCAAGTTGGGGGAATTCCTCACTGGCTGCGTAAGGATAATAGATCATAGCCGGTTGAGCCGGAGGTAATTCCCTGGCACCGGTGTTGAACTTACTGTCGTTAATCGGTGCATCGGGATTGAATGCCTCTCCTGAGGTTTTGGCACCGAAATCTCTGCTGTTGTAGGGCTTGTTGTCTCCGATAAATAAAGGCCAGCCGAAAAAGCCCGCTTGCCGGGCAACGTTGACCTCGTCGTGCCCGCGTGGACCGAGCCCGGTGCTATCCTGTCCGGCGTCAGGTCCAACATCACCCCAGTATACATTGCCGTTACGTTGGTCGACATGAATACGGAAGGGATTACGCATCCCCATAGCGTAAATCTCAGGTCGCCCAACCTCAGGATCCGTAAACAAATTCCCTTCGGGAATGGTGTAGGAGCCATCTTCCTCGACCTTGATGCGGATAATTCCGCCACGAAGGTCCATAGTGTTTGCCGAAGAGCGCCGGGCGTCGAAGTTGGGAATGTCCCTGCTGTCATCAATTGGGGCAAATCCGTCAGATTCAAAGGGGTTCGTATTATCACCGATTGACAGGTGCAGGAGCCCTGTTCCTCCAAACTCGACAGAACCACCGGAATGGCAGCACTTGTTGCGATCGGTTGGTACTTCAAGGATTACTTGCTCGCTATCAGCGAGCAGTTCGTCATCGATAAACTTGAACCGGCTAAGCCGGTTGATGGAAGATTCGATGTTGGGACTGTAGTACAAGTAAAGCCAATTGTTTTCCGAAAAAGAAGGATCTACCGCCAGCCCCAGCAGACCGTCTTCAAACTCCGTCCAGACATCCATTTTATGTACTTCGTCTGCTTCCTCATAATCAAAGTCGTAGACTTTAATAGCACCGCCGCGCTCCACCCAAATTGGACGCCCGTCGGGGAGCAGGTCCATCTCCATCGGCTCCTTCATTCCGGTGACAAGTGCGTCTACCTGAAAACGATTCGCTTCCGGTGTAGCCTTTACACCAGTATAATCCACGGGACTGAAGTCTCCCCATGCGTACTGCATCCCTCCCCAGATGTGATCGATAAACACAGGGTCCTCGTAACTCTCTGAGGTATGTCCCAGACCAGTGTAGAAAGTCCGCCCATTTTCAAACTCACGATACCAGGCGATGGGGTGAAAATCTCCGTTTTCACCACCGGTGTAAGTGGATTCATCAACACGGAGCACTGGATAAATGCCTTCTTGAATGTTTTTGTAGTTGTACCACTCATCATACCGTTCCCAGGTTGCTCCCAGGTGGGCTGTTGATTGGTGATTAGGATCTTCCACAATAACGGTTGCATCCTGGTGTTCAGGGTGACTGAGGAACCAGGCACCAGCAAGTTCATTGTACCATGGCCAGCCATATTCGGTGTCCGCAGCGGCATGGATACCCACCCAGTTACCTCCTGCTTGCATGAAACGGCGCAACTCAATTTGCTGCGCTTGATCAAGAATATCACCAGTAGTACTGAGGAATACGACCAAATTGTACTGTGAAAGGTTTTCCTCGGTAAAAACCGAGGCATCTTCAGTAGTGTCTACAGAGAAACCTTTCTCCTCCGCCAATTTTAGAAACATCTCTTTCCCATCCTCAATAGAGGCATGCCTGAAACCCGCCGTCTTTGAAAAGACCAATACACTACGTACCTCTTCCTTTCCTCCACAACCGCAGATTAAAAAAACGAGTATACTTAGTAAAAAAAGTAATACCGCAGGCTGGAGCTGCGCTCTTGTGTTTCCCATGATCATAAAAAAGTTGTAGCAAGTGTCTCTAACAAATCTCAAAATACAAACAAGAAACGCTACGAAGAAGGTATTTGTTAACATCGTGCTTCCACACCGATTGAAAGACAACTACTTACAACTCAATTAACCTCAACGAGCATTCCCGGTGAAAGGAAGAATTTTGCGAGGGCCGACATCTCCTCCGGATCATTGAGCACCTTCGTTTTTGAAGTAATGATTTTAGGTTCGACTTTACTTCTGCTTTTTCTGGCTAACAGGCGATAAGGTTTATTACGCTCTACGGCTACGTACTCTCCGGGAGAACCGGCCGGCGCCAGGATTTCGAACAGCACGCAATCCCAAGCGGCCAACTCTGGCATATGGACCGCACGACGAAAAACAGGAAGGAACGTATCGTAGAATGGCAACCAGCTTTGCTTGCGATAAATCGAAAGCATAAATTCTCCTTCCACCAGTTCCTCATTCAGGGTTTTTGCCGCCACCATGAGGTGTTCACCAATATGACGTGGATGTTGAGCGGAGGATGCCTCAAAGCTTATGACTAATTCATTTCTATGTCCTGCACCGTCCAGGTGAAGCGGCCGCGCATTGCCATGCTGCAATAAAACGGCCTGCTCCTCCCCCATGTCTGACAGAAAGACTGCTTCCAGAAACACCTCGCCCTGTACTTCTATTTTTTCCGAAAAATCAATTCGTATAACGGGATTGCCGGCAAAGCACGATGGCTGAGGCTGATCGGGATAAACCGTAAGGTCTTGCGGAAGCGTAAATACAGACAGTGGCATCTGCTGCAAGTCTATC
>CAZTTF010000008.1:0-3197 GCA_964616365.1 uncultured Lewinella sp. | reverse complement strand
ACTGGACACCTCCGGACAGGAGATTAACTTCGACCTGAGTTATAACAGTTTCACCCGGGACGGACGGACTTCCCTCGTGACCACCGGCGACGGCAACTTCCCCGATCGGGTCAACCTTGAACCCAGTGCTGCGGACATCATAAGTGGACAGGTGGACTATAAAAAGCCACTCAGCGAGCAGCTGATGTTTCGTGCCGGAGCCAAAATGAGTATGGCCGAATTGGACAATGAACTGCTGGCCAGGTTCGACCAAGGAGGAGAAATGGTTATCGACCAGGGATTAAGCAACCAATTCCTCTACGATGAAGACATCAAGGCGGTCTACACCAGCCTGAACTGGGAGAAGGGAAATTTCAGTGCGAACTTTGGTTTGCGTTTTGAGGATACCAATATGGAGGGCTACAATGTCACCGTTGACAGTTTCAACCGCCGCAACTTCAGCCAGCTTTTTCCCAGCCTGAGTTTCAACATGCCCATCACTGGCCCTTTAGGGCTCTCGCTGGCGTACAGCTACCGGATAGAACGACCCAGCTACTACGATCTCAACCCTTTTGTCGGGTACCTCGATCCGCTGACCTTCGAAAAGGGTAACCCTTTTCTGCGCCCGGAATTGGTCCACTCCGGTCAGCTTAGCCTGACCTACGAGAAGCAACCGTTTTTCAACCTCAGCTATGACTATACCAGTGATGTGATTGCGGACGTAACGGAACAGATCAACGAAGACAATGGCGTCTTCCGGGCGGGAACTGCCTTTCAGAATACAGTCAACCTCGACCGGTACATCCGTTACGGAGGCAGCCTTTTTGCTCCGCTCGATTTTATCGGGAAGTCCATTAGCGGCTATGCCGGCTTTATGCTTTATTACAACGACTACAGCTCGAATTTCCTTGGAGGACAGCTGGATCAGGACCAGTGGAGCCTGACAGGGTTCTTCCAGGTCAATGCTCAGCTGCCAGGAGACTGGAAAGCAGAAGTATCCGGCTGGTACCAGGGTAAAGGCATTGATGGCATCATCCGGACCGATCCGCTCTACGGTATTTCTGCCGGCCTGGAAAAAGACTTCTTTGACGATCGGGTGAACTTCATCCTGAGTGGAGACGGTATTATTCAGAAGTTCTTTACCGGCACCATCCGTTACCAGGAACAAAACCTTGACATCCGCTCTATTTGGGAAGCTCCGGTCGTGTCGGCCAAGGTGACTTACAAGTTCGGTAACCGCTTCCTCAAGAAACGGGAAGGACGCCGCAGCTCGGCGAGCGAAGAGCGAAACCGCCTGAATGATTAAGAGGTATAGTACACTGTAACAAAAAAGTCATCGCATAATCTGCGGCGTTTTTTGGCACCTGACTGCCTTAGAAACCACTTCCGTAGCTACAGCTATGCAAGCGTTTTCCTACCTTGTCAGTCACCAAAACCCTCCAGCACCTTATGTCGAAAAACTCTCTTTACGGTATACTGATTGGGGAGTTTTAAAGTTGCCTTAAAGTGGGGGCAGGTACCGCATTTGTAATTGGCGCAGGTCTACTTTTGGGGAATCGGTGTAGGCTTATAGCTGGCGCACACAACGTTTGCTACAAGTCTACACTGCTCCTAAACCCCAATTGACAAATGAAGTATCTGATCCTTTTAACGCTACTGTTTGGCAGCTTCTGGCTGACGGCTCAGGTAGTAGATGAGACTGCGCTTACGGTGCGTTACGGTCCCTCAAGAAGCACCGCGCGCCTGGCCCTTACTACGCTAGACGTAGACTTTGAAGAAACTGCTTATTCCATCGTAGATCGCGAAATGCGCTGGATGCGGGGCAACGCCATCGGGCTTGACCTGCGGCATAATGCTACGGGCAGGATCGTTCTTGGGGTGAGTGCGGATTACTTCTCCTTTGCGGATGACCGTTTCAACTATGCAACCCTGCCTGATGCTGCTGGGCGATTGCCCATCAGTCTCGCCGCCCGGAATCGTTTCTGGTCTGTCACGGGAGCCGTAGGTGCCAACTTCCGGGTTACACCGGAAACGGTAAAGCTCGACTTCCAGGTGGGGGCTGGCTATCAGTACACCCTGTATCGCCACGAATATGCCAGTTATTTGCGCATTAATGACTTCGCGGCTAACCGTTTACAGGTAGTGGAGGAGGATCGGGAAGCAATCGGCTCCAATCGGGAAGGGGGTTACGTATCCGGACGAGTGGCCTTTCCCATTGTTCCCGGAGTTGGATTCAGCCTTGATGTACGGTACAGCCTGGAGCAAGAGCTGGACACCTTCGATCAGGGGCTGTCTACCCAGGCTGGAGTGGTGATCTTCTTTTATTAAGGTATGGTTGAGGAAAACGCAAGGAGTACTTTGTAGTAAGTAGGCCATCACGCTTGCCCTGCGGCACTACCTACCAAGTAGGAACGCATAAATCGCTACCTTGGTGGAGGAGCTCTACTCCGATTCGTTGCTAGTCGGAGCAGAGCTTAGCTTATGAACGGATACGCTCTACGTGTATGAAAAGCTGTTTGTAAGGAAGTTCCAATATTGGAATGGTAAATCAGGTTGATAACAAGATGCTGAATGGCCTTCGTCCGACGAATTCTATGTCATAGTTCGTCTAACGATTTGCGTTCTGGTATTAATCAAAATTGGCGTAGCCTATTTCTCCTTTTTCCGTGAGGACCCGGTAGAATTTCCCTGATGCTCCGAGGAGTCTAACGTTTTCGCCGTTAACCAGCTGTCGGATGACCGTCCCCTTACTTGCTGGTGCCAAGCGTAGGTAATGATTGCCGCGGGAGGGGACTTTGTGCGCGGCCGCAGGTGCAGAGAGGGGGTAGCGGGGGCGGGCGGGCAAATCGTCTGTGTTCTGCAGGAAAGGGTAGGGGTCTATTGCTCCGCCATCGTAGATGCCAAAGTGAAGGTGCGGGGGCGTTGTCCGGGCATTACCCGTGTTCCCAACGGTACCAACAACATCGCCTCGCCGGACGAAATCTCCCTTGCGTACCAACTGCTCATCCAGGTGGGCGTAGTAATATTTCAGTCCCCTTTCAGCATCGTAGAGCCAGACGGTCTTACCACCCAGTCCCCCGTTGTTGACGCGGGTGATCTTACCATCCGTCATCGCCAGCAGCGGGGTGCCTTTCGGGGCGAAGATATCGTTGCCTTCGTGTTTGCGCTTACCGCCATCGCGGGGAGCCCCCCAGAAGGATTGGATGGCTTTGTCATCC
>CAZTTF010000007.1:0-23883 GCA_964616365.1 uncultured Lewinella sp. | reverse complement strand
AGGATAACGTTCTTCGGGCGCTTCACCGTGGTAGCGGGCGCGGGCGCAGGTGCCGGGGAGGTCGGGCCAGCAACAGGACCAGCCGTCGTGTTGGTTGGTGCCGGCGGACAACTGGTCAAACCACAGAGCAATAAAAAGAAGAGCGGAAGGAACTTAAGTTTCATGGCGCTAAGATATACTCCCCGCAGTCATTGCTGGCATTACCTGGAGGATAATCCTTACGCCACGGGATAAAGGGCTAAGCCTGCCGCCACCTCAAGCATCTTCGCTTTAGCCGCCTCGGTTTCGTTCGGGATTTCACCGTCCAGAATGGCCTCACGGACTGCCGTCTTGATCAAACCAACCTGCTTGCTGGGTTTAATCCCGAAGGTTTCCATGATCATTTCTCCCGTAATTGGTGGCTGCCAGTTGCGGAGGTTATCTTTTTCCTCCAGGGCAGTCATGCGCTCCCGCAGGACAAGGTAGTTTTCCCGGTACCGTTTTACCTTTTGTGGGTTCTTACTAGTGATGTCTGACTCGCACAAAGTCATCAGGTCATCAATATCCTCTCCGGCCTCGAACAGGATGCGGCGCAGCGCAGAGTCAGAAATCTCTTCCTGCGTCAGCGCGATTGGCCGTTGATGGAGGGCCACTAGCTTTTGCACGTACTTCAGCCGATCGTTCGGCAGGCGTAGCCTCCGGAAAATCCGGGGAACCATATTTGCACCCACAGCGTCGTGGGCATGAAAGGTCCAACCCGCTTTAGCCTCCCAGCGCTTCGTCCTTGCTTTGCCAATATCGTGCAACAATGCTGCCCAGCGTAACCACAGGTCATTACTGCGTTCAGCCAGCTGATCTACCACCTGAATGGTGTGCAGAAAATTATCCTTGTGCTTGCGCCCGTTCCGGGCTTCAACACCTTTCAGGGCCGCCAGCTCGGGCAATACATAGTCCAACAGCCCGGTCTCGCTCATAAGCTTAAGACCGACGCTCGGTTTGGGTGACCCCAGAATCTTATTCAATTCCGTGGCAATGCGCTCCCAGCTGATAATTTTCAGCCGCTCACAATTATCGCGGATACCCAGTAATGTCTGCCGCTCGATCGTGAATCCTAACTGAGCCGCAAATCGTACGCCACGCATCATGCGGAGCGGATCATCACTGAATGTTTTGTGGGCCTCCAAAGGGGTAATGATGCGCTTGGCTTCCAGATCTTCCAGGCCATTGAAAGGGTCAATGATCGTTCCGTAATCGTGCTCATTGAGCGAGATGGCCAATGCATTGATGGTAAAGTCACGCCGATTCTGATCGTCAGACAAACTCCCCGACTCTACGGTAGGCTTACGGCTATCAGATCGGTAAGATTCTTTGCGAGCTCCGACGAACTCAATCTCCAGATCACGATGCTTGAGAGCCGCAGTTCCGAAACGTTTATAGACCGTCACTCTGCTCCGGGGGTGCAGACTATTCCCGACGAGCTTGGCAAGTTCAATACCACTTCCTACACAGACGATGTCCAGATCTTTACTGGGTCTGGCCAGCAGACGGTCACGAACATAGCCCCCGACAATGTAGGTAGGGTAGCCAAGTTCTGTTGCAGCCTTACTAATGACCGCAAAAATTTTGCGCTCGTTTTCACGGATTTGGAAGATCATATCGGGGGCGAAGATAACTGATTTATCATGACCAGGAATGCTTGTCTGGTCCGGAGACAAACACAAAGCACTCCCTAAAAGGTGCAATCGAAGATCTGATCGCCCCATTCATTTGATTATCAACTAAAAAGATAAAGCCTACTTCACCTTCCTCTTGTAACTTTGTGTCCATGCCACCCAGTAAACTGTGGCCCTTTTAATTACACAACTACCCTACATGAGACAGCTTTACCTGCTTTTCACCCTCACTTTGCTTCTTGTCGCGGTACTCGGCACCAGCGGCCGCGCCCAAACGACTATTGCAGTCATGGACTTTGACGGGACTACTCCCGAAATGTCCATCAGCACGAGCGTACCTTTTTTTATCGGAGGACCGAACAACACGGCTCCTTCAGACGGCTTTTTCGGCATCCATGACGCAAATGCTGATGATACTGACGGCACACCCGCCGATACCGGCATGGGGAGCGGAGACGTAAACAAGGTTAACGCCGCTCCCATCAGTGGTGACTTCCTTTTTGTCAATGATCTGGATGACGAAGGAGACAATGGCGCCCCAGAAGCCACCGTTACCTTCGGCCCGGTGAACGTTAGTGGAGAAACAAACATTATTTTCTCCTTTGATTATCAGGAAGATGGCTTTGACAATGGAGATGACGTCTTCTACACGCTCGTGCTTGACGGTGTTGACCAATCAGAAGTGCAGTTTATCAACGGTAACGGCAGTACTTCCTCGGGAACCATCGCTGTTTCCGTCCCGGACGGAACGGGGACGGTCAGCCTCAAACTGCGCATTGATCAGAACGGTGACGATGCTGCTGGTTTTGACAATTTCCGGGTCACTTCCGACAATGCTGGCACTCCTTGCGGCATCACTTCTTTTGGTCCTGACGCAACGGCTACCTGTACCAGCTTCGACAATGACCCCGGCAATCCGGACGGATACTTCCTCAGCATTAATTACAGCGGCATCGACGCAGATGCTGCTTTGGCTGTGAACGTAGGCGGCAGCGCCGTTGCCTTTGACATTTCTACCGGCAATGACCCCACGGCAGACCCGGACGGGGTGCTCGTTATTACCAGTGCTGCTTTTTTGGAGGGTACTAGCTACGAAGTCGTCCTTACCGACGCCGGAGGTAACTGTAATTTCACCGTCTCGGGCAGCGTCGCTACCGATGCCTGCGTGGCCGTTTGTGACCTCAGTGCCTCCTTCCCGGATGACGTGACCATTACCTGCAGCGATTTTACGGCTAACGACAACGTCGACGGCATCATGGTAGAGATCGACTACACTGGTGTTGAAGCCGACGTGACGGTTACCGCTCCGGGGCTAACGATTTCGGGAGATGACCCGGCAGTTGATAGCGACGGCACCATTATTATCACGGGACTCGTTGAAGGTAATTCTTATGTTGTTACCATTAACGGAGGAGATTGTACGGGAGGTGATGCGCTCAACTTCCCCATTGTTGTGCCGGGCAACTTCTGTACACCTACGGCACTGGTTGTTAACGAAGTGCTGGCGGACCCCGGCAACCTGGCCAGTAATGATGCGAATAATGATGGTATGACCAACGGCAGTTCCGATGAGTTCATCGAACTGTTCAACACCGGTGAAGCAGACCTCGACCTGAGCAACTTCACCATTTCGGAAGGAGCTGGCGTTCGCTACACTTTCGCCCCTGGCTTTATTTTACCCGGCCGGGCGGCTTTCGTACTCTTCGGTGGAGGTACGCCAAACGTACCCTGCCTCAGTGATGTTGCCAGCACCAGCTTTATTGGGCTGAACAATGGCGGAGACGTTGTTGTGGTTCGTAACGCTCTGGGCTTTCCGGTAGCGCAAATGTCTTATGGCGCTGAAGGTGGCAACGACCAGTCTGTTGCTCTTGCTGTAGACGGTGATGTGACGTCCGGCTACGTACAACACACCACCATTACGAACCCTTCCGGTGCTCCTCTGACCCAGTCAGCCTGCCTGGAGAACGATGACCCACAATTCACGCTCCCCATTGAACTGACGTCCTTCGACGCGACGGCAGCCGAAAAATCTGTCATACTTAGCTGGACTACTGAAAATGAGGTTGCCAATGATCATTTCGTAGTGGAGCGGAGTGCGAACGGTCGCCAGTGGCGGCAACTGGAGCGCATAGCTGCGGCGGGCAGTGCTTCCGCCAGCTATCGCTTTGTGGACGAGCAGCCCCTTGGTGGAAACAACTTATACCGTCTGCGTCAACAAGACCTTGACGGTGGGTTCACGCTTTACGGACCAGTGAGGGTGCAGTTTGCTGCAGACCAGTTGTTGGCCTACCCTAACCCAGTCGCTGATGCCCTGTGGCTTAACCAGACGTTAGCACCAGAGGCGAAGGTCCGGGTGGTTGACAGTAATGGTCGGACCCTCACCGTACAACCAGACAATGCTGGCCAAATCGACGTTAATAAGTTGAAGCCAGGGCTCTACCTGCTCTTGCTGGAGCATGGAGGACAAATATCCACCATCCGTTTCGTCAAGCAGTAAATTACTTCGGGCAAGGAAGATCAATGGCTATCGTACTTTCAGATGGTACGAAGACCGGTCTCCTGCCCAGGACAAAAGCAGTATCCTGCAGTACCTGGAGGCAGCCGCGCAAAAAACCTTGCGCGGCTGTCTTGTGTATAGCTGAAGTAACTAACAAAACATTATGGCAGCAGCACCTGGATTTATTCCATATGATCATCCGCTCGTCCGACGGGTGAGCGACTGCGATCACTGTGCAGCCCAACTGCCACGGGCTCCAAAGCCAGTATTTCACGTACATCCCGAGGCTAAAATTGCTTTATTGAGTCAGGCTCCGGGCCGATTGGCCCACGATTCCGGGATCGCATGGGATGACCCTAGTGGCAAGCGACTGCGGGAGTGGCTAGGCGTATCCGAAGAGACGTTTTACACCTCCAACGCTTTTGCCGTTGTCCCGATGGGGTTCTGCTACCCTGGGAAAGGGAAAGGTGGCGACCTTCCCCCGCGGCCGGAATGTGCCCCAAAATGGCACCAACCAGTCCTGGATTTGATGCCCAATATTGAACTAAAAATATTGATTGGTTCCTATGCCCAAAAACAATTCCTGGGCGAGTCAAGAGCTTCAACCCTGACGGAGACTGTCCGCAACTATGAAAGTTACCTGCCAGAGCACTTCGTACTTCCCCATCCCAGTCCGCGCAATGGGATTTTCTTGCGGAAAAACCCGTGGATAGAAGTGACGGTTGTTCCTCATTTGCGTTCTATAATTGGGGAGATATTGTCCTAATTCCTGCTGAAAGGTTAAAGATTACCCAATGTGGTCCATCCTTATTACCTTTGTAAAGAGCATTGTCTTACCATGAACCATATATTTTGACCTTTAGCAATTCCTTTTTTCCCAAGGATTTGCCTTCGATTGAAACCGGACAATGTGCTTTTGTTTTGTCTTGTAATCTCAGAAATCGTAATCTTATGAAAGTAGCCTTACGTCTCGTAGCGCTAGTTTCCTTGTTTGCTTTTGGCACTTCCCTCAGCGCACAAACCGAACAGGTAAACCTCGCCATTATTGGCGAAATTAATGTCACCCTAAACAGCAACTGTCAGGACTCTCTTATCCTTGCAGAAGTCGTTGCAGGCGAATTTGACGTTGATGGCAACGGTATCATTCCCGCTGATACTGAATTCTCAATCATTGTTGAAGATAACGATCAGTCCAACGGACCGATTGTTGACGGTTGCGGCACCTACAGCTTCCGGGTAGAAGCTTCTGCTAACGTAGCAGGCTTTACTAACGGATGGGGTATTGTTAATGCCGAGGACAAAGAATCTCCCGTCTTTACGAGTACTCCCAGCGCGCCTGCGGGGCCTTTGTATTGCGATGCTATTGACGATATTACCGTAAACAACCTGCCAGCCAACGTTAGTCGTTGCTACCAGGTATTCACCTCGACCAGTACCATCATCCCAAACAGCATCGACCCTGCTTTGCGGGATAGAATTATCGCTGGAGGAGGATTCCCTGTTGCTAGCGATAATTGCGCCAGCCAACTGGAGGTTTGTGTAAATGACATCATCGAGCCTGACCCCAACGATCCGGACTGTGGCAATGAAGTACTGCGTCGGACGTTCACTGTTACCGATGGCGACTGCCCAAGCCTGGGCGATGAGGCCAACGCTCCTGGTGTGACTACCTACACCATCACTTTTACCCGGCCGGACCTGGCCGATATTGTGCTTACGGAGATTCCTGATCTCGTCGAGTACGAGTGTGGTGACCTTGACGATCTCGGGCTCACCTTTGGTGAAGTACCCGCTCCCCGAGCAGAAGATCTGCCCTTCCTGGATGGCCCGGACGGGACCACCATTCAACTAGGAGTAGGCATAGGCGGCAGCTTTTGCAATATTGGCATCACTTTTGAAGATTCGCCTGCAATCAGCACATGCGACCTGGCTTACACCGTGATCCGCACATTCACCCTTATTGATTGGTGCAACTCTAACACGGTAGAGACTTACTTCCAGACAATCAAAGTTGGCGACTTTTCTGCTCCTGACTTTGTCGCCCCTACCCAAGACAATGACTTTGACGGCATCCCTGACGTTGGGGGGTTACAGTTCCTTACCAATGCCGGCAATATTTGTGGTGCTTACATCCGCCTGGACCAAGCTACCATTGAGCTAACAGATCAGTGTTCTTCGGAACTGTCGTTAACGGCAAGTATTTACCCGAACGGTGACCTGGGCGCTGTGCCCTTTGGTCCGTATGATGTAGATCTGGAGGACCTCACGGCTGACGTATCTGGTCTACTGCCCGTCGGTACACACTTATTGCGTTACTTCTACGCCGACGAGTGTGGCAATAATGACTACACTGATATTGACATTACTATTGTTGACGGAACCGCACCTATTGCCATTTGTGAAGACGGACTCAACGTAAGTCTTACTGCCGGTGTAGGAGCAGACGGTGTCAGCAGCCTCGGCTTGGCGGTTGTCACTCCGGAGATGATTGACCGGAGTAGCTCCGATGATTGCTCAGCCGTCTCGCTCGCCATCGGGCGCATGCAGCAAAACACTGACGGCACTTACAGCCTTGTTCCGGGAACATCTTACGGTCCGCGGATAGACCTTACCTGCGAAGACATTGGAACTGTGGTACTTGGCCTTGAAGTTGCTGATGTTCTCAACAACACTACCACCTGTTGGCTGAACGTCCTTGTTGAAGACAAACAAGACCCCATCTGTCTAGCTCCTGCTCCGATCAATCTCAATTGTAACGAGTTCGGCTCACTCGGATTCCCTGCAGATATCACTGAAGTCAGCGAGACGGAAATTAATGCAGCATTCGGAATGCCGTTTGCTCAGGACAATTGTGGCACCGCTATCATCAGCACGATTACCGGCAGTCTTGACGCTTGTGGTGAAGGGCAGTTCCAGAGAACTTTCGTAGTAACGGATCCTTCCGGCAACGATCAGACGTGTAGCCAAACCATTACTGTTCGCGGTGTATATGATTACACCATCAGTTTCCCCGGCGACACGGACGCGTTCTGTATGGACGCTCCCGACGTTACGGACGTTGAGGTTGTTGAAGGAGCTTGTGATCTGATTACTACGGACATTAGCATTGACACTTTCCAGAGTGTATCCGACGAATGTTACCTGCTCCGGGTAAGCCACTTAGTGATCAACTTCTGTGAATACAATACGCTTGGAGAACCTTACCTAGTCCGACGCGATGCTGATGGTGACGGCGACTTAAACGAGCGGGTGTTTGTTCACCTCATCCCAGGAGACGAATCAACGCAAAGCGATGATGCAGCTATTTTGGACAATGACGGTATCCGCTCTAACGCAAACAGCGTACTCTTTCCATTCATACCCGTTGATGACGGTGATGACAATGATGGCTCTGACGATCAGAACGGCAATGACAACGAAGATGGCCAGGCACCGGATGGAGTAGGCTTTGCTTACGCACAAGACAATAGTCGGGGAGCTTTCTTATACCACCAGTTCATCAGCGTATTTGATGAAGTAGCCCCAACCCTCACTGCTACAAATCCGGATGATTGCTTTGGTGCCCAAAGCCTGAACTGTACGGGTGACGTCACCTTGTTCTTCTCCGCCTCTGACGCCTGCACTGCCCAGGAGCAACTGGATATTCGGGTGGAACTGGATGCAGACTTTGATGCTGCAGCTGGTTTTAACCGTAACCGTTTCCTGCTGCCTTCTGAATTCTCTCAGGACGGCTCAGGGAACTATACTATCACCCTGGCTAATGTTCCGGTAGGCGAACACGCTGTCCGGATTCGGGCCACAGACAACTGTGGAAACCCTAATAGCCGGATTGTTGAGTTCTGCGTTTCTGATGATAAAGCGCCGACTCCGATTTGTATCGGCCAGTTGACCGTAACCCTGATGCCCAACGGTGACGGTACTGGCAATGCTGCCGTTTGGGCAAGCGACTTCATCGCCAGCGATGTTGAAGATTGTTCCGGGGAAGTAACCTATTCCATTTACACCGAACGTGATGCCACTGCTCCAGGCTTTACGCCAGCACCTGGCGTAAATGGCATTATTCTGGATTGTGAAAGTGATGCGACAACCCCAGTACGTGTCTACGCCTTTGACCCTACCGGTTTGAATGACTACTGTTCCGTTTTTGTCCTGGTTCAACGGGCAGACAATGCCTGTGTGGTTGAAGAAACCGGAGCCATTGGCGGTGTTATCCTTTCTGAGGGCGGTCTTGTTTTTGCCAATGTAGCTATTGGCCTTGACGGTTCCGAAATAGACGAAACAACGGCTACGGGTAATGACGGTCGCTATCTCTTCCCCCAACTTGCTGCGGGTGACGACTACACCGTCAACCCTGACCTTGATATTTACATCAACCACAGCCAGGGCGTTTCTACATTCGACCTGGTGCTGATTACACAGCACATCCTTGGTACGGAGCCTTTGACTTCTCCCTTCCAAATGCTGGCTGCAGACGCAAATAACGACCAGGAAATAACCGTACAAGACCTTATCGCTATCCGCCGGCTGATCCTGGGCTACGATGAGGCTTTCCCGAATAATACTGGTTACCGTTTCGTTGACGCGAATTTCATCTTCCCGATCAACAACAACCCATGGGCTACTTCCTTTCCGGAAGTTGTCAACGTGAATAACCTGAGTGGTAACGTCTTTGACGCCGACTTCATTGGTCTCATGGTTGGAGACGTTAATGGTGACGGACTCGACAACTTGGTGAATGGTACGGCCGGCCGGCCACGTCTCGGGGCGAAAGACATCATTGTGGAAGACCTTTACCTGCTAGCAGGTCAAGCTCAGACAGTAACCCTGATGCCAGGAGAAGTTAGCGAACTTAAAGGCCTGCAAGGCACGCTGACTTTTGACAATAGCATTCGTATCACCAACATCGATGCCGGACAGTTAGGCGCAGCGGGTATCAACCCTATTGACCTCGAAAGAGGCCAATTACCCTTCAGCTTCGCGGAAGCAGAAGGACTCAGCAGCGAACTACCGCTGCTGAGCTTTGAAATAGTGGCTCAGCAGGACATCTTCCTGAGGGAAGTCCTTTCACTTTCTGATGACCGGGTAACAACCGAAGGGTACACCCAGCATGACGTCCGGGTAAACCTTAACCTTAACTTCCGCTCTGAAGCAACGACCGATGTTGCCAGCGTAAGCAACTACCCGAACCCGATGGATGGGCAAACGACCATAACCTTCAACCTACCGGAGGCAGGTAATGGAAGTCTATCGATCAGAGATTTGAGTGGACGCACCGTTTATCATCAGCGCTTGGCCGTGCAAGTCGGTCAAAACCAGGTTGTGTTACGCAGAAGCAGCCTCCCGAATTCAGGAGTATACACTTACACTGTCTCCTCCAACGAGACCACGATGACGCGCAAGCTCGTTGTTCGGTAAGTACAACACTCGGTAAGAAAGCCCCTTCGGAAAACGCTCCGAAGGGGCTTTTTCTTTGCTTCCTGGTTTGCAACAACGGTTTACATCCTCGCCACCTTTTAAGCTGATACGCGCACTGCCTTTTGTAGTATCCAGCTTTCACCTGCGGCCGCGCAACGGTTTGTTGTCTGGCAGAAATGGCTTTGAAATCAGAAAACTCAGGCCCAGAATAGGCTTCAGCGCAAGCATTTTCTGAGAATGCCCATTGTCCAGCCTAAATTCGCTACCTTAGCGGAGTTATTAGCCCGAGCTCAGGTTCGTGCATGTTTTATAATCCCGAATCGATGAACATACCAAATCTGTTCCGGCGCCTTATGGTCGCCGCAACCATTCTATTTGCAACGCTGTCATTGTCTGCGCAAAACACCGAATACTTCATTGAAAGTACTACCGCTTCTGTCGATGGCGAGATTGCGGTAAATGTGCGCGGCGTTAATATTGACACCTTAGTTGGTGTTCAATTTTCGGTACAATGGGATTCGACAGTCCTCAATTTCTTACGGGTTGAAAATGTAGTGCTGGAAGGCTCCCTGATGGGTAATTTCAACCAAACACAGCTAGTCAACGGACGGATAGGATATCTTGAAGCAGATGGCACCCTGGTTGGTTTTGGACTACCCGATAGCAGCCTGCTATTTACCATGGTATTTGAATCTCTGACAACGGTAAGTGTAAATACCGACCTCTCGTTTACTGAGAAGCCCCTGAGAACTAGCGTTCGTAGCAGTAACAACAACGAGGTTGTACCTGTACTCACTTCGGGTACCGTCAACCTTAATGGAACAAATAGTGTCAGGACTTTCGCCGAAGATCCACGCCTTACCGTCTCCCCCAATCCTTTCCAGGATTTAAGCCAAATAAATCTGAACCTGAGCTACAGCGGAACAGCAGCGCTTGAAATTCTGGACATAAGCGGAAGGATGGTCGTTCGCCGTACCCAGGCCTTTACTGCTGGCAACACATCAATTGAACTTAACGCCGAGGACTTTCCAACCAATGGCACTTACATACTTCGCATCACTACCAACCGTGAGCAGCTACACCGCAAGGTGGTGCTGCAGGGGCGTTAACACTGCCCTGCTCACTCTTTTAGCTTTGATTCTCATCCCGACAACTGACATTTAATGAAAAATTTTTACCACTTAGTTCTGAGTGGGTTGCTGCTTTGCCTGACTGCAGGTGTAAGTGCGCAGCCATTATCAGTAATGGTCACTGATGCCAATGGAGCTCAGGGCACCCAGGTCTGTGTAGACATCGTCGGCCGAGACTTCGATAATATCTCGGCCTTTACCTTCAGTCTCATTTTTGATCCAGCCATCCTTCAGTACGAAGACGACCAGACCACTGGCAGTATGCTACTGGGCAATACGGTAGACTTCAACCTGAACACCAACACACCAAACGCCGTACGAACGCTTTGGAGCCTCTTTTTTGCCAGCGAAGGCATTACGGATGCCGGACCTTTCATTATTGGCAATGTCTGTTTCACGGTCCTGGTAGAACAGGAGACATCGATTCAGATTGAAAACATGCCTGTCCCGATTGTCTTTTCAACCCCCTTTGACGGAGACATTTCGGACTTCATGGTTACTGGTGGCATCATCAATGGCAATACCGGTCCAAGTTGTACCGATGGCATCATGAACGGCAATGAAACGGGTATTGACTGTGGCGGACCAGACTGTCCTGCCTGCCCTCCTACCCCCACCTGTGATGACGGTATTATGAATGGCAACGAAACGGGTGTTGACTGTGGCGGACCGGATTGTGACACGTGCCCCCCTACCCCCACCTGTGATGATGGCATCATGAACGGTAATGAAACGGGCGTAGACTGTGGCGGACCGGATTGTGACGCTTGTCCCGGCGATACGGGCGGCCCTAATCTCGATTGCGGTATGGGAACCGACAATCTTGTATTCTGTGTAGGTGACGTTTGTAATGTTGGCGCCGCGGAGAACTTCTGCGTTGATATTACAACAGGCAATATGACAGATATTACCGCATTCCAGATGGACCTTGCCTTTGAAACCGGTCAGTTATTGTATCAGAGCATTACCACTTCCGATGCGCTAAGCAATAGTATTCAAGTGAGCCCATTCGGTTCTTTCATCCGCCTATTGTTCTTCCAGCCTGACCAGTCAGGGAATACTGTGCCTGATGGGACCATTATTGCCTCTGTTTGCTTTACAAACCAGACGACAGAAGCCACGACCTTAACTCCTACTAACCTTACTGCCCGCGACACGAATAACGATCTGGTGACCTCCGAAGGGAATGCAGGTTCCGTTAATGATTGTGATGGTACCGCTCCTACCTGTAATGACGGGATGATGAACGGCAACGAAACGGGTGTTGATTGTGGCGGACCGGACTGTGCTCCTTGTAATACTGGCGGTCCGGATACCGATTGCGGCATGGGTACCGATGACTTTGTGCTTTGCTTTGGCGATGCTTGTGACATTGATGTCAATGGTACCGCATGTATCGACATTACGGCTGGCAACCTGACCAACATCACTGCCTTCCAGGCAGATGTCATTTTTGCGGACAGCGACCTTACCTTCGTCAGCTTTACGGATGCTGGTGCGCTGAGTCACCCCATCAATGCCAATACGGCCACGGGAACTCCCCGCCTCCTCTTCTTCCAGCCTGATCAATCCGGCAACACCATTCCTAACGGTACCATTATCGGTACCGTCTGCTTCACGAATTTATCGACTGATGCTTCAACGGTTAGCTTTGCAAACCTGACGGCCCGGGACAACAATGGAGTTGCCATCGATGCAACGAGCACTAGTGGATCAGTTAATGGTTGTGCTAACACCACCCCTACCTGTAGTGATGGGATGATGAATGGCAACGAAACTGGCGTCGATTGTGGTGGTCCGGATTGTGCCCCTTGTAATACTACGGGAGGGCCAGATACCGACTGTGGTATGAACACCGATGACTTTGTGCTTTGCTTTGGTGATGCTTGTGACATTGACGTCAATGGTACCGCATGTATCGACATTACGGCTGGCAACCTGACCAATATCACTGCCTTCCAGGCAGATGTCATTTTTGCGGACAGCGACCTGACCTTTGTCAGCTTTACGGATGCTGGTGCGCTGAGTCACCCCATTAATGCCAATACGGCTACGGGTACTCCCCGCCTCCTCTTCTTCCAGCCTGATCAATCCGGCAACACCATTCCTAACGGTACCATTATCGGTACCGTCTGCTTCACGAACCTGACGACTGACGCTTCGGTCGTAGATATTTCCAACCTCACGGCAAGAGATAACAACGGACTTGACGTGGACGCGATGGGGAATAGTGGCTCCATCAACGATTGTTCCAGTACAACCCCGACCTGTAGTGACGGGATGATGAATGGCAATGAAACAGGGATTGACTGTGGTGGTCCTGACTGCGCACCTTGTAGTACTACCGGAGGACCGGATACCGATTGTGGTATGGGTACTGATGACTTTGTGCTTTGCTTTGGCGATGCCTGTGACATTGACGTTAACGGTACGGCTTGTCTTGACATTACCGCAGGAAATTTGACTAATATCACGGCCTTCCAGGCAGATGTGATCACGAATAACAACGAATTGACCTTCGTTAGCTTCACTGATGCAGGGGCGCTCAGCCACCCCATCATTGCCAACACTGCCACGGGAATTCCCCGACTCCTTTTCTTCCAGCCAGACCAATCCGGCAACACCATACCAAGCGGTACCATTATCGGTACTGTCTGCTTCACGAACCTGAATGCAGATGCTTCTGTAGCTAGCCTGGACAACCTGACGGCCCGGGACAACAACGGTACTGCAATTGATGTAACGGGAAGTAACGGTACCGTTAACGGCTGTGTAACCACAACACCAACCTGTATGGACGGGATGATGAACGGTAATGAAACAGGCGTTGATTGTGGTGGCCCAGATTGTGCGCCATGTAATACAACTGGCGGACCGGATCTTGATTGTGGCATGGGTACCACCGACGTCACTTTATGTCTCGGCGACGCCTGTGATGTAGACGTAAACGGCACTGCCTGTCTTGATATCACGGTAGGCAACTTCACGAACATTACGGCCTTCCAGGCAGACATCATTGCCAATAATAGTGAGCTGAATTTCCTTAGCTGGACAGATGCGGGGGCGCTAAGCCATCCCGTTATTGCTAATACAGCTCCGGGCTTCCCCCGTTTGCTGTTCTTCCAGCCTGATCAATCCGGAAACACCGTTCCGGGCGGCACCATTATCGGCACAGTTTGCTTTACTAACCTCAATGCAGGTGCATCAACGGTGATGTTGACGGGCCTGACCTCGCGTGACAATAACGGTGATGCTCAGCCTACTTCAGGGAGTAGTGGAACCGTCAATGATTGTGCGACCACTGGCCCTACTTGTGACGACGGCATCATGAATGGTAACGAAACCGGCATTGATTGTGGCGGGCCTGACTGTGACGCCTGTCCAACCTGTGACGATGGTATCCAAAATGGAGATGAAACAGGCATCGATTGCGGAGGTAGCTGTGACCCCTGTCTTACCGGATGTGGCGAAGGCACTACCGATGCTCAAATTTGTGTGGGAGAAGTGTGCGCGGACGCAGGTGCAGAGGCATGTGTACCGATCTTCATTGGTAACTTCAATGACCTCGGTGGGTTTCAGTTTGAACTCGCTTACACTGCCAGCAACTTAGAATACACCCGCTTTACCCAAAGCACTTCTCTCGGACCAGTACTAACCGTTGGCAACCCAAGTGACGGCAGAGTAACCGTGTTATGGAACGATGCCTCTCTGACAGGTCTAACCCTGCCAAATGATGAGCCTGTTCTGGAAATCTGCTTTACCGTTGAGAATGGCATGTCTACCGACATCACCTTCCTCAACCCGGCTCAGACACTGCGGGTGTTCAATGAGTTTGCACAGTCCCTTCCCGTCACCTCAAATCCTGGATCAATCAATGGAAGTGGCTGTACCACCGGCCCTACCTGTGCTGACGGCATTATGAATGGTAATGAAACCGGTATTGACTGTGGCGGACCTGATTGTGGTGCCTGTCCGCCAACCTGTGATGATGGCATCATGAACGGCAACGAAACAGGTGTCGATTGTGGCGGGCCGGATTGCCCCGCTTGTGATACCGGAGGACCAGATACTGACTGTGGAATGGGCACGGACAACGTCACCCTATGCCTTGGCGACGCCTGTAATATCCCCGTTAACGGGACGGCATGTCTCCCACTAACAGTCGGTAATTTCACAGACATCACAGCATTTCAGGCAGACATCATTTCCAACGCCAGCGAATTAACCTTTGTGAGCTGGAACGATGCAGGGGTGCTCAGCCATCCTATCATTGGCAGTGGCACCAGTAGCGTTCGCCTGTTGTTCTTCCAACCAGACCAATCTGGAAATACCGTAGCTGACGGTACGGTTATCGGCGAAGTTTGCTTTACCAACCTGACAACCGATCCCTCTGAGGTCATTCTTGATAACATCAATGCCCGTGATAATAACGGAAATCCAGTAGCGGTTTCCGGTAGTAGCGGCTTTGTCAACAACTGTGCCACTGGCCCCACCTGTGACGACGGCATTATGAACGGCAATGAAACAGGCGTTGACTGTGGAGGGCCGGATTGTGACGCTTGTCCCAGCAATCCATTATTAGTCGACGCAATGGATGGCTCAGCTAACATCGGCGATGAAGTATGTATTGATGTGACCATTGGCGACTTTACCAACATCACCGACCTGGCACTAACCCTAAACTATGACCAGGCTGTGCTTCAGTTTGAATCCCTAACTCCGAATCCAGGACTTTCCGGACTAGGTGTAGGTAACTTTGACACCAGCACCCCCGGCCAAATTGTATTAAACTACACCACGGCTTCAGGGCAAACCCTGGCAGACGATGCAGTCTTGTTCTCCGTATGTTGGACTGTCTTGGCAGGAACCGAAACCGACCTTACCATCAGTAACGCAACTGCCACCAATGGCAGTGGAACGGCACTGACCGTCAATACTAGCGATGGAGTCGTTAATGCGGGAGGCGTTAGTCCTTCTGACGACCTAACCTTCCGGGTAGGTAGTGCCTCTGGTAGTGTCAACCAAGAAGTTTGCGTCGAAGTCACCACCGATAACTTTGATAATATCGTAGGCTTCCAGTATGCGATCACTTACGATGCGGAGCGCCTGCAGTTCAGTAGCGCGACCAGCACGAATGCCTTGGTCGGGTTACTGGTTACAAATCCCGAACCCGGTATTATCCGGGTGCTCTGGGCAGATTTCGGTGCGGCACCTAATGATCTTGCGGATGGCACCAACCTATTCGACCTTTGCTTCAATGTACTGATAGCCTGTGAGACAGATCTGGAGATCGAAGACATTCCTGGCTTCCCGGTACGTGCCACGGATGGCAACAACCAAAACGTGGGCATGATTGAGACCATCGGAGGAACGATCAATAGTGGGCTGAATACTGATTGCGATGTAACCAGTCCAGACAATATTGTACTGGATCTTGGTACCGCCAGCGGCGCCGAAGGTC
This sequence comes from uncultured Lewinella sp., assembly GCA_964616365.1. GTDB lineage: Bacteria > Bacteroidota > Bacteroidia > Chitinophagales > Saprospiraceae > Neolewinella. The sequence goes on along the minus strand of CAZTTF010000007.1, from coordinate 7,728 downwards.
AGGAAGTTTGTATCGACCTTACAGTAAACAATTTTACTGCACTTACTGATTTGAGTTTCTCGATCACTTACGACCAAAGTATTGTTTCCTTCACCCAGGCAAACAACTTCGGTTTAGCTAGCCTTACTGCTGCAGATGTGACCTTAGATGCTCCTGGCGTGATCACCTTCAACTGGGATGCGGCTAATGCTACGGGAGAGACACTTACGGATGGTAGTGTCTTGCTGAGTCTCTGCTTCACCATTGATGAGTTGCAGCCCAGCACTGTCAGTTTCGCTAATGGTCCCGTCATTATTCAGGCAATGAATGGTAGCGGCCAGAATGTAGGTATTATTCCCTCTGGTGGGTCCATCAACCCAGATGTCCCCATGACAGATGGCATGGCGCTCGTTATTGGAGATGCCACCGGCAATATCGGCGAAACAGTCTGCTTGCCCTTTACCGCATTTGACCCAGAGGCGTTGACTGGCTTCCAGTTTACCATCACCTATGATCCTACCATTCTCGAGTACATCCCGGGAAATAATAACTTCACCTTCTCAGGCTTCCTCGGCATTAATGGGAATACTCCCGGATTACTGCGTACGCTTTGGGATGAACCAACAGCAACGGCGAATACTGCTGGTAATGGCGAAGTGATTTTTGAGGTCTGTTTCCGTATCCTATCCGAAGACCCGGCTATCATCTGTATTGAAGATGCACCGACACCAATTGAATTCTCCCTCGGCGTTAATGAGGTTGAAGTAGACTTGTTCTGTGGTCAAATAAATGGAGGTGAAGCTCCGATGATTGCCAGTGCAGATGTCAACAACCCCAGTTGCTTTGGCGGTAATGATGGATCAATTAGCCTGAACGTTACCGGAGGTAATGACCTTACCTACACCTGGTCTCCAGACGTAGGAAACGGGCCAAGTATTGATGGCCTCACGGCTGGCAATTATGCCGTAACCATCACCAACCCGAATACCGGACAAACGACAACAGAAAACTACACGCTGAGTACTGTTGAGTTCCGGGTGGAAGTTACCGATGCCAGCGGTGTGACTTGCTTCGGCGAAGCCGATGGGTCGATCACTATTTCTACCGTAGGTGGAGCAGCTCCATTTATCATTGACTGGAGTGGAACACTACAAGATGGCTTGCTCACCCAGAACGACCTAGACGGAGGAGTCTACTCCGTTACCGTTACGGATAATAACGGTTGCTCGATGAGTCAGACCAACATCAATATTGGAGAGCCCACGGCATTAAATGTCAGCGGAACGCCCATCAATATTTCTGATGATACTCCGGGCGGAGTCAACATCGTTGTTGCTGGCGGCCGGCCGGAGTACAGCTACTCGTGGTCCGGACCTGGTGGTTACACTAGTACCAACAAAGACATCGATGACGTCACAGTTGCCGGAACTTACTGTGTTACCGTTACGGACAATAATAACTGTACTGATGAACAGTGCTTTGCCATCAATGCAGCCCTCGCCGTCGGCATCGTTGTGGACCCCGGCTGTTTCGGGGAAGACAATGGTTCCATTGACATCACCCCCGTTGGAGGGACCGGCGACTACACGTATGTATGGAGCAACGGCGGGATGGAATTTGCCAACACCCAGGACGTTGACGATCTCGCACCCGGTGACTACACCCTCGTAATCACCAGTGGCACCCAAGAGATCACCCAGACTATTGAAGTAGACACCCCGGACCCGATCACCATTGCGGGTATGGTAACCGCCGCTACAAGCGGCAACAATGGTGCTATCACCATCACCCCGGGAGGAGGTAATGCTCCTTACACTTTCGCTTGGGCCGACGGCCCAACGGCCCAGAACCGGACCGACCTTACACCTGGTGAATACTGCGTAACCGTTACCGACAATAGCGACTGTACCTCTTCGGAGTGCTTCACTGTCGGCGCGGCACCGGTAAGCTTCCTCAGCACTTCTACCCTACCTGCGCTCTGTTCAGACAGTGCCGATGGAACCATCAGACTGGTCATCGAGAATGGTGCGCGTCCGTTTAGCGTCCGGATAGAACCGCTGGGCACCGTTGAGACGGTGGATAGCAACACCATTGAGATTTTGGTTCCTGCAGGAACCTATGACGTGTTTGTCACGGATGCCCAGGGAGGTATGCTGAATACTAACCTGACCGTTGAAGCACCTTCTGCAATTAGTGCCACCAGCACCGTCACCTCCGACACCGAGGACGATGGTTGCTCCGGCATGATCAGCCTGGACATTAGCGGAGGCACTGCTGGTTACAACGTAACCTGGAACAATATGGCAGCTGGCGGTACGATCAGCCAGCTCTGTTCCGGCGACTATGTAGCCACCATTACCGACATCAATGGTTGTACATTCGTCACGGAGCCAATTACCGTAAATCGTATCGACGAATCTATTGTTGCCATCACTGAGGTCTCCTGTGACGGAGGTACTGACGGTGCGATAGATGTAATGATTGAAGGTGGCGTAGAACCTTACACCTTCAGCTGGACCGAAACGGGTTCCACTACTGAGCTTGCTGACACGGAGGACATCACCGCAATTAGCAATGGTAGCTACACCCTGACGGTGATCGATGCTACGGGAGCTATGTTGGTCCGTAACTACACCGTTGGCGTAACTGCTGGATTTACGGTAGCCGCTACGGTTACTTCTGACTACCTGGGCTTTGGTGTAAGCTGCGTCGATGCTACTGATGGTAGCGCTGCTGCGGTAATTAGTGGCCAGGGAGATTTTGACTTCGAGTGGCTCCAGAACGATACCACCATCGATACCGATAGCATCCTGAATGACGTAGGCGCCGGTACATATTTACTACTTGTCACATCTGCTGCAGGTTGTGAGATTGAGCGCACAGTGGAGATCACTGCTCCGGAGGCGATAACGCTAACGCCAACCATAACGGCTATCTCCTGTGGTAATACTAACGACGGCATGATTACCGTAACTCCGGCTGGTGGTGTTAGCCCCTACTCTTTTGAATGGTCAGATGGCTCTGACTCCGGGCAACGCTCAAGCCTCGGCGCAGGCAGCTACGGATTAACCGTAACCGATGCCAACAACTGTATCGCTGAGGACAACTACGTGCTTACCGCTCCGGAAGACCTAGCGATCACCTTTGAGACCTCCGACGCAACCGACGGATGCAACGGCAGCATTACCATCCTTCCGCTTGGGGGTAGTGGTACTGGTTACAGCTACTTCTGGCCACAATTACCAAACCAAGGTAATAATGCCGTAGCCTCAGGCTTATGTCCTGGTGAATACACCATTGAAGTTACTGATGGAGCTGGTTGTCAAACCGTAACTATGGTCGCCACCGTGCTCGACCGTCGTTTCCCCTGCCTCAGTGCCCGGGAAGTCATCACGCCAAATGGTGATGGCCTGAACGAGACCTTTATCCTTTTCTGCTCAGGAGAAGATGCAGCCATCAACAACACTATGGAGATTTACAACCGTTGGGGGCAGCTCGTTTTCGAAACGGATGACTATAACTGTAGCGATGACGACGGACTCAACTGCTTTGACGGTCGGACCAATGACGGCACCCCACTTCCTGCCGGGCCTTACTACTACATCTTTAACTTCACTAATCCTATTGGCGAAGAAATGCAGCAGCGTGGCTCCCTCACCATTGTTCGTGAATAAGTTTTGTGCAAGAGGAAAGTGCCTCATGGTACTTTCCTCTTGCTTGTTTTATTAATCCCATCCCAAAAACAACAAGAAACGCTTCATTATGAAAAGATTACTACCCCTTTCCTTACTCTTATGTCTGGTAGTAACTGGCGCCCTGCGCGGCCAGGACGAAGCTATTTTCAACCATTACATCCAGAATCCGGTCATCCTCAACCCCGCCGCAGCAGGGTTCATGGACGAGTACAACGTCTTCGTTAATGCCCGTTCTCAATGGGCAGGACTGGACGATGCTCCACAGACTATTGCCCTGCGGGCCAACGGCCCGGTTGGAGAAAGCTTTGGTATCGGAGGAGGCTTCTTCTCTGAAACCGCGGCCCAACAACGCCGCACCAAAGGACAAGTTGATGTTTCGTTCCGCTTTGGGCTCGGTAAAGAAGAAAAAGGTGTCCAGCCTTTCCGGGCGGCATTCGGCTTCTTTACTACTTTCCAACGACTCACAATTGACCCTGATATTGTCAATAACCCCCACTATGAGCCTGGTGACGAGGAGTTAATGGCAGCCCTGGACGGAAGGAATCAATTTGATGCTGGTATAGGCATCTACGGCAGCTATCGGGAACAAGTGTTTGGCGGACTGACCATCAACAACCTCGTGAGTAACCGCCTGCAGGACATTTCCGGAACACGCCTGAGTGAAGGCCTCAATTATACCATTATGCTGGGCACCCGAATCTACAACAAGGATACCAAGGTGAGCTATACCCCCAGCATCATGGTACGGGACATTCAGGACGCTCCCTTCATGATGGACTTTAATCTCCAGATCGGTTTCCAGAATGAGCAATTCATTGTACAACCTTCCTACCGATACCTTGGTGCCGTCGGTATTTTGTTTGGTGTGCAGCCGGCCTACGGCGGCTTCAAAGGATTCCGCTTATTCTACTCCTACGACTTACCCTTCGGAGGACTTCAGCAGTACAGTAATGGCGGCCACGAGATCACAGCAGGATACGCTATTAGCCGTAAGTCCATCAAAGAAAAACAACAGAGAAACGCTGCCAAGCAACGCTAGCGGAGGCTGGTGGACACTTGGAATACCGCACCTCATCGGTTATCTTTGGAGTATAAACACGGTACTTCCGTGTTGGAGATCAAGACTTTGAGCAGACGCTAAAGCCCCTCGGGCGAGCATCACTATCTACTACCGAAGGATATTCAACGGGCTACAGTGTAGCCCCTAGCCGTCAGTTGCTGACGGAAAAGACTTTAAATCGGTTTTTGGGATAGCCTCTCCTCCGCGATTCGGGGGAGGGGTTTTTCATTTGAACCGGAATGTCGCGGGCGAATAAAACCGTTGGACTTCTCTGCTCCTCACCCCATAGCTTGCACCTGCGGCCGCGCCATAAAAAACTTACAGGGCACTCAGTCCTCCGTCCATACCAATCACCTGGCCGGTAACAAAAGCTGCTTGCTCGCTCAGTAAGAAGGCAGCCATTGCTGCAATTTCGGCAGGTGTCCCGACTCTTTTCAGGGGATGGCGTTCAGCACTGGCTGCGCGCTTATCCTCCGTAGCTAATAACTTTTCGGCCAAAGGCGTGTCCGTCAGAGACGGTGCAATTGCATTGACCCGAATAACCGGAGCATACTCTGCAGCAAGGCTGCGGGTCAGTCCTTCCACCGCCCCTTTTGCCGCGGCTACCCCGGCATGAAATGGCATGCCCCGTTGCACAGCTACAGTAGAGAAAAATACTACGCTCCCTTTTCCTGATTTTTTCAGCGGGCGTTCAGCTGCCTGCAAACAGCGTACGGCACCGACTACGTTCAACTCAAATGCCTCCCGGAAAGCCGGAGCTTTTAAGCTGCGGAAAGACTTCAAATTAATGCTACCGGGACAATATACCAGGCCATCCAATACTGCCGGAATCGTAGCCTTGGGCGGATCCTCATCTCCAACAACATCGTAAGCCGTAAAATGTACGCCGGACGGCAGGTCCCGCGCCTCACGAGCCCAAACGTGTAATTCATGTCCCTCAGCAAGCAGTTGGTCCACCAATGCCCGGCCAATGCCGGATGAGCCACCAATAATCAGATATGTCATAGTTGTCGGTTGTCGGTTGTCGGTTGTCGGTTGTCGGTTGTCGGTTTGTAGTAGAATAACAAGCAGGAAAAAAGGTTTTGAATTTGTACCCTCAAGTATTTCCCTACTCCCCTTACCTTAGCTGGTGATGAAACGCAGTTACAGTTACCATTCAGCGTCGAATAGAAAAGGCCAGGTTCGCTGGCTCCCACTCGGCATTTTGCTGGGAGCCATCCTTCTTGTGCTTGCCGCGGCCCAACAATTCTATTTGCATTTCACAGCATGGACCGTAGAAGAGGAGGGCAACAATTGGCATCACCTCATCTTTGGGGTGATCTCCCTGGTGGCCGCGATTCTGGCAGCCTGGTTTGGATATCGTCTTCGCACCACTCCTTCTGGAGAGCCCGATCGCTTTGTGACCATAAATGGCAAAGAGCTTGCCTGGGACCTTACGCAGAGCGAAAGGATGCAAAAAACCTCACTTGATGGCCTTCTGGATGTCGAGCGACCAAACGTAAGAGAGTTGAAACTGACCTTCAGCTCTCAAGCAGCGATTATCCTGCCAATCTATCTGATTACAGATGAAGCCAAGCAAGAAGAATTAATCAATTTGCTGCATTCCATATGTGTAGCCGGCACCTAACGGCCACTTCCTGCATATCATCTGAAATTTTCCTGTCTTTGCAGAAAATGGAAGCGGTTTCCTAGACCATTGCCTCTACATCGCGGTACACTTCCCGCATTTCTTCAAGCACCTTGAAAAGCAGCTCGGGCTCGTACTCGCTTACCAGTGTTTTGCGGTATTCTTTTACGCCACGGAGTCCGCGGAAGTAATTGGTGTAGTGACGTCGCATTTCCAGGATTCCGAGTTTTGCCCCTTTCCACTCAATGCTACGCTTCAGGTGATCCCGGGCGGCATCGACCCGCTCGTCAATACTTGGTGGAGGTAGTAGTTCACCGGTGGCAAAATAATGCTTGATCTCCCGGAAGATCCAGGGGTTCCCGATAGCTGCCCGGCCAATCATGATGCCGTCAACACCGTAGCGGTTACGGTACGCTTCGGCCTTTTGTGGTGAGTCAATATCACCATTACCGAAAATAGGGATGGAGATACGGGGATTATCCTTAATGCGGCCGATCAGCGTCCAGTCGGCCTCTCCTTTATACATCTGCTTACGGGTCCGCCCGTGAATCGACAGCCCTTTGATGCCTACATCCTGCAGCCGTTCGGCAACCTCTTCGATGTACTTGGTATTATCGTCCCAGCCAAGACGGGTCTTGACGGTTACGGGCAGGTTAGTCCGGTCAACAATCGCCTTGGTAAGTTCTACCATTTTGGGGATATCCTGCAGGATGCCGGCTCCAGCACCTTTGCAGACTACTTTTTTTACCGGGCAACCGAAATTGATGTCGAGTAATTCTGGCTGGGCTGCTTCGACAATGTCTGCCGCCTTAACCATGCTCTCAATATTGGCACCAAATATCTGAATCCCGATAGGCCGCTCGTAATCGTAGATATCAAGTTTTTCCACGCTTTTGGATGCGTCCCGGATAAGGCCTTCGACACTGATGAACTCGGTGTACATCATATCACACCCCTGGGCTTTACATAGGGCCCGGAAGGGAGGATCACTCACATCCTCCATCGGAGCGAGCAACAAGGGGAACTCTCCCAGTTCTATATCGGCTATTTTGACCATGGTGATAGTTAACGCATGCTGAACGAGGGAGGTTGCGCGGACGCAGGTGCAGTCCGTAACTCCTTCGAAGGGCAAAGTTAGGAAAAAGGAGCAAGGAGGCCCGAAAAATCGTTGAATAAGCACTGCCGAAAAAAGAAGTGGACGAGTCGTAACACCTTCATGATTAAGCGCATAAAGCAATATAACCACAACGGTGGCACGCAGATTGATGACTTAAACGCTACATTTGGAAGAACACATTGGAAACCAACGTGAAAGCTAAGTACGTCAACATGGAAGATGAAGAACTCTTTGCCGGCATAAAAGGTGG
>CAZTTF010000006.1:0-2894 GCA_964616365.1 uncultured Lewinella sp. | reverse complement strand
TCAGCATCTGCATTACCATTACCGAAAGAAGACAGTGCGGGGTCGAGGCCCGAGTAGTCAGTGATGGTGAACAGGTTCTGACCCTGTACGTAGATACGCAGGTTACTAAGGATATCACCACCGAAATTGTTCGGGAAAGTGTAGCCAATCTGTAGCTGCGTGAGGCGAATATACGAACCGTCTTCAACGTAGAAAGAAGATGGACGACGGCTTTCCGTATCGTTAATGTTAAGTGCTGGCAGGGTACCACCAGTATTTTGCGGAGACCAGGAGTCGGTCAGGATCGCACGATCAGCGTTGGTATCGAACTGACGGAAGATGGTAAACTGCTTCGTGGTATTGAAGATGTCGTTACCAAAGCTACCGAAGAAGAATGCCGTGAAGTCGAACGACTTGTAAGAAGCACCGATGTTCAGACCAGCAGTGAAGTCAGGGTGTGGGTTACCGATAATGGTAATGTCAGCATCATCGATCTTACCATCAGGAATACCCGTAAGCTCACCAGTTTCTGGGTCAAAGCCGTCAATGTCACGCCAGCGGAAGCTACCAGGAGCAGCAAATGGCTGGAAAGTACCGTCAGGGTTGCCTGCGTTAGCTGCGTCGATTTCAGCCTGACTCTGCCACAGACCATCCTGCTGGAAGCCCCAGAAAGAACCAATAGACTCTCCAATGCGGTTGATCTGGATGTTTCCGATCCGTGTGCCCGGACCACCACGACCGAAGAATTCAGTCTGGCTACCGTCAATTGCTACGATCTCGTTCGTGTACTGGCTGATGTTAGCGCTGATGTTGAACTTTACAGCACCAACATTTGGACGCCAGGTCAGTCCTAGGTCGAAACCATTGTTCTCCATCTCACCGATGTTACGGAATGGTGGAGCAGGCGTACCAGCAGTCAGTGGAAGTGCAGGGTTGAACAACAGGCCGTCTACCGTAGACTGGTAAAGGTCAAGTACAACACCTACTTTACCATCAAGGATGGTTGCATCAATACCGAAGTTAGTAGTCGTCTTTTCCTCCCAACCAGTGTTAGGATCACCCAAAGAGATAGCAGTGTAACCTGTTGCGAGGCTGTTGCTACCAGTAATGTCGTAGAAAGTAGAACCAGTACCACCACCAAACTGGTTTACGTAGCGGTAGTTACCAATCTGCTCGTTACCAACAACACCGTATCCAATGCGGAGTTTGAGGTCAGTCAGCCAGGATGAAGTGCTTTCCATGAAAGCCTCATCAGAAACACGCCAGCCGAAGCTAGCTGCCGGGAAGACACCGAAGCGGTTCTCAGGACCGAAGCGGCTGGAACCATCACGACGGATCGTTACACCAAGGAGGTACTTGTTATCAAGCGCGTAGTTGATCTGACCAAACTGAGACAGCAGGGTGTTTTCTGCACCACCACTGCTCACGGCACGCGTGTCAGGATTAGCAAGGGCAGCGTTCAGGTAGCGAGCCGAAAGGTCGCTGATGAAGTACTGTCCAAAGCTACCGCCGATACCACGACCACGGTTACGCTGAGACTCGTAACCAACAAGTACGTTCACATTGTGGCGCTCGTTGAAAGTCTTGTTGTAGTTCAATGTATTGGTCCAGATCCAGCCGTAGTTACGGTTCAGGTTTTCACTGAATCCGTTTACCGTAGTAGGCTCCGAGTTTTCAAAAGTCGGGTTGCTCCAGTTGAGCTGACCACCAACGCTGTAGTTAAGGGCTACCTGCGTCTTGAATTTCAAACCGTCTACGATTTCAGCTTCAGCAAATACGCTACCCTGAATGGCATCGAATTCACCTACGTCGTCTTTGTTGTACACCAGCTGACCCAGTGGGTTGCTACCGTTGGAAAGACCTGGAGACTTACCAGAGGCGAAGTTTACACCAGAGATGTCGTATACAGGAATAATTGGCTGCTGCTTCACAATCTGCATGAGCGTACCTTGCTCATTCTGGTTACCACCAGGAACACTAACTTTCTGTACACGGCTGATGTTAAGCGCTTCACCAATACGAACCTTACCCAGGTTCCAGGTACTGTTAACGCGCAGGTTCATCCGCTGCTGGTAAGTGTTTACCATAGTACCCTGTGCATCAAGGTAACCGGCAGAGATACGGTAAGTACCCTGGTCGTTACCACCGCTGATAGCGAGGGTGTGGTTCTGGATAGGAGCATTGCGGAATACAGCGTCCCACCAGTTGGTACCTTCGCGGTTGGCAGCCATGATCAGGTTGTTAGGGTAGCTGTAAAGGCTTTCGTCTACGTTGCCATTGGCGTCGCGACAATCAGGACATACAAAAATGTAGTCCGGGATAACTGGCGTACCGGAAGTTCCGTAAATGTTGGCTTCACCAGGAAGCTGACCTTGGTCAGTGTAGCTGCTGTAGAATACATCAGCGTAATCCTCTGGGGACTGGATCAGGATGTCATCCCAACCACGCTCGTGGTTCTGCGTACCGAAGTAAGTGTTGTAAGTGATCTTGGCTTTGCCAGACTTACCAGACTTGGTAGTGATGATGATTACCCCGTTGAGTGCCCGCGTACCATAGATAGAAGCGGCAGAGGCATCCTTAAGGATCTGGATAGACTCAATGTCTTCCGGGTTGATGTTGTCCAGGAAGTTGTTTACCTGCTGAACACCGTCGACAATTGTCAGCGGGTCATTAGAGGTAAAGGAGGAAATACCACGGATACGAATGTTCGTACCGTCACCAACTGCACCAGAGGTAGACGTTTGCACGCCCGTTGCCCGGCCTTGTAGCTGCTGGTTTACGGAGGTAGCAGCGATAGAGGTCAATTCCTCTGCATCAAGAACTGCTACGGCACCGGTGATGTCTCCCTTACGCTGCTGCTGGTAACCAGTAACAACCACCTGATCCAGGATGGCTACGTCTGGCTCCAGGCTGAT
>CAZTTF010000005.1:0-5248 GCA_964616365.1 uncultured Lewinella sp. | reverse complement strand
CGTTTGCTGGATGACCGGATTGGTCTTGATCTAACGTACTTCCAGCAGACTACAGAGGACCAGATCCTCAGCTTGCCGGTACCGCAATCTTCCGGATATCGGGAGCAAATAGTGAACGGCGGACAAGTAAGTGCTTCGGGGATCGAGGCGATTTTGAGCCTTCGACCGGTGTGGAACGACCGCTTTAAGTGGATCAGTCGCTTCAACTTTAGTGCCAACCGGGCCAGGGTGGATGAGCTGCCGGAGGGTACTGAGCGTTTCACCCTGGCCTACAGCCGGGTGTATAACTCCGTAGATCAGACGGTTTTCTTTATCGTTGAAGAAGGCGGAGAGATCGGTGATATCTGGGGAACTGGATACTTGCGGAATGAAAATGGAGACTTGGTGCTCAACGAAGCCGGAGGCTTCATTGCCGACAACAACCTCAAGAAATTGGGTAACGCTAACCCGGACTTCATCCTCGGGTTTCAGAACAACTTCCGGGTGGGCAACTTTGACCTCGGCGTGTTGGTCGACTGGCGGCAAGGCGGCCAGCTGGTGAGCCGGACGTTGGCATTGGCCGGCGTTGCCGGCCAGCTGGAGGAAACGCTTGACCGCCCGGCTGAAGGCTTTGTCATCGAAGGTGTGCAGAACACTGGTACGGCGGAAGCCCCGGTGTACACGCCGAACACTACGGCAGTGTCTGCCGAGAGTTTTTACCGGAGTTTCTACAACCGCAATCACGAAGAGAACAACGTCTACGACGCCAGCTTCCTGAAAATCCGTGAGGTTTCACTGACCTACCGCCTGACGGCGGAGCAGTTGGAATCGACCTTCCTGAATCGACTAGGAGGTTTGAGTGTGAGTTTGATTGGCCGCAACTTGGCGGCCTTTACGGCAATTCCTCACTTCGATCCGGAGCAATTTGCCATCCAGGGGCAAAACCTAATCGGTGGGGTAGAGGACATCTCTTACCCGACGGCGCGAAGCTTCGGTATTAACCTAGGTATTGAATTTTGATCCGGACGAATGTGAATGGGCGGCCAATACCTGCCCCCAGCATCATTGCACCTGCGTCCGCGCCCAACAAAGCACAAACCATGAAAAAAATATTCTGGCTTCTGCCAATACTTTTCCTCACTGCCTGTACCCAGGATTTTGAGGACATAAATACTAACGAGAATGCACCTTCGGATATCCAGCCCGAATTCCTGTTGCGTCAGGTGCTTTATGGCTATGGGGATGCCATGAGCTACGAAGGCTTCGTGGCGGGCAACCTGCTTAGTCAGCATTTTTCCATGATCGACTTCAACGGTTTTGACCGCCATGCGCTGAGCTCCCCTCAGGAAGGAGGCAACCCCTGGCCGATTCTGTATACTCACCTTCGGGATAATGAGACGATTCTGGATATTGCCCGTGAAAACCCCGCACAGGGAGTGTACGAAGGTCCGGCCCTGGTGATGAAAGCCTACCTGGCCATGACGCTGACCGATTTATTTGGAGATGTCCCTTACTATGACGCTTTTCAGGGGCGTTCGGCCGGAGTGACTACGCCTGCCTACGATAGTCAGGAAGACATCTACCTTGGGCAGGGTGGGATACTGGACTTGCTGGTGCGGGCTGTTGAGGTCATGGACGCAGGCGCAGGCATTCAACCCCTGCGCGGAGACATTCTTTTTGACGGTGATCTGGAGGGCTGGGTGCGCTTCGCGAATAGCTTGCGTATCAAAGCCCTGATGCGGATCTCAGGCAGGGTGAACCCTGGCAACCAGATTCAGGAAATTGTTACGGGTGGCCGCTACATTAATGCTCCCGACAGGGACGCCGTGTTTGCCTTTACCGCCGGGCAGCCGAACAGCTATCCGCTGGCGACGGCCCGCGTTGGTATCTTCAACGTCTTCCTGATGTCGGAAACCGCTGCGGAGGTTTTCCCTGAAGATAACCCACTAACCGGTGTGCTTTATCGCCCGAGCGCGGCAGGAGACAATTTCAGTGGCGTCGCTAACGGCATTGACCCCTCTAGCAGCATCACACCCGGTAATTTCGCCCGCCCCGGGCTCATTTTCCGTGAGAATGCCGCTGATTTTCGCTTCAACTATATGACTTCCTGGGAAACGGATTACCTGCTCACTGAAGCGGCGCTCAAGGGTTACGTTGCGCTTAACCCTTTAGAATGGTTTGATCGTGCGACCATCCAGGCGTATCGCTACTGGGGCGTGGAGCGACCAGGGGGCGTGTTTGGCGCTTTTCAGAATAGCGAAAACCAATTGGAACAGACGCTCGTCCAGAAGTGGATGGCGCTTTCGGGCAATGCCTATGAAGCCTGGGCGGAGTGGCGTCGAACGGGGTTTCCAACCCAGCTGCGCCCCGCGCAGGCCAGCCTAAACAACAACCTTATCCCTGTCCGCATGCCGTACCCCAGCGACGAACAAGCCCTCAATTTTGAAAACTACCAGCAGGCCGCAGCAGCGACGAATGACAATTCGATCAATGTGCGGGTATGGTGGGATGTAGAGTAAGTAGTGGGTAGTCCGTAGTCCGTAGTCCGTAGTGGGTAGTGCCCGTCGAGCATGTGTGACCGAACTACCTACTACCCACTACAGACTACTTTCTAAAATCAATCACCATTAATTCACAACTAACGTAACTGACCATCAAAGACGTGCAAACCATCCAATGGGTCTTAATCATCGCTTCCAGCCTCGCGCTGTTTGCGGTGGCTCCATTTGCCCGGACGGCGGCGGAGTTCTTCGGTGGTGCCCGGCGCGATCAGCGGCCGGGGGTGATTGCGCTGATCAGCAGTCTGGTAATTAGCTGGCTCTTTGCCAAGTCGATCACGAACGCTGCGAACCTGGGCCTGGCCTTTGGCCTGGTTGGAGGGGTAGCCTATGCAGCCTACTATCTCAGTTTTGCCGTGGCGGGAAAGGTGATTCATGGTATGCGGACTAAAGGTGGATTCCGGTCAATTCACCACTTTTTATCGAGTCGTTACGGACTGGGGGCCATGGTCGTTTTTTCCGTCCTCATCTGCTTTCGGTTGTTTAATGAGGTATGGTCAAATACCATGGTGATTGGCAGCTACTTCGGTGCTGCGGGAGCCCCCGCGTACTACGGAGCGATCATTGTTTTTACGCTGTTGACCTTAGCGTACAGCCTCAAAGGAGGGATGTCGTCGAGCATTCTGACTGATGTCATTCAGATGGTGTTATTCGGGGTGTTGCTCACTTTTATTTTAGGGACTGTCCTGCCCAGGACGGATTACGATCTCGGACCAATTATTACCTCAGGGACCTGGAGCTGGGAGATGGGGGGCAACCTACTTTTAGTGGCTATTCTGCAGAGTTTTAGCTATCCGTTTCACGACCCGGTGCTTACGGACCGCGGATTTTTGAGCGACCCTAAGACGACGTTGAAGGCTTTTCTGTGGGCAACACCGATCGGCTTTTTGTGCATCCTGTTGTTCAGCGTGGTCGGCGTATACGGAGGCATGGTTGGTGTAGAGGGACAGGCTCCGGTGGAGGTAGCTAAATACCTTGGAGGTCCGCTATTGCTGGTGATGAACTTCATCATGATAACTTCCGCAGCCAGTACCCTGGATTCAACTTTTACGAGCTTTTCGAAGCTAACGGTAGAAGACATTGGCGAAGGAATACAGGAGGTGAAAGCGCGCAGGCACGCAAAAATCATTGAGAAGATGGAGCCAATGGGGGAGCAGGATAAGGCTTCCCGGGTACGAGATTCCGAACACTTTGATCTGCAGTTACACGATACTTACTACGTTTTTGGAAAAGTGCAATTAGGGCGGGTGGCTATGATCCTCATCACTATTCTCGGGACGATTCCGGTATTCCTCGGTCCGGAAATCCTGAGTGCCACCACGGTGTCCGGAGCCATGGTAATGGGCCTGGGGCCGGTCTTTTGCCTCTGGTGGGTCAAAGCCCCACCGCTGAGCTTTTACCTGTCTGTTGGTTTCGGTATCCTCTGCGGGGTGCTATTGGTAATAGGCTGGTGGCCGGAAAGCTGGTGGCTGACGACGGGTAAGTATGCTGATTTGCTCAGTGTTACGCTGGTAGAGTTTGTGGGGTGTGCAGGGTTGTATTTCATTGGCCGCGTATTGCGGCCTGCTAAACAAGCGACGGATGGATAGTAGTTTCAAAACAAAACATATCGGTGGTCTCTCCGGCCCCGTGCTGGTTTTTGGCGGAGCCTATTCCAATCTGCAGGCGCTGGAAGCGCTGCAGGCGGAAGCGGAGCGAATGGGCATCCCGCCGCAAAACGTCATCTGCTGCGGAGATACACCGGGCTACTGTGCCGACCCTGCGGCGTGCCTTCACTTGACCAAAGATTGGGGCATCCACGCCATTGCGGGTAACGTGGAAACCAACCTGGTGGCGGGCCGTGACGATTGTGGCTGCGGTTTTGGGGATGGCTCCAGATGCGATATGTTCGCTAAGCTATGGTACAATTATGCGACGAACAATGTATCGGATGGCAACAAGGCATACATGGCTTCCCTGCCGGATGTGTTGCGTTTCACCTATGCCGGCCGGGAAGTAGTGGTCCTGCATGGTTCCCCGCGTAACCAGTCGGAGTTTGTCTGGCGCAGCACCCCGGACGAGTTGAAAGCACAATTTTGCGCGGACGCAGGTGCAGAGGTAGTGATTGGAGGGCATTGTGGGTTGCCGTTTGGGCATCTGATTGGTCCCCCAACTAAGGGGCTCTCCTCGGGCCAGCGCTCCGCCGAAAAGGTCATGACCGGTCAGCCTGCCGATCAGGCCAAGGACAACGGACAATTGTCAACGGGTAACCGCCTCTGGCTCAATGCCGGCGTCATCGGGATGCCCGCCAACGACGGTACACCCCGGACCTGGTTTATGACGCTTGACGACACCAACGGCTTTGAATTCAGCTTTTTACCCCTCCACTACGACCACCAGGGGGCCAAAGCGCGTATGCTTGATGACCGGCGCTTGCCGGTCTCCTACGCCGCCACCCTGACCACCGGCATTTGGGACAATACGGAAATCATGCCTCCGGCCGAAGAAGCCCGGCAAGGTATTCCGCTCCAGCCTGAAGTACTGAAGGCGGAGGCTTTCTCTGCTTCTGGTCCTGCTCTGGCACCTGCGTCCGCGCCCGAATCCCAAACGACAAAAACAAAAATCCAGCTCTCGGAGCTACACCAAAAGCAAAGAAACATGAGTACTTATTCAGATCCCAAAGACCTCCGCACCTTCGGCAAGATCACGGAGTGGCAGGAAGAAATGGGGAA
>CAZTTF010000004.1:0-4514 GCA_964616365.1 uncultured Lewinella sp. | reverse complement strand
AGCACGTCGGTTGCGGTGATGTACACGGCGCCATCGCGGATAAAGGCGGGGGGCAGGTCTTGTCGGCGAGGGATGACCGAGCCTGGTCCCTGTGCAGGGGTAAGCAGCGCATCGCCTTCATCAATGAATGCCCAGTTGGGGTGGTAATGGGCGGGGACGCGAGATGCCGTGACCAGTCCATCCAAATCCCCCTTCCGGAATCTCCGGAGGGCTGCCAGCAAAAGTGCTTCGCTCCGAAACGGCGTTGTGGGCTGCAGCAAGCAAACAGCGTCGTAGCTATCGCCCTGAGCGGCTAGCGTTTGGAGCAAATCCGTCACTACATCGATACTCTTAGCCGTGTCATTGGCCAGCGCTGCTGGCCGCAGGAAGGGGACCTCGGCCCCTCCGGCCAGGGCCACAGCCGCAATCTCTTCGTCTTCGGTGGATACAATAAGCCGGTCGAGGCCTCCGGCCTTGCGGGCGGTGTCCAGTGTCCAGTGCAGCAGGGGTTTGCCGCCCAGCGGGCGGATATTCTTACGGGGAACGCCCTTACTGCCTCCCCTTGCTGGTACTAAGCCGAGGATGCGCATCAGTAGTTAATTCTTTTGGCGAAAGTCAGGGGCATGGAGACCAACTCAGCGGCAATCTTTGCACCTACGTCCCCGCCCCCATATACTGCCGAGGCAGGGTAAACACCATGAGCAACGTGACGGGTAATCGCCTCCTTGATGGCAGTCTCGTCGTAACCAACATCAAGCACATTAGGCCCCCGGTCGCGGCCATCCTGCCGCGAACCAATGTTGACGACCGGGACTCCCAGGTAGGCACACTCTCGAATGCCAACACTAGAGTTGCCGATGAGGCACTGGCTGTTGGTCAATACCCGCAGAAAATCACGCCCTTCCATATTCTTGAAAAAGTGGAGGTGCGGCAATTCGTGCCGCTCACGGTAAGAGCGGATACCCTTGCTGGTACCATCGCTCCCAGCATCAACGTTTGGCCAGAACCAAAGGGTAGGCAAGCCGAGTGCATCAATGGCGCGAAGCGTAACTTCCACGTGGGCACGCGAATCGGCGTATTCCGTAGTAACCGGGTGTTGCATCACCACCAGGTAACCTTTGCTGAGGTCCGGCTGGGCCCCTACTCCACCGTATCGCTGGTAGATATCAAAATCCAGGTTCGGACTGGCTTTCACCTCTGCCGCTAAATCAATACTGGGACAGCCGGTGTTAACAACTGTTTCGGGAACTTCCCCCATGCGGATGACCCGCTGACGGGCGTCCGCACTCGCCACGAAATGGCGGTCGGAGAGTTTGGTGATAGCGTGGCGTACTTTCTCATCAATATTCCCCGTTACTTCCCCTCCCTGAATATGGACAAGGGGGATGTTCATGTAACTGGCAGCAATGGCCGTAGCCATTGTCTCAAAGCGATCGGCTACTGTCACTACTGCATCAGGGCGTAGATTTTGAAAGACATTGGCCAACTCCATAATCCCCAATCCGGTAGTCTTAGCCTGCGCCGTCAGGTTTTCGCCCTCCAGAACGTTGAACACGCGGGCAGCAATGCTGAAGCCGTCAGCCTCCATATATTTTACGGCAGTACCGTAGCGCTCCAGTAACGCGGAGGCTGCTACGACCAATTGCAATTCCAGATCCGGATGCTCATCAATGGCCCGCAGGGCAGTTTTGATCCGGCTGTAACTAGGTCGGGCAGTAACGACAACGGCGATCTTTCGAGGTAGTTGATTCAAGGGAGGAAGTTGTGAGGAGGTTGTAGTTGTTGCAAAAGGGGGGGGCAAGGGTTGCAGAGGTTGCTGGAGTTGCAAGGGTTACAAGGGGAGCATTATAAGGTTATCCCCTAACTTTTGCATTATTCGAGTTCATCTGCTTTCAGGAAATCATATTGCTGCAGTGGTTGCTTCAGCGTGCGGCCGATTACGTCGCTGAAGTTGCTAGCAGCAATGCCATGCCCAGCCGGCTTTTTAGCCTCAAGATCATCAAAGGTTATTTTATGGCCGGCAGGCAGGTCTCGGCTTACGGCTAATGATTTTTCAAAAATCGACTTCAGCCCAGCGTACTGACTATTATCGGTTTTATCGATTGGGTTAGCCAGCATACTTTCCACGGCTTTGACGCCTGCTACCAATTCTTGCACTTCATCAATGGTAAGCGAACTGGAGGCATCGGGGCCAAACATCCGCCGGTCGAAGACGGCGTGAAATTCCAGGATGTCAGCCCCCAGGGCTGCCGCAGCGATGCCCGTTGCTACCAATGCCGTGTGTTCGCTTAGCCCAATTTTACAATCAGGGTAGCGCTCCCGCAAGACAGCCATGACGTTAAGACCGACCCGTTCCGGTGGTGTCGGGTAAGCGGTCGTGCATTGCAGAATACTGAGATCATTTCCGAAGGGGCGCAGGAAGTTAACGGCCGCATCTAATTCGGCCAGGCTACTCATACCAGAACTCAGGATAATTGGTTTGCCGGTACGCGCAATCTTTTCCAGCATCAGGAAATTGGTTACTTCTCCGCTACCGATCTTGTAGCGCTCCATGCCAATACGCTCCATCATGTCGACAGCTGCCTGACTAAAGCAACTCGACATGAATTCCACACCGGCTTCATCACAATGTGCCTTAATGCCTTGCCACTGTTCTTCCGTAAAGCCCATCCGGTCCCAATAGTCATAGCGGGTAGCGTCTTCGTAGCTGAAGTTCACCCGAAAAGGTTCGTGTGCACTGGATTCGGCCGCAGCAATGTGCGTCTGGAATTTAACGGTTGTCACCCCAGCTTCCGCGAGGGCGTCAATGTAGGAATGTAGGATTCCCAGGCTTCCATCATGGGCCTGAGCTATTTCTGCGATTATCTGCAAGTCTATTGTGTTAGTTAGCCATCACGCTCCGGTAAAACTTGAGCAGGCTGATGAGGAGTATCCCCAGAAAAACACCACCTACACCACCGTAGATCAGCTGTAATTTCCAGTTGGGTTTGTCGCGATACAGTGGCGTAAAGGGGATATCGATAGTCTGAAAGAAAGGGGTGCGTGAGCTCAGGGCGAAGTCTGCCGTTTCGAGATTACGCAATATTTCGGCGTAAGAAAGGCTTAGGATCTGGACCTGGCGGTCGAGCTGCGCCTGGCGCAGCAGGCCACGTTGCTGCTGAATATCCAACCGGGTGTCCAGGGCCGTGGCGAGCTGGTATTCGGCCGCCGCTAGCGCGGCGGCAACGGAGTCCGCTTTGTACCGCAGTTTTTCCACCGAAGCCCGGGAGCTACCGGTACTTTCCTGAGTATAAAACGAACTCAACTTATCGTATAGGTTCCGGGTGATGGCCAGGCTTAAGTCTTCATTTAGCGTTTGAGCGGTCACGCGAATAATGTCTGTCTTCACGTCCGAATTGATCCGTATGATGTTATGGACATCACTAAGCACGAAGCTGTGTAGTCTTTTCAGAAGAGAGCGTTCCTCCTTCTTCATCTCCTCAATCTCCTCTCTGATAATTTTCTGCGGATCTCCGGTCAATTGCCACTCTTCGGGTAGGTCATAGACCTCGATCAAATGATTAGCAATCCGGTCTGACTGCCCATCTACTACTACCGAGTCCAGCAATAAATCGTGAAGAATTTTCTGAGACTTAGCAAGGGCAAGAATTTTATCCGGCGAAGCACTACTCCCTCCCCCGGTATCAAACCCAAACTGACCTAAAAGCGAACCTACCCCTCCGCCTCCGGAAGCATTGTTCAGGGCAAAAGTCATGGGCGCAACGTAGGTCATCTTGGTTGACCGCGCCTTCCAGCCCAGGTAGCCGCCCACCAGCACCCCGAGCAACAGGCACAACCACCAGTACCGAAGACTCTCCCGTAAATATTCACCAATTATGAGCAACAGGTCCTTTAAAGGAATATCCCTGGGGGTGGTATTATCCATCTATCATCTTAATTAGGCTACAAGGTACTGTGCAGCATTGAAAGGGTACGCCTTCGGCGTCCATGCGTCGGAGACACTGGCCTGCGGGTACTAGAATGCGTCCTTCGCACGCTACGATAAACCAGGGCAAAAGGCGCTATTTGAACAGTATTTCAGCATAGGTGGCTGTACCTGAAATGGAAGCGTTTCTAACCGCTTCATTGCGTATAATTGCCTCGGCTACCCCAAGTGATTTTTGGTATTGCTGCTACTACGTGGTCACATTTGATGACCAAGGCAATTATAAAGGGACAAGTTAATGGCTTCCAGTACATTATTCACATTCCTCCAGGATTCATCAGTTTGATAACCTGCCCACGCTCCCTTTTTAGAAAAGGGGCAAGCGCTCTTAGCTTAAAATCACCCCCTCTTTTCCTCAATCATATTTTGCTAAAAATCAGGATTGCCGCTTGTGTCTATTATCTACCATTAAAAACAGGGCTTGCCCGCAGCTTTTACCGTTTCTTTGCGTTTCCTTTGGCAGACGTCCTCTCCCCATGAAGCTATCCCTCTCTCTTCTTACTCTCTTTGCCGTCACCTTGCTTACCTTCAGTAGTTGCGAGGTAGAGAC
>CAZTTF010000003.1:0-2510 GCA_964616365.1 uncultured Lewinella sp. | reverse complement strand
CATACAATGTGAACGAAATCGTATCCCCATCAGTGAAGAAGGACACTGGTCGCCACCCTCCCGAACGATGCTCACTCAAGAAAACCAGTTTGTACTTCTCGATCCCTGCTTCGGGTAATTCATAATGGAAGGTGCTGTCTTCTTGTACCGGAATCTTAATTCCGCGGTACCGCACATCTTCATATGGTTTCAACAGCACGAGGGTATCCGGTACCGAACGCAAAACGCGCCCTTCCAGCATCACGCTACGTTCCTTTTGAGCTGTGACCAGGCCAGTAAATAAGAAGAAGGCTAAAGCAGAAAAAATATACTTCATTGTTGGTTGGGTTTGGTGTTTTAGTAAAAAGTAATTCTTGATCACTCAGGGGAAGGTAAGGATAAATCATGATCCAGTCACCTCCTTCTTTCACATCGAACAGCTAAAATAGTCCCTTTGAAATCCCCTTCACCTCATTCCTTCTTACATTTTCCTGACTGGGCTTATCTTTCCCTTCACATAACCAGATCAACCATGCTCAATCACAAAATAACCTTCCTGTTTTTCCTGCTACTCACGGGATTTTCACTATCGGCACAGAAGAAAACGCCTTTTACTCAAATGGACGTCTTCGGACTGGAGTGGGTTACCGCTCCTGAGATTTCCCCCGACGGTGACTGGATCGTGTACCAACGGCGCGGGATGGATATTATGAAAGACCGGAGAACCTCCCGGCTTTGGTTGATCAAAAGTGATGGCACTGGCCACCGTAAACTGACCAGTCGGGACATGAACGAATCTTCGGCGGTCTGGTCTCCCGACGGTAGCCGGCTGGCTTTTGTCAGTGGCAGCGATCAGGGCTCCGAGATTTACGTTTATTGGCTGGAGAGCGGCACCCTGGCCCGCCTGACCCAACTGGACCGCTCGCCCTCCGGGCTGAGCTGGTCGCCAGACGGCAAGCACCTTGCCTTTTCCATGTTTGTACCTGGCCAGGAGTTGAAGCTCGTAAGTGGCCCCAAGCGCCCGCGGGGCGCTGAATGGGCCGATGCTCCGCGGATCACCACCCGGGTCAAGCACGAGGCTGATGGCTCGGGCTACATGGCACCGGGTTTTTCCCATTACTTCCTCATTTCCTCCGAAGGCGGCGTTGCCCGCCAGGTGACCTCTGGCGACTTCCATCACCGCGGCACCCCACAGTGGACACCCGACGGCCAGCACCTGATCTTTTCGGCCAATCGGATTGCTGATTGGGAATACCGCTTCCGCAATTCCGAAATATACAGTCTTGACCTGAAGAGTGGTGAGATCACGGCGTTGACGGATCGTGATGGCCCTGATAGCAGCCCGGTCATTTCTCCGGATGGCAAGCAGATCCTCTACCTCGGCTTTGCCGACAAGATGCAAACCTACCAGCTGACGCGGGCCCATCTGATGAATATTGATGGCTCCGGCAAAAAGGAAATCCCACTGGATTTGGACCGTTCGGTAGGCGATCTCGTTTGGCATGCAGACGGCAAGGGCTTTTATTTCCAGTACGATGATGAAGGCTCATCCTTGGTGGGCTCTGCGACCCTGGCGGGCAAGTACGAAACGGTGGTAACAAATGTTGGTGGCACGGCTGTAGCCCGGCCGTACAGCGGAGGATCCTACACTGTTTCTGAGGGTGGCGACATCGCTTATACGCTTACCAGTCCTTATCATCCGGCGGAACTCTCCGTGCAATCCGCCGGAGGAGAAGCACCTCAGCAGCTGACCAGCGTCAGCCAAAGCCTGCTGGAACAACGCCAACTGGGTAAGCTGGAGGAAATCTGGTACAAGTCCAGCGTGGACGGACGAGACATCCAGGGTTGGGTGGTTTACCCGCCTGACTTTGAGGAAGGCTCTTCCTACCCGATGCTCGTGGAAAACCACGGCGGGCCAATCGCTAGCTACGGTCCCCACTTCTCTCCGGAGGTACAGCTTTACGCCAGTGCCGGCTTTGCGGTCTTCTACCCCAACCCCCGCGGAAGTACGAGCTACGGAGAGGAATTTGGCAACCTGCTATACCACAATTACCCTGGTGAAGATTATAACGATGTTATGGACGGTGTTGACGCCCTGTTGAAGCGTCCCTACTTTGCGGAGGACAGCCTATTTGTAACCGGTGGCAGCGCCGGCGGGATCATGACGGCCTGGATGATTGGTAAGAACAACCGGTTCCGTTCGGCGGCCGTAATCAAACCAGTCATGAACTGGATCAGCAAGACGCTGGTTGCAGACAACTACTATGGGTATGCGTACTCCCGTTACCCGGGTCAACCATGGGAAAACCCCATGGAATACTGGAAATTTTCCCCCATCTCCCTGGTGGGTAACGTAGAAACACCAACCCTGGTAATGGTTGGTGGTGCAGACCTACGCCCCCCACTCTCGGAAGCAAAGCAGTTATACCATGCCCTGAAGCTCCGTAAAATTGAAACCGCCCTGGTGGAAGTTCCGGGTGCCTTTCACTTTATCGCTAACCGCCCGAGCCAGTTGATCACCAAGGTTGATC
>CAZTTF010000002.1:0-2605 GCA_964616365.1 uncultured Lewinella sp. | reverse complement strand
GAATTATAGTATCGCAACTTTTAAAACAAATGTGCGGCAATTTTCGTATTTTTACTACGAAAAATGTGTAGTGAAGCTGCCGCTCGATAAACCATCTGCTTTATGCCTGAAACAACCGCACCGCAAGGAATAAGCCGTATCCAACTGGTCATTGTCTTTTTGATTCTGGCGATTATGGGAGTACTGGGGTATAAGTACCTCAAAGGGACCCCCGGCAGCTTTTTAGCGAAACCTGCTGAATATCAGTTACAGTACATGCCTGCGGATTTTAAGGTCCGTATCAATGCGGAGGAGGCCCTCAGCTTTCTGCAGCATCCGCGTCGGTACCGTAAGGAGATTGACCAGCTGGTGTACAACATCAATACCGACATATTGACCCACGTCAGTAATCGCATGGGGCTCAACGATAGCCTGAAGGTGGAGGTGATCCGGGAATATGAGCGCCAGCATCCGCAATTGTCTGAGTTGTATTACCAGGATTTTATGCGGCTGCGGGACTCTTCAGCAGTGGTTTACGAAATATGGTACGAAGAGGGTGGTGGCAAGTTGATCGAGATCTTTGAGGAAGTGGCTGCCAACTACACTTGTTTCATGGTCAATAAAGTTTTGGCGGCGGTCATCAGGACGAGAAACGGCAACATTCTGGCCAAAGGAGCTGATGTAGAAAACCCCTGTAAGATTGCTACCGGTGAAGCACTCGCACCCATGCTTACCCGTATGGCCGAGCGGGCAGCGATTGATGATTTCAGTAAGTCCAAAGGGCTCTTTCAGGAGAAGGTGGAAAATGTGATCGGTGAACTGGCCACCATCGAGATCAGGGACAAAAAAGGCATCAACAAGCAGTTGCAGACTTCGATCTGGGGCATGAATGTTTCGGAGACCGACGTGGAGATCACGGCAATCTCGATCCTTAAGGTTGGATTCCGACTGAGTGATTACTTCGAAGTGCAACTGGACGAAGGCTCCAAGACCGTAGTTGTTACGCTGCCAGAACCCGAGATTCTCAGCCATGAGGTGCTACCCAAAATTGAGAAACTGGACATTGGCTGGATGCGTGAACTGGAGAGCGTCAACATCAACGAAGGGGTAAATAGCCTCCGCGAAGCATTCCGGGCGGAAGCCCTGGAGAGTGATGTTATGACCCGGGCCAAGTCTCAAGCCCGTGAGCTGATGTCGACCATGTTTATTCCCGTAGTGCGCGGCATCGGACCAGATTTTAAGTTCGAGGTTGAGTTTAACCGTAACCCTAACCGGACTACGCAGGGGGAGCTAAGGGGGTAGGAGTAGGTAGTCAAGTAGTGGGTAGTCAAGTAGTGGGTAGGAACCTACAAATGCATATTTACGATTGTGCTGAACGGTCGTCCGACGAATCCTTTTTCTGGAGCAACCGAAACAGACTTCATCGGACGACGTGCATTTCTTTTGACCTCCTACTCAGTAGGTAGTGTGAGGTTTGGCAAAAATGCTTGGTTTCCTCTTGTTGAAATGGATCAAGTACTATGTTTCGTCTGCTAGACGGTCATGACTGCCTAACAGGCTAAAAGACTAACAGACCAGGTAATCACGGGAGATTAAAGGATGATAGTCAGCAACTTGCACTGTTGCCTCGTCCAAACCTGATGTTAGGTAGTAAGTAGTGATCTAGAAACGGTAGCGTAGGCCTAGTTTACCTCCCAGAAGGGAATAGCTGGTCTTTACCGGGGATTGATCTGTCTCCACACCGCGCCTTGGCAATCTCCGGTAATCGACGCCGGCGTAGAAGGACAGTTTCTCCGTTATCCGGTAGCCAGCGGTGGCTTGCCCCCGCCAGCTGATGCCGATGGAGGTCCGGTAGCGGTTGTCACTATCTTCGCGTTCGCTGAAGGTGTCGGCAGAAAGCGGCAGGCGCGCCGAAGCGCGCGCGTACAAGTTGAGCACCGGCCCTGCCTCCAGGTTCAGGTCGAGTTTGCCGAAGGCAAAACGTCTGCCCAATAGCAGCGGGATGTCGATCAGGGTAAGGTGATTGAAATACTGTTGGGTACGGGTGGAGGTTTCGGTGAGGGCTACGGTGCCCATGACGAAGGTGGTATCTCCGGGACCACGAACATCAACGCGGACAACTCCCTCCCCCCGCAGGCTATCGTTGACGGATACAGACATGGCTTCCGCTACGGTGTTAAGCCGGGTGTACCCCAGGCCACTGCGGAGGGTCCAGTTGTTACGGGTCGTGTAGCCCAGGAGAAGGTCCGTTGAAACGGCTTCGAGGGGGCGGAGGTTGGCTTCGTAAAATGGAACGAGTACTTCACTGCTCAGGGGAGCACTGGTTTGGTTGAACGATTGGCTAATACGGCTGAGGGTAGTTTCCAGTCCTAACGACCAGCTTGCCGTACGGGAAGCCTGAAAGACGGGCGCGGAGGGCGCAAGTGGCCGCTCGGGAAGTGCGGTGTCTTCGGTTAAATTGGCGATTGCCGGCCAGTTGAGCTGGTCGGTCACGAAAAGCTGTTGGTTGCGTGCAATGGTGGCTGCAGGTTCTGCGGCCGCTCCCGTACCTGCCTGCGCTGCTGTTGGTGGAGTGGCGTCCGCCTGTAGAGCCGTCCCGGCGGGCTTCGGACTGACAATAGCAGCC
>CAZTTF010000001.1:0-11179 GCA_964616365.1 uncultured Lewinella sp. | reverse complement strand
CTGTTTTATACCGTAGTGGTGTTGCTACAAGGTAAAGGGAAGTAGTCTGGTAGTCTGGTAGTCTGGTAGTCTGGTAGTCTGGTAGTCTGGTAGTCTGGTAGTCTGGTAGTCTGGTAGTCTGGTAGTCTGGTAGTCTGGTAGTCTGGTAAGATATCAAGCCAGCGCGTTAAAACTTCGTTTTAGCGCCTAAGTTGTGGCAACTTCTACCATTTCACCAGGTTACTCCAGGCTGCGACTTCATACTGTACAAGGTGAAAAAGTACCGAATTCGAAGTTTTACAATCCTCTCGACCTCAGCTTTTCGCGGCACCAGACTACCAGACCACTAGATTAATTCTGCCCCGTTAATTGTAAGGCTTCGGGCACTGTAATTCTTACTCCGTTATTTTTCGCGACGACGAAGGCATCTTTCACGCCCATTACCACCAAGCGGTTTTTAAGCGTTTCGGCACTTCTGTAGTTACGGAACTGGCTGACCACAAACTTTTGCAGGCCATTCTGATTCTGGAGTTCAAGCGCATCTCCGGTAGACAGTGCAGGGTCAACGGTATTCTGCGAGAAAGCCCCCAGTTGTACCTGAAAGATGACGCCCTGTACTGTTTGGAGATCGGTATCCACCCGATCTTTAGCGGCTGCCTGCAGCGTCGCCAATTGCTGGCGCAGTTGTTCAATTTCAGTCTGGGCTGCAGCCGCCTGGTTCTGCGCGGCAGTGAGTGCAGCAGAAGCCGTTCCTGTTTGGCTGCGGTATTCATCCAACTGTTGGCGAGTGCTCATGAGTTGCTTTTCAGTCGCTTCACAATCTTCAACAAGTTGCTGTAGAGCCTCTGGATTTTTCTTGTACGCCGCAGCGCGTGCGGCCCAATCAGTACCTCCCGCAACGGCTGCATCAGTTGTCTTGGGAGAACAGCTAGCAGCAACGAGAAGAACGACGACTGCGCAAAGGAAGGTGGTTATTTTTTGCATTGTTTGGGTATGTTGTTTACCCAATAGAAGGTTTGCGGCTTTGTCCTTGTTTTATGCAAGGAGTAATTATCTCATGAAAAAACATGTACTCCAACTGTGAAGACCGAAAAAACCGGCAATAGGAATGATTTTATGTGCCGGAATAAAGACCGGTATTTAATTAGCCAATCTCCCACGGCTAATCCGTACATTGACATTAATTTAGACTCCACACCAAAATCACCCATGGGAGAAGAAAGAGTAAACGTCCCTACAGAACAGAGCCGCACGAATTTTACCCGCAGCCTTTTGCAGGATGTACAAGCGTTAGAATACATGCTCAAACACGATTGGTTTGAGACGGACACTATCCGTATTGGCGCGGAGCAGGAGATGTGCCTGGTCGACAAAAAAACCTTGAAACCGGCCTCAAAAAACATTCAGATACTCAAGCGTTTGAAAGAACACTCATGGGCAACCACCGAGATCGCCAAATTCAACCTTGAGGTCAACCTATCCCCCCAGGAGTTCACCGGAGACGCCCTCCGGTTGATGGAAACCGAGAATCGTTACCAGCTCGAGATCGTGGCTGCCGCAGCCAAAAAGAGCAATGCGCAGGTTGTTCTAACCGGTATTCTGCCCACGCTGCGCAAGTTTGATCTAAACATCAACAACCTTACCCCAAAACCGCGTTATCTGGCGCTGATTGAAGCCATCAAGGCCCAATTGAAGTCGGATAAGGGCTTTGAGCTACGGCTTGCCGGAATTGATGAACTCTTCCTGAGGCACGATAGTCCACTCATGGAGGCCTGCAACACCAGCTATCAGGTACACCTCCAGGTTACGCCCGACACGTTTGCTCCGCTGTACAACATCAGTCAGGTCCTGACGGCTCCGATCCTGGCCCTGGCAGCCAATAGCCCCCTCGTTTTTGGCAAGCGTTTGTGGCACGAAAGCCGGATCGCCATGTTCCAGCAGGCGCTGGATGTACGGACCACACAAGACCATATGCGGCAGCCGGAACCTCGTGTCAGTTTCGGCACTGACTGGCTCGATAAGAGCATCATGGAAATCTACAAAGAAGACATTGCCCGTTACCGGGTGCTGTTGGGAACATCCGTAGAAGAAAACAGCCTGGAAATGATCAGCCAGGGCAAGACGCCAAAATTGCGCGCACTGCAAGTCCACAATGGAACAGTCTATCGCTGGAACCGCCCTTGCTATGGCATCAGCCCCAACGGAAAGCCACACCTACGCATCGAGAATCGGGTGATTCCCGCCGGACCAACCGTGCTCGACCAAGTGGCCAATGCCGCCTTCTGGCTTGGCTCCATGATGGGGATGGCCACCGAGTATAAAGACATTCGGGAGCACATCAGCTTTGCCGACGCAAAAGACAACTTTATCAAGGCTGCTAAATATGGCATTGACACGCAGTTCACCTGGTTTGACAACAAGAAGATTGGCAGCTGTGACCTGATTGTGAACGAGCTGATTCCGCTCGCCCAAAAAGGGCTGAGAAGCAAAGGCATTGCCGAGCAGGATATTGACCGCTATCTCGGCGTGATCGAAGAGCGGGCAAAAGCTCAGCAGACCGGAGCCCGCTGGCTCCTTAAATCGTTCACCAAGATGAAGGAGGAGGTAAAACAAGATGAATGTCTTACCGTGATCACTTCGGAAATGATCAAAAATCAAATGACCGAGAAACCGGTCCACCACTGGGAGTTACCAAACCCAGACAACCTCAAGGCTTACCGTCCTGTTGGCCTCCGCGTAGAAGAATTCATGGAAACCGACCTCTTCACTGTCCACGAAAACGACCTGCTGGAATTAGTCGCGGACATGATGGATTGGCGCAAGCTTCGTTACCTGCCCGTCGAAGACGACAAGGGGCAGCTTACGGGCTTAATTACCACCAGAAAACTGCTCCGCTATTTCAGCAGAAAGGACCGCCTTGATGCCAAAGAGAACACTTTCAAAACGGTACAGGATCTCATGATTACTGACATCAAGACCATTGGGCCTGATGCCACCATCAAAGACGCCATGCAACTCATGCGCAGCGGCAAGCTTGGTTGTTTACCTGTCGTTAAAGGACGTGAACTGGTAGGGATTATCACCGAAATGGACTTCCTCCAGGTTAGTGGCAGGCTCCTGGAACGGCTTTAACCACGGAATGATCAGCGGCTAATCAGGCGCGGACGCAGGCGCACGGGTCCGTCCCAAAGGAAGTGCAGAGTAAGGGGTCAAAAGCGGTGGCTAGGCTCGTCAAAAGTAGGCCATTCAGAAGCCATCAAAGCCTGCCTTGTTAGAGGAGCTCTGCTCCGATTTGTTACTAGTCGGAGCAGAGCTCCGCCACCAAGGTACCCGCTACTGTTTGAACGGACACAATAGAGGAGTCGTACGTTGTACCTCTTGAATCGTAAATGCTGAATGCCCTACGTCAACTTAGCAACTACTGCCCCGGCCCTCCTTACGATTCCTAAAGAAGTATATCTTGCGTCCTATGTCCGCAAAACAACCCTGGTATTCCCGTATTCCCTCTCCTTTGATCATGCTCTTCCTGATCGTCGTGGCCGTAGGTGCCATGACCTGGCTCCTGCCTGCAGGACTCTACGAACGAGCTGAAGTTAACGGTAGAATGCGGGTGATCCCCGGCAGCTACGGAGTCGTAGACTCCACCCCACTTGGCATTTTTGGCATTTTCCGTGCATTTCCGGAGGGGTATAAAGTAGCGACGCCAATTATCTTCATTTGCCTGGCCAGTGCGCTGATGTTTTCCATCCTGGAAAAGACCAATACGATTGAAAACGCTGTGGGTAAAATCGTCCACCTGATGGGTGACCGTCACGCAGAATTGTTACTCGTGCTGCTTACCTTTTTCTACGGCATGTTGGGCATCATGGTTGGCTACGAAAATAACATTGCCACCATTCCGATTGCCTGCATCATCGTTCTCGCGCTGGGTGGAGACCTGATCCTCGCCGCCGGTGTTAGTGTCGGTGGCATGACGGTAGCCTTTGGCTTATCTCCCATCAATTTCTACACCGTTGGCATCGGCCATGAAATTGCGGAGCTGCCACTGTTCAGTGGTGCGGCACTCCGCACCGTACTTTGTTTCGGGGGGCTGTGCATCATGTCCTGGTGGAACCTCAGGTACTACCGGAAGTTAAAAAAAGACCCAGCTAGTAGTATTGGGCAAGACCTGGACACCAGCGGAATGCAGCTCACAAAGTCGCTGGAAGACTACAGCATCACTCCGCGTAATTGGTGGTTGCTCTTCGTTTTCCTGGGTGGCTTGGGCGTAGTCCTCTACGGGGTGTTCAACTGGGACTTCAGAATTAACGATACTTCCGCCGTCTTTCTGATGGTCATGGTGGTATGTGCCTTGTCCAGCGGACTATCCGGAAAAGAGGTAACCAACGCAGGGTTTAAATCCCTGGCCCAAATGGCGCCGGCGACCTTCATTATCGGGATGGCAGCCACCGTTAAAGTGATTATGGAACAGGGGCAGATTCAGGACACCATTAGTTTCGGGATGGCGCAAGCCTTATCTGGCTTGCCAACCTATGCTTCGGCGGTGGGGATGTCCATCGGGCAGGCCGGACTCAACCTGCTCATTCCTTCGGGGAGCGGGCAGGCGGTCGCCACCTTACCCGTTATGATTCCTTTGGGGGAGGCCCTTGGTCTTACGCGCCAGGTATCCATCCTGGCCTTTCAGATAGGAGACGGCGTCACCAACCTTTTTAACCCTTCACTGGGGGGGCTCGTCGCCATGCTGTCCCTATGCCGGGTTCCCTTTGACCGCTGGCTCCGTTTTGCTTTGCCACTAACGGGCATCATCCTGCTATGGGCATGGGTTGGCTTGTTGGTAGCCGTAGCCACCGGCTACAGCTAAGCCCGCGAGTTCCTCATTGCTCCTAACTCCTTCACCTGGCACCTGCGGCCGCGCCCAACAAGATCAGTTACCCTAAAGCAATCTTTAGTTAAAAGCCGGACCAGTAAAGACTGCTCCTTAGCCGGCTACGCAGTGTCACCAATGAATATCAGCCGGTGCGTAAAAAATTGGTGTTCGTCCCTTCTCCGCTATTCCAAACCTGCCCAGTTTGGGTATATTTACCGCGATGATTCCAAACCTGGACCGCACCCACCGACTTGAACAAGAGCTCCACCTGCGTCAATTGCAGGTGCGCCGTCTATTGCAGATCACGCAGGCGATTAATAATAACGTTACGGTTGAGGATCTTTTCAGTATGTACCGTGCCTTCCTGCGGGAAGAGCTGGGGGTTAAAGAGATGGCCCTTTTTGTGCGGGACAACCGGGATGATAGCGAGTGGGTACTCGCTACCCAGGTAGGTATCAGCCACCTTGACGTTCCGGAAACTAACCTCGGAGCAACCCTAGAGCGCTTCAAACGACCCGGCCTCGTTGAAGACATCAATGTGCCCTTTTTCTCGCAGTTCCTGCACGTAGTACCGGTTTTGCACAAAGAAAGGCCGATTGCCTACATATTCATTGGTCCCTTTGAGGACGCCGATGACATGTTTGAGCGGGTGCAGATCATCACGACCATCACCAACGTGATTGCCGTAGCGATTGAAAACAAACGGCTGTTCAAACGCCAGCTGGAACAGGACCGACTGGAGGCCGATATGGACCTTGGCGCCAAGGTGCAGCAAATGCTCATCCCCGAAAGCTTCCCCGTTAGGGATGCCTACGAGATAGACACGATCTACAAGCCTAAACTCGGGGTGGGAGGGGACTATATCGACTACCAGGAATTTGACGACGGGAAACTGGTATTTTGTATCGGCGACTTTACCGGAAAGGGCGTCTCCGCCGCCCTGCTAATGGCCAACTTCCAGGCCAATTTCCACACCCTGATCAAAAAAAGAACAAGCCTCTACGATTTCGTTACCGAGATCAATGACGCAGTCTACCAGATCACCCAAGGGGAACGCTTTGTCACCTTTTTCGTGGGCGAATACGACCAGAAAACCCACCAGCTTTGCTACGTAAATGCCGGGCATCCGCCACCAGTTCTAGTGCATGATCAGGGCATCAAATTGCTCGATAAAGGCACCCTCGTTCTGGGATCTATTGATGAACTCCCGATGCTGGAGGTCGAAACCATTGACCTGCCTAGTCAGGCCCTCATCTGTACGTTTACCGACGGACTCACGGACCTCCAAAACCCCGCCGGGGAAACCCTTGATGAAGGCATCCTTTATAATTGGGCGAGGCGCCAGCACGGAAGGTCAGCCACCTCTTTCAACGCCGCCCTGAAGGTATTTCTGGACGAATTCCGACAGTACACCGATTTCCCGGATGACCTCACGGTATTGACCTGTCGTATTTTCCGGACCGACCGGTAGGCCAATCCGAGCAAACCGACCGTTTCTTTAATTTAACGTCAGGTTTGGACGAGACAATAATGCAAATTATTGACTATCATGCTCTAATCTTCCGTGATCATCGAGTCTGTTGGTCTTTTAGTCTGTTAGGCAGTCATGACCGTCTAACAGACTAAAAGACCAACAGACAAAATAACCCAAACATAAGTGTTCAGCCCACTTCATCAAGAAGAAACCAAGTATCGTTGCCAAACCTCGCTTTAATTTAGACGGCTACTGGGCGAAAATTTAAATTTACCAGAACGAAAGTCCCGGCTTATCCGTTATTTACGTGCACATGAAAGATAAAAATCTCGCGGCTGTACTTGCTTTTTTCGGAGGCCCTGTTGGGTTACACCGGTTTTACCTCGGGCAGGTAGGACTTGGGATTTTGTATATTCTGCTCGTCCCGATCTCCTGGCTTTTGGGCGTAATTGACGCCATTACCTTTCTGAGCATGACGCAGGAAGCCTTCGACGAAAAGTACAACAAAGAGCAGTACTTCGCCGGAGCCGGACAGCGCAACCCAACCCGGCGAATTTTGCCGCAACGGGGTCAGTCGACCACTAGTAACCGACCACCCATGAACGACCGCGAACGCCGCTACCAGCAACGCCAACGGGAACGCGCGCAGCGGGAGCAGCGCCGCAACCAGGCACGCTCCAACCGGCAGCCATCAATTAACCAACCATCCCGCCAGCGGCAAACTCCAGTCGCACCGGCGGTTTCGAACGGCAGCGCGGAACGCGCTGCAGGCCTGAAATACTTCCGGGACTTCGAATACGACCGTGCCATCATGGCCTTTGGTCGGGCGCTGGAGAAAAACCCTCAGGACGTTGCCAGCCACTTCAACATCGCCTGTTCCTACAGCTGCGAGGAACAAGCAGACAAGGCTTTCTATCACCTGGACCGGGCGGTTGCCCTTGGCTTTGCTGACTTCGAAAGAATCCGGGCCCACGACAGCCTGGCCTTCTTGCGTATCCAGCCCGCCTATGAGGCCTTTGCCGAAAATGGTTACCGGCTGGCGCCAGACCTGAGTGCTGAAGAAACCGTGCTCGAAAACCCTATCGCCTCCGAAGAGATGGTAGAACTCCCCGAAATTAACGACGACCTATTGGACCAGTTACAGCGCCTCGCAACCCTTCGGGAAAAAGGCCTCCTGACGGAAGATGAGTTCTCCGCACAGAAAAAAAGACTACTGGGATAATCCCACGC
Organism: uncultured Lewinella sp.; assembly: GCA_964616365.1. Classification (GTDB taxonomy): domain Bacteria; phylum Bacteroidota; class Bacteroidia; order Chitinophagales; family Saprospiraceae; genus Neolewinella. The sequence goes on along the minus strand of CAZTTF010000001.1, from coordinate 3,629 downwards.
ACGATTCCTTCGCTCCGGTGGCACCACCAGCCAACCGCTCCCGAAACGCCAGATTTTAAGACTACCAGATTAACCCCATGACTGCTGAATCCCTTATTTCCGACGCTATTGTCCCCCTCGCCCCAACTGATACCGGTGATGAAGCCCTGGGCATCATGAGTGAGTTCTACGTACGCCACCTCCCCGTGGTGGAGGCCGGCAGTCTGAAGGCCGTTGTCTCTGAAGACGATATTCTGGACACCGATGCGCTGCAGCCCGTGGGTAGCTACCAGCTCCACCAGCAACCTCCTGCTGTTTTCCCCGACGATCACGTCTACGATGTCATGCGTTTGTTGGTTGAATACAAGCTGACGGTTGTGCCCGTAATTGACCGTGAGGACAATTATCTCGGGATGGTAACGAGCGAAGACCTGCTCCGCTTTTTTGCGGAGAGTAGCACCTTCCGCGACCCGGGAAGTATTGTCATCCTCGAAATGAGTCGCCACGACTATAGCCTGGCAGAGATTGCCCGCATCGTGGAAAGTGAAGGAGCCGTCATCCTGAGCAGTTTTGTCCGCACCTTCCAGGACACCAACCGGACGGAGGTTACCGTAAAGGTTAATAGCCAGAGCATTGCGGCTACGTTGGCGACTTTCGAGCGCTTCAACTACAACGTTAAAGCAAGCTTCAATGAGAAGCAATTGCAGGAATCAATGCGTGAGCGCTACGATAGCCTGATGAATTACCTGAACGTCTAGTATCGGGCGCGGACGCAGGTGCAAGGTGCTGGTTCAAGGTGCTATGCACAGTATTATTTATTCTCTTCTACTGACGAAACTGGCTTAGGTGCAAACCCAGATCAAGCCAGGCGGTGCCACAAGCTGCGCCAGCAACAACTCCGTTGATACCATCGTAAACGCTAAGTAAACTTCTACCCAAAGTTTCGTCATCGTAATCCTCTCGTAACAAGAGTAACACAAGCATCAAACCCGTAGCAGATCCCAACAAACGCTCTATTCGCTGATCACTACGATGAGTAGTTTTCACCCGTTTAATAATCACTTCCACCCTTTCCCAAAAAGGTGGAAGAGGGCTGTATTTTTCGTCATCAACCAAATGCATTCTCCTATTTTTACCAACATTATTCAACCTCGCCTGGTAAGATACCATGACCATGGCCACACCTAGTTTTGTTGCCTTACAGAGTCTTAAAACAGCCTTACCAAATTTCATCTATGCTACCTGAGGCAGGTATAGTACCATAAACACCGAACATGAAAAAGTGGTTTTTCATTCTGTTCCTACTCCCGCTTAGCCTGGTCGCTCAAACAACCTCCAGCGACAGTCTTAAGCTGAAGGCCGACCTGGCCATTACTGGTTTTTGGCAACGGGGTAATGTAGAAACGGTGATCTTCAGAGCAAGGTCTGAAGTACGTTATCAACCCTGGCGCAAGTGGGAATTTAAGACCACCAACTCCTATGTTTACCAGGAGTTTGGCCGGCAAAAAGCCGACGAAGACATTCTCAGCCTCAATTTCTTGTACTTCAATCCTGAGCGGAAGATCTATCCGTTGTTGCTGGGCTTTGCCAGCACAAATTTCCGCAGGGAAATTGACCTGAGATATCTACTCGGGGCTGGCGTTACCTATCAAATAATTGACGAGAAAGAAAATTCGCTGAAAGTCGCCTTATCCGGAGAGTTTGAGCAAACAGATTTTGACCGGGCCAGCTTCAATTTATCCGAATACAATGGTGATCGGACCATTACGACCTGGCGCAGTACCATCTGGATAAAGGGTAGGTACCAGTTGTTTGCCAAGAAGCTGATTCTGACGCACGAGAGTTTCTACCAACCTTCATTAGAACGGGGCAATAATTACCGTTGGCAGGCAGACATCGGGTTTGAGCTACCAGTATGGAAACACCTCAACTTCAAGGTAAACTACCTCAACACTTTCGAAAGTATTGTGATTGAAAACCAGGAGCAGGAAGACCGTTTTCTGACCTTTGGCTTGGTCGTGAAGAGTTATTAGTATTCTATAATCTAAGTGCAGTAGCGCTTGATGCCTACCTTGGCATAAAACTGTTCCATCATCCACAACTACTTTCTCCGCATCGCTTACGACGGGACCGACTTCCGCGGCTGGCAACGCCAGCCAGGCAACCTCCCCACGATCCAGCAAGCCATTGAGGACTTGCTCAGCAAGGTTCACCGCCGGGAAGTGACCGTAGGCGGGTGTGGCCGCACGGACGCTGGCGTTCACGCCAGCCAGTATTACCTCCACCTACGGGTAGCAAATGCCCTACCGCCAGACTACCAGTTCTTCATCAACAAGCAACTCCCCGCAGGCATCGCACTGCTGGAGATCATCCCGGTCTCCGACCGGGCACAAGCCCGCTACGATGCTACTGAAAGGACCTACGACTATTTTTTTCACGATTATCCCGATGCCTACCTGGAGCGCTTCAGCTCCCGCGTGGACCTGACTAACTTTGCACCCGCGGCCGCGGCCAGTGTCCTGCCACTGCTGCAACAGTACACCGACTTTCGGGCATTCTGCAAAACGCCGGATCGACACAATACCACCATTGTTCATTTCCGGGAGGTCAGCCTGTTCCGCAATGAAGCCGGAAACCGCTTCCGCATCCGTTTTGTGGCCAATCGGTTCCTGCGGGGTATGATCCGCCTGCTCGTCAACGATCTTTTGCTCATCGGTAACGGACAACTCGATGCCGCTAGCTTTGAAACCATGCTCAAAACGGGAGACCGAAAACCACATTTCCGACTCGCGCCACCCGAGGGACTATTCCTGACGGGGGTCCAGTACCCCTATATCGAAAGGGAAGTCGATCTACCGGTGAGTGAGGGGGGCTGTAATCTTGTAGTCTGAATTCGAATTTCCCCTAATAGTTGAGGGCCACGACAAAACACCTTTACTTAACATAATAGTCATGGAAATCAAGAGATCGCCTAAAATCTTACTCCCGCGCCTTCGAATCAATCCAAATGGTCACTGGCCCGTCGTTGAGTAATTCGACTTTCATATCTGCTCCAAACTCCCCGGTCTCAACCTTTGTCCCTGAGACAAAGCTTAAGGTCTTGACAAACTGCTCATAGAGTGGTACGGCCACATCAGGTTTTGCACTGCGGATAAAACTTGGACGATTACCTTTTTTGGTACTCCCGAATAGCGTGAATTGAGAAACGACCAATAAGCCGCCACCGACATCCGCTACGCTGAGGTTCATTTTCCCTTCAGCATCCGAGAAAATTCTTAAGCGGCTGATTTTTCCACACAGCCAGTCGATATCCGTTTGGTCATCGGTTTCCTCAATACCAAGCAAGACCAAAATCCCCTGGTCTATTTTTCCGGAGACCGCTTCATTAATCGTTACGGAAGCATGGGAGACGCGTTGCAGAAGTACTCGCATAGTTATAGTCTTATGGTTTGGTAATCTTGTGGTTCCCGCACGTTGGAAGTGTTGGAGCTGAATGAGCGCTTTTACTGCTGGTTTAATTCCTTTTCCATAATCCAGTCTTCCATCAAATAGCCATTTCCGATATCGGTATTATAGCGGTCTATTTTCCGAAGGCCGAGGTACTCATAAAAACCGATTGCTGCATTCTGATAATTCACGTCAAGGCGCAG